>NZ_JBHTVA010000095.1:0-37006 GCF_042793325.1 Embleya sp. NPDC056575
ACGCTCGGTGGCCCGACATCGCAGGATGTCGGGCCACGGAGCGTGTGGTGAGTGAGTCCAATTGGACTCGGATCGGTTCGTCGGGGTTACGGGCGGACCGCTACCGCGTCCACCTCGAAAAGCATGTCGGGGAGGGCGAGGGCGGCCACCCCGAGGAGGGTTTGGGCCGGCGGCTTGTCGCCCCAGATGCGGGTGATCACCGCGAGCAGGGCTTCGAGCTTGGTGTGGTCGTGGTCGACGATGTACGTGCCGAGTCGGACCACGTCGCGGAAGCCCAGGCCGGCCGCGGCCAGGGCGGCGCCCAGGTTGGCGAAGGACAGTTCGACCTGCGCCGCGAAGTCCGATGAGTCGACCGCGCCGGTGGGGCCGGAGGCGTACTGGCCGGCAACGAAGACCAGGCCGGGGGCCGGGACGTCGACCACGTGGCTGTAGCCATAGGACACCGGGTTGTGCAGGTCGGACGGGTTGGTGATGGTGAACGAGGTGTTGCTCATGGTCGAGGGCTCCTTGGCGCGGTGATGGCTTCGAGCGCGGTTGTCGGTGTGCGTGGTGGTCGGTTCCCGGTTGGCCGGCAAAGCGTGCCTGCGGTCAGTGCGGTGAAAAGGGGTGAGGCCGGTGGCGAGCCACAGGGTCGCCGTGGTGGTGAAGCCGTCGACGGCGAGTGCGCCGAGTAGCGCGCCGAGGGCGATGGACAGGTTGAACACGGCGACGAACCGCGACGTCGCGGCCTCGGCCGCCTTGGGTGCGGCGGGTCAGGCCGATCGCGATGGTGAGCAGGATGCGGCGGGCGTTGTGGGAGGTTCGGTTGCCCGCCGCGAAGTTGCCGCCCACAGCCGCCAGTCCATAGCCGACGGGCGGGAGGGCGATCAGGCCGTGATCGACACCGGATACGTCACGCAGGATGGGCCGGACGAAGGTGGACGCGACGAAGTGGCCGGTGATCAGCAGGAACGTGAGTGCCAGACCGGCGCGGCACGTACGCCCCGGTTGTCGCGACCGCGCCACGGCGAGCCAGGCACGCACCATCGACCAGGGGGTGGTGGCGGGGCGGGCGGCGTTTCGTGGGGCCGTTGAGGGTCGATGTGAGTGACGGGGCGAGGGTCCCCCTCCGAAGCCGGTGGTGTGGTTGAGGTGGTGGGGTGGGCTGCGGTTTTTATTCTGGATGCCACCTATCCAGAATGCAAGCTCTCGATGCCCCACCCCACCGCAACCGCCCCGCCCGCAGCCCGGTTTCACCGGGTCGGTCAGCCTTCCTGTACCGCCTGGCTCAACCGGGCCAGGCCACGGCGCAGTTCGCGGGTCGCGCCCACCGGCACGATGGCGGCGCGGCCGGGGACGCGTACGCCGCCGGTGAGGGCCACCCGCGTTCTTCCATGCTCCGGGACGGCCGCCATGCCGATGATCACGAACCTGCTCTGCAGCCAGCACCACCCCGGGCGCAGCACGCCCTCGAAGCGGGCCCGCATCCCGTATCGGCTGCGTGCGTGCGCCTCTATACGATCGCCGTCGCGTCGTAGTACCCGAACGTGGCGCATGTCCGGCTGGAATCGACCGAAGCCGTGTTCCAGGTCCCCCATCACCGCCCAGACGTCGGGGAACGGCGCATCGACGATCCCTTCGACGATGCGCGCTCCGGGGATCCCGGCGATCAGCACCCGGAGTCGGCCCACCGCGTCGATCGGCTCGGCGTCGATGTCGGTGGTGGCGTCGGTGTCGGCGTTGGTGTCGGGGGGTTCAATCTTGTCGGGTTCGTGTGGCTTGCTCATGCCGTCCACATCCTTCGGAATCCCGCCCGGGCGCGGTGCAGCCGGGACTTGACGGTGCCTTCGGGGACGCCGAGCAGGTCGGCGGCGGTCTGTTCGTCCAGGCCCTCGATGTCGCGCAGGACCAGTACGGCGCGGTGTTCGGGGGATAGCCGGGCCAGTACGTCGTCGATGTCGGCGGCGAGTTGCGGGTCGCCGGGTGCGGGCGGGTCGGCCCGGTCCGTGGGGACGTCGCGGATCGCCCGCCGCGCGATCCGCACCGCCTCGCGCACCGCGATTGCCCGGACCCAGCCGTACAGCGCCTCGGGTTCGTCGAGGGTGCGCAGGGCGCGGAAGACCACGACGAGGGTTTCCTGGACCGCGTCCTGCCGGGCGTCCAGGGCGATCGGGCCACAGATGGTGGTGACGTAGGGGATCAGGTGGTCGAGCAGATCGCTCATCGCGAGGGTGTCGCCGCGGCGGGCGGCGCGGGCAAGGGCGACGCCGCGCGCACGGCGCTCGGCGGCTCGGTCCTCGGTTCCACGCTTGGGCACGGTGGTGATCATCTCCCGGCGGCCCGCGTTCGGAGCAGCCGACTCGGCCGCCGGACGACGCCGTCCAGCGCGACGCGCGCGGCGGCGTATCCGAAGCCCACGCACACCGGGGTGTAGACGGCGAGGTTGAGCCGGTAGAACGTGCTGCCCGGATCGGCTCCGACGCCGAGGGCCCAGACCACGCCCGCTCCGGCCCGCACGGTGAGCCCGGTGGCCACGGCCGCGCTGACGAGCGCGGCGAGTCTGCCGCCGCGGCCCCGGCTGTGTGCGTATATGCCGACGGCGGCGGTGGTGAGCAGTGTGCACAGCGGGAGCAGGACGCGTGGGGTGAACGGGACGTCGGCGTTGAGCAGTCCCTGCGACAGGGCCTCGGTGCTGCCGGCCGGCCAGGTCGCGCCGGTCGCCCAGAAGGCGTGGACGAGCGCGTCGCCGGCCAGCAGCGCGGCGACGGCGGTGCCTTTGCGCCGGCGCCCGGCGGTGGCCGCATCCGGGGTCGCGGCCATGTTGGTGGTGGTTCTCGTGCTGCCTGCGGCTTCGGCGGCGTTGTGCATGGCGCGATCCCCTTCCCGGGCCGACGAGTTGTCGGCCGATCGCCAGGAAGAGGACGCCCAGCCGGGAAAGGTTCCATGTGATGGCGGACACATCCGGGGGGCGTTTCGGGACGTGTTCGCGGCCCGGGGGCCGGTCGGGAATCACGCGATCCTCGATCCGGGCGACGGGGTGTACGCGCTCTACGCGCACCTGCGGCGCGGGTTGTCGGGCGTGCGGATGGGCGAGCGGTGCGGGCGGGTGCGGGGGGTGCGGGCGATGGACGTCCCGGGGAGGTGCGGCAACGCGACGACCGATTGCCGCCGGCACCGCCCCGCGCCGGACTTCACGATGGACCCGTGACCTCCGAGAACACACACCCCGCACCCCGGCCCATCGCCGACGCCGACACCGACACACTCGCCGTCCTTCGGCGGTTCTTCGCCGCGGAGGCCGCGTACGTCGCCGCCGGCGGCCGGGGCAAGGCGAGCTTCGCCGACCTCGCCGCCTGCCTCGATCCGGACGTCGTCATGTACCAGTCGCCCGGACTCCCCTACGGCGGTCCCCGCTACGGCCCGGAGGGCATCGAGGACTTCATGGCCGCGATGGGCGAGGCCTGGCGGGACATGGAATTCCTCGAACAACGTTTCGCCATCGACGGCGAGCGGGCCGCCATCCTCAACCACGGCCTGCTCACCGCCCGAGCCACCGGCCGTGTCCTCGACACGTGGGTGATGCAGATGATCACCATCCGGGATGGCCTGATCACCGAGATCCGGCCGTTCTACTGGGACACCAAGGCGGTCGACGCGGCCCTGATCCCGTAGATTTCCCGCGCCCCGGCGCGAGAGGGCCCGGCAGCTTGACGTGTATGGGGACGACCGGCGGTGGACGGCAGCGCGGCCCGGGGCGGGATCGGGGCACCGGCGCACACGGGTACCGTTGGCTACGCCAGGTGGAGGACCCGGCGGTGCAACGACGGAGTTCCCATGTCCCGTACCGCACATCACCCGATCCCGCGTCGCCTCGAAGAGGCGGGCGGATCGGCTTCTTCCGGAGCACCGTGGCGATCCGTCCGGTGCTTCGATCTGCGCTACAGCGCCCGAGTCCTGGCGGAGGCGGCTCGCGAGGGACGTCGCCCGCGTCCGCGGCGGATCGTCCGGCGGGTCGATGTGTACGCCTGGGGGCGCCATCTCGCGTGCGATGGGGAAGTCGGCGCGGCGGCCGCCCTGGCCGAGGGGCGGGAACGGATGCGACTGCGAGTGGGGGTCGTTCGGGTGCGGGCGATGGTCCATGGCTCGGCTGCCGGCGGCTTCGACGTCACGGCGGCGGAATCGGTGGACATTCCGCCTGCGCGGCATCGTCGGAACGGGCTCTGTCAGGTCTGATGCGCGATCCTGCGTCCCTGGCCACCTCGGCGTTCGTGGGGGACGAATCGTCCCGGAACCGCGGCGGCCGGCGGCCCTGGTGCCGGCGCGAGCTTCGAGTGGCACGCTCGCCACGGGGTTGCGGCGGCGGCGAGGGCCGCCGCAACCCCGTGCTGTCCGCGGGTGTGGTCAGGCGACCTCCGCCGCCCGCTCTTCGGTGTCCGTCGCCGGTGCGGGGAAGCGGTTGCGGAAGGTGAAGGCGTACGGGGTGGGGCCGTGTTCGCGCAGATGGTCCAGGCGCGCTTTGCCCTCGGCGACGGTCGGGATGGTCCCCGCCGGGAGCCACCACACCACCTGGGTGATCTCGGCGAGGTGGTGGAACCAGTCCTGGCGCCGGCGCAGGTATTCCAGGTGACCGCTGCGGTAGACGAACTCCCAGAGCAGTTCCGGGGTCTCCCACACCGACATGGTCACGATGGAGTCGGGGTCGTAGGGGCGGATGTCGGTGGACGAGGGCACTCCCTCGTCCTCGCCCGTCAGGCGCCAGACGAAGCCGGGCGCGCCGTCGGCGAGTTCGTTGACCGGGTCGAGACCGGCGACGAAGTCGACCATGGTGGGCGTGTCCAGGGGAGCGAGCATTCGCGCGACGTTGAACTGGGCGATGTGGTGTGTCGTCGGCATGGCATCACCTCACCAGGTCCCGGAGAATATGTCAACGAGAATTGTTTTTAGAGATCGAGGGCGGCAAGGAAGTACGTCCCGCGACGCGGGTCGAGGTGCGTGCCGGTGGTGCGCGGGAGCGATGCGAGGGTTCGGGCATGGGTGGCACCGCACCGGTCGGGCAACGGACTTCCCGGCGTGGTGCAAGCGGGCCGCCCGGCTCACTCCGTCGTCGCCGCCGCTGTCGCTTCGGCGAAGGCCGCCCCTACGGGGCGCGTTCGACCACCACGCAGCAGCGGCCCGGTACCGAGTCCAGGCGGGCCCGATGGCCGGGTGCGTCGACGCCGTCGAGCAGACCTTCGAGCAGGGCCAGGTTCATTCCGCACACCAGCGGCGGGAAGTCCTCGGCCAGTTGGTGGAACGGGCAGTTCCGCAGCAGGATGCGGGACGCCTCCGGGACCGGCTCGTAGCCGCGCGCCGTCAGCGCCGCCAGCACCCGGGTGTGCTCGTCGGCCTCCCCCGTTGCGGGCGGCCCGCCCCCGAGGGCCCGGCCGGCCACCCGCCCGGCGTCGTACGCGGCCGCGTGTACCGCCCGGTCGGCGCCGGCCCGCTCGATCGCGTCCGCCAGGATCTGGCCGGCCGTGTCGTAGGCGCGCGGGGGCAGCGTTACGCTCGTCTCGACCGGGTTGCGGCGGTACAGCTTCGCCGGCCGCCCCGCGCCGGGACCGCCCTTGCCGGCGGGCCGGGCGTACTCCGCGGTGAGCAGGTTCGCCTCGACCAGCTTGTCGAGGTGGAAGGCCGCGAGCGTGCGCTGGATGCCGACCGCGTCCGCCGCGGCCGCCCGGCCGACGGGACCCTCGGCCGCGACGACGTGGCGGTACAACGCCCGGCGCACCGGATCGACGAGCACCCCGACCGCGTCGAGCGCGTCGTCACCGGGCGGGGGAGAGGGGAGGTCGGACACAACCGGAGTGTAGGCGAACGCGCCCGAACCCGACGCCCCCGCGCCCGCCCGGCACCACCGCCGGCCACGAAGGCCCGCCGAGGGTCCGCCCGAAGGCCCGCCCCTGCCGAGCCCATCGGCGCGAGATCAGGATTCGGCCGCCGCCAACATGTCCTCGGCCGCCCGGGTGAAGGCCCGGGCGAGGGGGGAGAGGGCGGCGGTGCGGTGGATCAGGGCCCAGGACAACACGGGGGAGTCGTGGATGGGGATGTACGCGATGTCGCCGCGAGGGAAGTACTTGACCGCGTGCAGCGGCACCGGCGAGATGGCCAGGCCCGCCGCGATCGTGGTCAGCGTCTCGTGCGCCGTCGAGCTGACCGGGCCGCGCGGGATCGGCTTGCCGCTGGGCGTCTGCGCCGGGTTGATCGCCTCGGCCCAGTACGCCGGTACCGCGTCGTCGAAGCCGAACACCGGCCCCACCGCCAGGTCTTCGAGCGATACCGACTCGCGCCCCGCGAACTCGTGCCGGGCGGACACCGCGAGCACCAGCGGCTCGGTCAGCACGATCGGCCCCACCGTCAAGTCGGGCTCCTCCACCGGCAGCCACACCAGTTGCAGGTCGACCTCGCCGGCCCGCAACAGCCCGAACGGATTCCCGAGGTGCGCCTCGCGGATCCGCACCTCGCAGTCGGGGTGCCGGGTCCGGAACGCCTCCAGGATCTCCGGGATCTCGGCCAGCGTGGCATCCATCGTGCCCAGGCGCAGCGTCCCGGTCAGGCCGCGTGCCGAGGCGGCGGCGCGTTCGATCCCGTCCTGGATGCGCTGATAGCCCGCCGCCAGGTCTTCGCGCAGTTGGTCCCCGATCGGGGTCAGTGCCACACGTCTGCTGGTCCGCTCGAACAGCGGGGCGCCGATCCGGCGTTCCTGCTGTTTGATCGCCTGGCTGACCCGCGCCGAGGAGATCAGCAAACGATCCGCGGTGCGGCCGAAGTGCAACTCCTCGGCCAGCACGAGGAAGATCTCGATGTCCCGCAGCTCCATATGCCCCCGCCGTTCGTTGCCATATCGTCGTGCCGTATCGCCGTGCCGCGCTCGCGGCCGTGCCGTTGTGCCCCGTCGTTCGAGCCGAGCCGAGTCGAGTCGAGCCGACCGATCCGCCGCAATGCCCCGCATCGTTAACCCGGAGGTTAACGCTCATTGCCGGCATCGCCGTTGTTCCGACCCTCGCCTCGGCACGATCGTAGACACACGCCGGTCCGCCCGGTCGACTCCACCCGACTCGGCCGGCGGCGACCCGCGCCATGTACGAGGGCTCGAGGGAATCGGGGAGTGCCATGTCCAAAACCGCCATCGTCACCGGGGGGACCGGGCGACTCGGCCTGGCCGTGCTACGCGGGTTGTGCCGCCGACTCGCCGCCGACGACGTCGTCTACCTCACCGCGCGCGACCCCGAACGCGGACAGGCCGCCGTCGACCGCCTGCGCCGCGAGGGGTTCGCGCCGCGCCTGGCCGCGCTCGACCTGTGCGATCCGGCCGGCGCCCAGGCGTTGGCCGACACCGTCGCCGCGCGGCACGGCGGCGTGGACATCCTGATCGGCGGCGCCGGCGCCCGGATCGACCTCGCCACCCGCAATCAGGACCAGGTCGGGGCGTACGTCGACGCCAACAACCACGGCACCCGCCGGCTGATCGAGGCGTTCGCGCCGCGACTGCGCGACGGGGCCCGGTTCGTGTGCGTGGTCGGCGATCTCGGCGGCCTGCGGCACCTGCCCCATCGGCTGCGCGCGCGCTTCGACGTGGACCTGGTGAGCCTGGCCGACCTGTCGCGGGTGATGGACGACTACGTACGGGCGGTCCAGGACGGGCGGTCGGCGGCGGAGGGGTGGCCGGCGTGGATCGGCGTCCCGTCCGCGATCGGCACGGTGGCCGCGGTGAAGGTGCTGGCCCGCGATCTGGCCCGGGACCCGGCGCGGCGCGACATCGTGGTCAACGTCGCGTGTGTGGGCCCGGATCCGGCCGCGCCGGGTGACGCGGGCACACGGGAGAAGGCGCTCGAACGGGCCGCCGCCGACGTGGTGTGGCTGGCCACGCTTCCGGCCGGCACCCGTACGCCGCACGCCGAACTGGTCCGCGAGCGCACGGCGTTGCCCTTCCGGGCCTGAGCGCGCGGCGTACCGGGGCCGGGTGTCGGGGACCGGCTGTCGGGGTGGCGGGCGCCACCGGATCCGACGGAGCTATCACCCACTGGCATCATCCGCGTTCGTCGTCACCGGGGACACACTCGCCCTGACCGGAATTCCCCCGGCGAGTCCCCGGCGTCCCACCGGCGACCGCCGATTCCCGGCATGAATGGAGTCCCCCCAGATGAATCGACCGAATCGATCGAGTCTCCCGCGCGACCCGAGCCACCCGAGCGCCCCGAGCCGTCCGGAGCGCCGGCGCCGTGCCGGCCGCCGCAGGACGGTGTTCTCCGCCGCGCTCGGTCTCGGCCTGGCCGCCGTACTGACCGCGGTGCCGACGTCCGTCTCCGCCTCCGCCTCCCCGTCCGTGTCCCACCACCCGGTGCCGAGCCACCACACCGCGTCGGCCTACGCGGGCTCGGCCGCCGATCAGGCCGGCAACAAGGCGTTCTTCGACGCCGTAATGAGGTCGGTCAGGGCCAAGCAGGCCGCCAACCCGGGCCTGCTGAGCGTCACCATCACCTACGACGCGAGCCAGGCGCCCTCGTTCGCGTCCGAGATAGCGCAGAGCGCGCAGATCTGGAACAACGCGGTCAATAACGTGCAGTTGAGCGAGGGCGGGGGCGGTGGTGCCGACTTCGCCTACTACGAGGGCAGCGACCCGCAGGGCTCCTACGCCGACACCGACGGCCACGGGCACGGGTACATCTTCCTCGACTACCAGCAGAACCAGGAGTACTACTCGGTCCGCGTCGCCGCGCACGAGACCGGCCACGTGCTCGGTCTGCCGGACAACTACTCCGGTCCGTGCAGCGAACTGATGTCCGGTGGCGGGCCCGGCCCGTCCTGCACGAACACGCAGCCGGACGCGCAGGAGCGCAGCGACGTCGAATACCTGTGGGAGAACGGCCTGGCGGCGAACTCCTCCGTGTTCAAGAGGGTCCACTGACCGTTCGCGGGATCGGCTGACCGATAGCCGACGCCAATCCAGCCCGTAACCCCGTAACCCCGTAACCCCGTACCCGTAACCCCGTAACCCCGTAACCCCGGCTCCGACCCCGAGCTTCGCTCCCGACCTCGGCCTCGACGACCCACCGATGGGTCGTGGCGACCGAGGTCGGCTCGTGTGCGGCCCCGCGCCCGCACCCCCTCGCACGTCCCGGCGCGGGGAAGTGCGCCGGGACGTACGGGGTCGTGCGGGCGCGGCCGCGTGCCCTGCGTGGCCGGTGGGCCGCCCGGAGACGCCGCGCCGGCCTCCGGGCGACCCACGTCACGAGTCGAGTCGGTCGCGGGTCAGCCGCTGACGCTCTCCCGACCGTTCTCGATGTGACCGGCCAGACGTCGGACGAAGCCGTCGGCGCCCTCGATGGTCACCGTGACGTCGTACCAGCCGTCGGCCGAGCCCGTCGACCAGTGCACCGTACGGTCGCGGCCGGGCTTGAGGGTGATCGTACGCTCGCGGTCGGAGCAGCCCTGCCCGTAGGCGTTGGGGGTGAGCTTGAAGGTCACCGACTGCTTGCCGTGATTGACCAGTTCGAGGTCGAGCACGCGCCCGGTGGACCGCACCCGCGAGGTGACCTCGGCGCCCGCTCCGGGCGCGGTCGGCGCGGTCGCCCCGGCGAACTCGCGGCGGAAGCCGTTCGGACCGATCAGCGTCAGGTCGTAGCGCTCGCCCTTGAGCGCGATCGTGTCCGAGCGCCGGCCGCGCACGTCGTAGTGCTTCGGCTTGGCCAGATCCCCGGAGTACGGGAACAGTTGCAGGTGCACGCTGGACTGCCCGCCGTTGGCGAGGTCGAGCGTCAGCGTGCGCTTGGAGGCGTCCAGCCGCGCGGAGGCGTCGGGCTGGTACGGCAGCGGCCTGGCCGGGCGGCGACCGCGCTCCGGCTCGGGCAGCTTCTGGTTCGCCGGCGGCTCGGGCCGCCAGCGCGAGGTGAACGCGGGGGCCGGCGCCGGGCGCGGCGGCACCTGCGAGCGGCGGGCCCGGTCGAAGTCGAACGCGCCGGTCAGGTCGCCGGACACGGTCCGTCGCCAGGCGCTGATGTCGGGGGCGCGTACGCCGGTCCAGGTCTCCAGGAACCGGGTCACCGAGGTGTGGTCGAAGATCTCCGACGAGACGTAGCCGCCGACCGTCCACGGCGACACGATCATCATCGGCACGCGGGCGCCGAAGCCGATCGGCAGCCCGTTGTAGTACTCGTCGGTGACCTCCGCGGGCGGGCAGGGCGCCGGCACGTGGTCGAAGAAGCCGTCGTTCTCGTCGAACGTGAGCAGCACGACGGTCGAGTCCCAGATCTCCCGGTTGGACGCGATCGCGTCGAGCACCTGGTAGGTGATCGTGGCGCTGGCGGCGGGGGACGAGGCGCTCGGGTGCTCGGAGTCCGCCGCGGAGGGCACCAGGTAGGACACCTCGGGCAGGGTCCCGGCCGCGATGTCGGCGCGCAGCGCGTCGGCGAGGGAGTGCGGCCGGCCGCGACGCAGGCCGCGGTCGTACAGGACCCGCTCGGCGGGCGACAGCGTGGCGACGCCCTGTTCCAGCTTGGCCAGCATGGCGTCCTGCTCGGCGGCGGGTACGCCGGCGAGCTTGCCGTAGAACGAGTCCAGGCTCTTGAAGCCGCCGGCCGCGGCGAGCGCCTTGCGGGCGACCTGCTTGAACGAGACGTAGAACTCCAGGTTGTTGTCCTGGTAGTTGTCCCACTCCTGGTAGACCTTCCAGGATCGGCCCGCGCGCTGCAGCTCCTCGGCGTAGGTGGTCCAGGAGTAGCCCGCGTGGGTGTCCTCGGAGTACGCGGCGTTGTCGATCGCCCGCCGGGTGGTGCTGCCCGGCTCGTAGCCGGTGTAGCCGCTGACCAGGTAGTTGCGGTTGGGCGAGGTCGACGAGGGCAGCGCGCAGTGGTACGCGTCGCAGATCGTGAAGGTGTCCGCCAGCTCGTAGTGGAACGGCAGGTCGGTGCGGTCGTAGAAGGCCATCGTGGCGGGCGACTTGGCGCCGATCCAGCCGTCGTTCCAGCCGTCGTTCCAGGCCTTGTGGCCGCCGTCCCAGCTGTGGTCGAGCGCGCCGATGTACTGGAGGTCCTTCGACGCGTCCTGGGCGGCCTTGCGCACCGGGAAGGGCAGGACGTGGCCGGCGGTGCCGCCGGGCTGCTCGAACACGCTGCCGCCGTCGCGCAGGCGGATCGCGTTGCGGTCGCCGAAGCCCCGCACGCCGCGCAGCGTGCCGTAGTAGTGGTCGAAGGAGCGGTTCTCCTGGACCAGCACGACCACGTGCTTGATCGCCTTCAACCCGCCGCGCGGGGGCGGGGAGGCGAGGGCCTGCTGGACGGACGGCGGCAGGAGGGAGCCGGCGACGGCGAGACCCGCGCCGCCCGCGCCGAGCTGGAACAGGCGGCGGCGGGATACGCCGGAGGGAGGCTGGGGGGAGGCCGACACGAAATGCCCTTTCGAGGACGCGGAGAGCCGGACGCTCGCGCCTGTCGACGGGGGTCGGCGGTGCGGGCCCGGCAGGAGGGGCGGACGTACGCAGTTCATCGCTCCGCGCCCTACCGGGGAGCGGATCGCGGGTGACGGGCAGGCGAACATCCGCCGGCCTGAAAGCCGGTGACCTGCTTCATGGCGACCGACCGTTACGTCCGCAGGGCCGGTGCAGCGGTGTTTTCGCAGCGCATGCGGCGTACACCCGCCCGCTCGGCGCGCCGGGGAGGGGCGCCGCCGGACGTGGGCGGGCGGGGACGCCCGGGCGCGTCGGCCGATGGCGCGGCGGCGCCCGTGGCGTGGCCGCCGAGGCGCCGGTTGGGGATGTGATGGCCCGGGGCGTGGTGGTGCGGACGCCGGCGCGGGCCGTGTCGGGCGAGGTGGTCGGCGGGCTCGCCGTCGTCCGGGCCCGGGTGCTTCCGGTCGAGCCGGGTCGGGCTTGCGCGGGCCTACCCGGACCCGGGCCCGGAACGGGTCGTGGTCGCGTGTGTGATGCGGGTCGGCGTGCTCAGGTCGTCGGGTCGGCCGGGGGCGTGGGCTGTTCCTGCGGCGCGGACTCCGCCGCCTCCGCCGCTGCGGCGGCTGCCGCCTTGGCCGCGGCCTGGAGGGTCTGTACCGGGGTGTTCGTGCGCAGGGCCTCGACGAAGATCAGCTGATCCGGGCCGAGTTGGGCGTGCAGCGTGCCCTCCTCGACGTGGGCCTCGGTCAGCCAGCCCTCGGCCACCAGGATCTCGGCCGCCGCCACCGCCTCCTCCGGCGTACTCGCGGTGAGGCCGGCGAGGAAGTCGAGGTCGGCCCGGGCCGCACCGTGCGCGTCGCAGTGCGAGGTGATGCCGAGGGCGGCCAGCCGTACCCGCGCCGGTTGTTTGCGGAGCTTCTTGTGCGCGATCAGCCGGGCCACCCAGCCCGACGACCGGGTCCGGGGCAGCTTGCCCAGGGTGAAGCCCTCCGCGCCGGGGACGCCGCAGCCGACCGGGTCCTCCTCGGTGGCCAGCAGGTCCTCGACGTCGACGCTGAGCCAGCCGGACGCGGTCAACTCGCCGACCGCCGACTCCGCCTCCTTGCCGCACACGCCGCGCAGGTCGGGGCCGGTCAGGTTGGCGACGCCGGTACCCACCCCGCGCAACAGGCAGACCAGCGCGAGCAGTCGGGCCACGGGCGCGGTGCCGGGGGCGGTGCGGCCGATGTACGTCAGCGCGCCGCGCACCGGCTCGCCCAGTCCGCTCACCGCCCAGTGCCCACCGGGCTCCGCGTCGGGGCGGGCGCTCTCCCACGGGATGCCCCGCTGCTGGGCCAACTGCTGCAACGTCGTCTCGTGCGCCCGGCGGGCTCGCTCCGCTTCGGCCCGGACCAGCCCCGTGCCCAGCGGATACGGCACCTCGGCCCACACCGCGAGCGCGGCGGCCTTGCGCTTGGTCAACTCGGCGACCACCGTCAGATCGGCCACCCCGGAGGCCTGATGCGCCCGGAAACCCTCGACGATCGAGGTCAGTTCGGCCAGCAGCGCGTCCGGCAGCCCCGGCGGCACGGTCAGCACGCCGAAGCGCCGCAGCCCGGTCTGCTCGCCGTCCCTGGCGCCCTTCTGCTCACGCGGCCGGCGGGCCTCCTTCGACAGCCGAGGCTCCGGCACGGGCCGCGCGCCGCGGGCCTGTTCCGGCACGGCCCCGGGCCCGACCGGCTCGCGCAGCTCCGGCATGGTCGGCGACATCGGGCGCGGCAGCACCGGTTTGGCGGCGCCCTCGGTCGTGCTCCGGCCGGCCACGGACACCTCGATCGGTCCGTCGAGCCCGACCGAGGCCAGCGGCGGGGACAGGGCGAGCAGACCGCTGTCGACCAGATCGCCGGCGATGCTCATCGCACTGCGCGAGCCGATCGTGCGCCCGTTGGGCCCGGCCAGTCCGGCCACCTCGCGGATGGTGACGGTCTGCCCGGCCGCGGCTGCCGCGGCGAACAGGGCGAACACCCGCAACTCCACCGGGGCCATACGATTCACATCCATCGAGCCGACCCTGGCGGCACGCGTCTTCAGAGGCATGCCCCCTTGTCTACCGCACCGAGCCCGGGCCCGAAGCCCCATTCGAGCCCAACACCCGAAAGGACTAACCGAACACCCCGCAAACAATCCGAGAACTCCGCGACCGCCCCCACCCCGATTGCCACCCCGAGCAGCCGCGACACCCGATTTCCTTGCCACAGCCGCCCGTTGCCCCGCCGACGCCACCGCCGGCGCGCGGCGACTCGTCGCAGATCGGCCAGAGGTGGGCCGGGGTCCGGAGGCACGCGACGGCCACAGGCCGGGAACCGTGTCCCGGATGGCCATGGACGGCTCGGTCAGCCCCGGGATCTCGCTCGGTGCCGCCATCTCGCTCGGTGCCGTCGTCTCGCCGGACCGGTCGCGAGCGGGTGGTCCGGGGTCACGACAGGTCCTCGGGGAACCAGCTGATGCGGTAATGGGGCCCGCCGCCCTCGTTCCGTGTTGTGTGAACGTCACGTGGATGGTGACGGCCATGCCCCTCAGGGCGGTCGACTTCGGGAGGAACGGACCGGTCTCGGCGAGGTGGTCGGCGCACTCGTAAAGGCCCCTTCTTCGGGCAGGGGATCGTCGTCGACTTGCCACGGGGCGGTGCGTGGGCCACCCGCGGCTTCCGCAGCGCGCGGAAGAAGGCCGGCGACGGTCGGGCCGGCCGGCTCGAAGCAACGATGTGCGCCGTCGAGACGGGGCGCGGGTAGCCGAACAGTTCGGCCTCGCGCGACGAGCGTCGGCGCGTTGCCGATCACGTCGACCGCGAGCGGGAGCAGGGCGTTGCCCAACGAGCGGCCGAGCGCCCCACGCTCGCCCCCACGCACTCGTGTGCACGAAGGTAGGGGCCGACGGGGGTGGTTCGGGGGGGCGGGGTTCAGGAGGGGGAGAGGTGCGGGGGCGGGCGGTCGTCTTTGGTCGCCCCGGCCTCGCGGAACGGTGTCGGCGCCGTCGAGCGCGGCCACGTTGCCCGCCTCCGGCACGCCGGCGCCGAACACCGCCGCCGCTCGATCGGGCACCGCCCGCGCCGCGCCGATCCCATCACGGACGAGCTACCGGTCCTTCAGCTCGACGATGATCTCGTGATAACGCTGCTCGCCGACGTTGACCGCGGTCTCCATCCCGCCGCGCCGCATCGGCACGACCACGCCGGGGACCACGTCGGCGGCGAAGTACTCGCGATACTCGCCCGCGCTGTCCGGCTCGGGCTCGACCGCGATGCGATCGCCCGCGATCTGGACCAGGTAGTAGTCGAGTTCGTGGCGGTGTACATCGCTGCGGGCGCCGGGGGACAGTTCCAGCTCCCAGATCCGGACCCGGTCGTCCTCGAACAGGACCCGGGTGCCGATGCCGCCGAGTGTGCGTCCGGTGGCCGACTCGTCCGTGTCGGGCACGGTTTCCTCGCTCATTTGATCCGTCCTCGGGTCGATGGGATTTCCCGCGTGGGTGAGGTTCCGGTGTCGCCGCGTGCCGCGTGCCGCGTGCCGCGTGTCGCGTGTTCAGCAGCCCGCGTCCGGGTCGATCGTGTTGCGCAGTTCCTCGCCCGCCAGGTAGCGGCCGAGGTTGTCCCGGAACAGGCGGAACACCTCGGTGAAGTGTTCGAGGGCCGCGCTGGAGCAGTGCGCGGACAGGTACAGGTTCGGCGCCGTCCACAACGGATCGTCGGCCGGCAGCGGCTCGTGGGCGACCACGTCCAGCGCCGCGCCGCCGAGCCGGCCGCCACGCAACGCCGCGATCAGGTCCGGCTCGACCACGAACGAACCCCGCCCGACGTTGCAGTAGAACGCGCCCTCGCGCATCGCGGCGAACGCGGCGGCGTTCATCGTGCCCACCGTGTCCGCCGTCTCCGGCGCCGCCGACACCACCGCGTCGCAACCCGCCAACATCTCGTGCAGGTCGTCCGGGTGGTAGAGCCGGTCCACATGCTCGGCCGGCAACTCCACCCGACGCCGCGTCGCGTGCACCCGCATCCCGAACGCCTGTGCCCGGCGCGCGATCTGGGTGCCGATGCCGCCCACGCCGATCAGGCCGAGGGTGCGGCCTTGGAGGAGCCCGCCGAACGCCGGCCGCCAGCGCCGGGCCCGCTGCGCCGCGTCCAGGTCGCGGTGGCGTTTGACGAAGGCGAGCAGCCGGGCGAGTACGAACTCCGCGATCGGCGCACCGTTGACCCCGGCGGCGCTGGTCAGCCGGACGCGTTCGGTGGGCAGGCCCGCCGAGAGCAGTTGGCCGTTGCCCGCCGCGCAGCTCTGTACCCAGCGCAGGTTCGGCGCCAGCGCCGCCACGTCGAACGGCAGATCGGCGACCAGGGCGATTTCGACGCGGGCCAGGAGGTCGCGTTGCTCGGCGGTCAACTCGGGCGCGAGCGACCGTAGTTCGGGCCGGCTCGCGGCGCCCGGTCGGCCGCGGGCGGTGCGCAGCTCCTCGGGTTCGAGATAGCGGCAGTCCACGATCTCGATGCGCGGATCGAGCGCACGCACGTCGTCCAGGTCGGCGGCGAGTGCGTGTGCGGGGCGGATGTCCCAGGCCGGGGGGTACATGATGCCGACCACGATGGGTGCCGGGGGGTTCAGGTCGGCCATGCGGTGGTTCCTCCCGGGGCGGCGTGCGTGTTCGCGAGGCAGGCGGGCGTGGCGGCGACGGCGGTGCGGGCGTGGGCGTGGGTTCGGGGGCCGGTCACGTGTACACCGACCGGGCTCGCAGTGCCGGTTCGGCGTGTGCGCGTCCTATCCGCAGTGCGGTGGCGCAGGCATGAGAACGTTGTTCCGGATAGTAGGATGCGGCGTTCCGACAGACAAGAGCGTCGAGGGTTTCGAAGATCTCCGGGCTCTCCGGGCTCTCCGGGCTCTCCGGGACCTCGGGGATCGAAGGTGGGTGCCGCCGATGGACGGGATCGAACCGGCGGTGGATTCAGGCGGGTTGGTGGGCAACGCGGTCCGCCGTCCGCTTGAGGCGCGGTGGGCGGTGTACGCGCAGGAGGTGCGTCGGCTGGTCGACGCGACCTATCGGGTGGTCGAGCGCACCGGCAGCCTCGATCCCACGATGCGCGACATCCTGCGCGAGTCGGGGTTGTCGAACCAGGCGTTCTATCGGCACTTCCGGTCCAAGGACGAACTGCTCGTCGCGCTGCTCGACGACGGGCGGCGGCGGATGGCCGCGTACCTGGACCACCGGATGTCTGCGGCCGACGACGTCGCGGGCAAGGTGGTGGCCTGGATCGAGGGCGTGTTGGCGCAGGCCGGCGATCCGGTGGCGGCGGCGCGTACCCGTCCGTTCATGGCCCATCAGGACCGGTTGGCCGAGCTGTTCCCGGTCGAGCAGCGGGAATCGGTGGAGGCGATGATCCGGCCCCTGCGCGAGGCGCTGACGAGGGGCGAGGGGGCGACGGCGACCGGCGACGTGGAGGCCGACGCGCTCGCGGTGTACCGGCTGACGCTGGCAACCCTGCACGACCACCTGCGCGCGGGCACCCCGGTCACACCGCAACACACGGCGCACACGGTGCGGTTCGCGCTGGCGGGGCTGGGACTGGGGACAGAGTCGGAGTGACCGTTCGGACGAAGGGGCCCGCTCCGTCGAACTTTCGGCGGCGCGCCCCGGATCGTGATCCGGAAGCCGCGACAGCAGCGCGACCCGGCCCGCAGGCCGATCACGCAACGACCAAACGCCCGCCGACGGCCCGGCGCCCCACAGGTCCTCGTACACCCGCCCACCCTCGACCGGATGCCGCACGAGCATGCCCGGGACCGCCTTGCCCGCGGGACGCCCGCGCGGCCGTGTACGCGCCTCGGCATCGAGCAGAGCAAGCAACCACGCCCACCACTCGCGGCGTTCCGCGCCGAGCGCCAACGCCCCAACCAGGCAGGCGGCGGCGACGAGCGCGGCCGGGACCCACGGCAGCCACCACCACACGCGCCCAGCGGCCCTCGCCCCGCGCGAGCGGCCGAGCACGTCGCGAACCACCTTGCCAACCGCGCGGACCTCACACACATCGAGCCCTCACCACTGGAGCGGCCGCCGGAAACAGCCGCCCCGATCGCCGCCCGGCGCAACGCTGGAACGCACATACGGCGGGACCCACCGCAAGGTGCACCAGGAGGTGAACCCCGCCCTCGGGTGTCTTCGCCGCTTCGCCGCTGCCGCCGTAGTCCTCCTCGCCGCGAGCGCGGCGCCGGCCGGCCCGCCGTCCGGCCCACGGGCGGGTGAAGCGTCCCAGGCGGTGCACAGGCCCTCGAACCGCGACCGGAAGTGGTCGGACTCGACCCCGATGCCGCGCCGCCCGGCGGGACCACGACCGTCCGTACCGCCGTTCCCGATCGCGACCCGGACACGACCGCCTCCCGTTCACGGTCGTGGTCACCCTGCCCGACGATCGCCCCCGCCACCGCCGTCGTCCCGGTCCATCTCTCGCCCGACCCGCCCATCACAACCCCGGCCGGTGGAAGCGTCATGCTGCGAAGCCCCGCCGACCGTACGAGAACAACGACCGGACACACCACACACCCGCCGGCACCGCGAAGACCACCCATCCAACCCGATCCACAGGCCGCCACCAAACCGGCGACCCGGGAGCCAAGTCAGTCCCCTACGGCATGCTCACCTGCATGAACGAAGACGCCTTCTGGCAGCTCATCGAGGACTGCAGGCCCGCAGGACCCGACCCGGACGCCGAGATCCTTACCGCCACGCTGACCGAGCGGCTTGCCCAGTCTCCGTTGCCGCTGGTCATCGGCTTTGCCGAACAACTGTCATGGGCGCTCTACCGACTGGACCGCAAGGAATACGGAGACGACCTGTCCGGTGACGCCTTCCTCTACACCCGTGCCGCAGTCGTCGCCGCCGGCCGCACCGCATTCGACAGCGTCCTCCAGGACCCGGCGGCCTTCATTCCCTATGCCACCGACCTCATCTGGGCCGAGCCCCTGCTCTACGCATCGGACCAGGCATACGAACGCATAACCGGGGAGGAATGGGACCGCGAAACTCGCTACTCCTACGAGTCCTGTTCGAACACCGAGGGCTGGGCCGATTGAACGGCGTTTCCTGCGGGTGGCGACGAACCTGAGCGCCGCTGATCGTGTACGCCCGAAGCCCAAAGTCACCCACAGACGCCGTCATCAGAAGTCAACGAAGCCACAGCTTCGCGAGCGGCCCATACAGCGTCGACACGCACACGCGGCGCAACCCGTACGCAAGACCTCAAATCACGCGGCCACGCCCGCCGCCCCGCACACCGCAAACAACCCTCACACACAAAGGCGCCCGCATCGCGTCCATCGCCACCGCAAACCCGCGAAGCACCAACTGCCATCGCAACCCGGCACCTGACCCAAACCCCGTCCGAATCACGACGGGGGCACCCACCGCAGCCCACGACACCACCGTCAGCTCACCCGCCCGCCTACACACCCATCCACACACCCACAAGCAACTCCACGGCCCCACACGACGCCGAGCAGACAAACACACCCGCCAAGGACTCCACCAAGCGCCGGAAACCCCGGGCGCTGCCCAACTACCCCCCCGCACGTCCAAAGCCTCACTACCACTACCACTACCACCACCACCCCAAAGGCCTCGTCACCACGAACGAACAGCCCAACTCCCCCAAGATCGCCCGGACTTCAGAAAATCGCCACCGCCTTCCCCCTCCCAGCGGACGAGTTCCCCCACCACGCCGAGCGGTCGCTCTTTCCCCGCACGCACGTCTACCGTGTCGCGTCATGACAGTCCTGATCATCGGCGGCAGCGGGTTCCTGGGTACCGAATTGGTTCGTCAGGCGACGGCATCCTCGGAACATGCGACGGCTGCAACCTTCTCCACCCGGCCCGGCAACACCCGAGAAGTACCTTGGCACGCCCTCGACCTGCGAGACCCCGCCCGCATCGAAGCCCTCATGGCGCAGGTACAACCGCGCGTCGTCATCAACGCAACGAGCGGCGGACCCGATTGGCCGATCACGGCCGAGGGCCCGATCCGCTTGGCGATGGCCGCGGCGAAATACCGCAGCCGCCTGGTCCACGTATCCAGCGACGCGGTGTTCTCCGGCGCCCGCGTGCACTACGACGAGTCCTGTCTCCCCGACCCGCTGACCCCCTACGGCGCGGCGAAAGCCGCAGCGGAGACGGGTATCCGTCTCGTGAACCCGAAGGCCATCATCGCCCGTACCTCGCTGATCATCGGAGACCAGCGGTCGGCACACGTACGCGCGGTGCACGACCTCGCAGCCGGCACCCGAACCGGCGTCCTGTTCACCGACGACATCCGCTGCTCGATCCACGTCGCCGACCTGGCTGCCGCCCTCCTGGAACTCGCACACGGCAACCGCTCCGGCATCCACCACCTGGCCGGCCCCGACGCGATAAGCCGCCACGAACTCGGCACCCTGATCGCCAAACGCGACAACCTTGACCCCACCCGCCTCCCCACAGGCCGCCGAGCCGCCATTACCCTCCCGGGCCCCCTCGACGTCCGCCTCAACAGCCAAACCACCCAAGCAGCCCTCCAAACCCCCCTACGAGGCGCCTACCAGTTCCTCACAACCCACCCGTAACCACCCCACAAACCCTCACACAAACCCCAACAAAACAAGCCAACCAACCAACCCCCTCCCGCCATCCCACCTTCGGGCCTCATCGCACCCACACCTGTGCGCAGAGACGTCCGGGCTTCACATGGCGCACCGCAGCCGTGCCTCAGCTCCCCAACCCACAGGGGGGCGCCCCAGGATCAGGGCCAGTTCGGTCCACCCCCACCTGCGTGGGGATTTCAGCGAGATGAGCTGCACGAGCGCCATCTCCGTCGGTTCACCCCCACCTGCGTGGGGACTTCCCGAACCAGTGGCGGCCGTGGGAGATCGAGTACGGTTCACCCCCACCTGCGTGGGGACTTCCGTAGACGCACGACACGCACCGCGGCCCCGGGCGGTTCACCCCCACCTGCGTGGGGACTTCCCTTGCTGACCTGCAGGTTCTTGGAGGCTTTGCTGATTTGTGATGTGGATGAGGCAAATGCGGCAAGGTCTTTGCCTGAATGTTTCTCGTTGGCTGTTCGGTGGTCGCGACGGGGCTTCGTCGTTTGGCTTCTCTCGTGTGTGGTGCTGGTGGGATGAATTTTGATGCCGATATTAGGCGGTCCTTGCTTCACGAGTCGTCTTGATGGGTGGGTGGTTTGTCGAAGGGCCGGGCGGTGGGGATGCACTGTGTGGATGCGACGCGGCGGGAATGCGTGAGGTGAGTCAGTTGATTGGCGTCGAGGGGCCGGCTTGGTCGGAGCTTGGGGAGATGCCGGGTGCAAGTCCGGTGTCCATCGGAGTGCTTCCCGTTGCCTGGCTTGTGTGAATTGGTTCCCTGGAACGTTCGACCCGGTGTGGCGGTCGGAGGTCGGGCCGGTGGTGGCACTCGATGTGCTGGGTGGTGTGTTCGCACCCTCAACGGCGCTGATTTCGATGGGGCCGATGATCCTGGTGCTGCCGGCGAGGTTGTCCAATTGGCCCCGGCTTCCCTTGGTTGGGAGGCGCTGGGGGTTGGACGCTCGACCTGGCCGGCTGGGTGTGTCCGGGCAACTCGATGAGTTCTATGTCGGTCTGCGTTGGCGCGGCTTGGAGGAAGAGGTCCGAGCAGTGAGCGGCGATCAGGGCGAGTCGCTCTTCCCGCCGCTGTGGTCTGCCGAGGTGCGGCAGGAGATGTCCGTGATCAGCCGTTGCGCTTCGCCTGTGCAGGAACCGCTCGGTGTTGCCTGGGGCACGTGTTGACAGTGCGGTAGATCCGGGCTGCTTTTTGGTGTCCAGTGAACTGCGGCTGCCTTGCCTGCTTGGTTTTGGCGGATCAGGCGGCTGCAGTGTCGGTGATGGCCGGGGGGTCTTCTGACTCGGCGCTCATGGTGACGATGCAGGTGCTTGGCCTGTTGGGCCTTCGGGTTTGTTCAGGCGGTGTGAAGGACTCGGAAGTGGTTGGGCTCGGTCGGGTTCCGGTCGACGACCTGGGTTGGTGGCCAGGCCCATTGCCACACGCTGATACCGGGAGTGCGGGAGAACCGGATTTGGCCGCGGGTGCCTTCGACTGCGACGCGCCGCCAGGACTCGGCGATGCGCGGCCGGTCGGTGCCGTGGGAGCGCAGCATGTCGGCGAGTACGGCGATCGTGTCGTAGCCCTCGAAGGCGACGAAGGACGGCGCCCTGCCCAGCTGTCGGCGGAGATCCGCCTCGACCCTCGCGCCGAGGGGGCTCAGGTGCTCGGGCAGGTAGCGCAGGAACGCGATCGATGCGCCGTTGTCGCCCAGTAGCGAGGCCCATTCGGCGAACTCCGGTTGCCCGGCCGGAGCGCCGATCATGACCTCGGCGAGGCGCGGGTCGCGGCGGACGGACTCGACGATCGACACTGCCGGTTCCGGGTGGCCGACCAGGAGCAGGAGGGCTGTCGCGCGATGGTCGGCGAGTTCGTCGCACACGTCCGTGGGGGTGAGCGCGCGCATGTCGAGTTCCATGACGGTGCCGCCGCGGGCGGTGAGGTGATCCCGCAGGATGGCCGTCCCGGATGCCCAGTAGACACTCGGTTGTGCCGCCAAGGCGATTCGGCTGTGGCCTGCCGCGAGGAGGAAGTCCGCGTAGACGCGCCAGCCGTGGGACTGCGCCGGGGCGAGCCGCGCGACCCATTCGGTCGGTTGTTCGGTGAGTGCGTCGAGGACCGCCGACGAGCAGAGGAACGGCAGTTCGAGGGCATCGGCCCTGGCGGCGGCGGCGCGGGCGACGACGCTGTGGTACTCCCCGGCCACGGCGGCCACGCCCAGGGCGGCCAATTCGTCCATGGCCGCCGCGGCTGTTTGCGGATCGGCGGCGGTGTCTCGGATCGCGAGTTCGAGGGGCCTTCCGTTGATGCCGCCGTCGTCGTTGACGTCGCGAACGGCCAGTTCGAGCCCGGTGAGCAAGTGCTGCCCGGCCTCGACCCAGCCTGGCGGGCTCAGCGGGACGAGAGCGCCGATCCGGATGGGTGATCCGCCGGTCGAGCGACCGCCGTTGGCTGCGTCGGCCGGTTCACGGGTGGGCTCAAGATCGTCGGTCGCGTTCATGGATACGGGAGTGTAGGGGGGAGCTGTGGAACGGGGTTCTGTCGGTCGTACGTTGCTTGCGTGCGGGCCCGTGTGGATCAGGTCGAACTGCGCGACGTGGTTGGAGGAGGGCTGTCCGCTGTAGGAGGATCAGCCGCTTCTTTTGGTGTCGGGGAGGGCGGGTGGGTTTTGCTCCGGCGCCGGGTCACGCCGGGCTCGGGAGGGCGGAGAGCAGGGCCGCGGCGGCGCTGTCGAACGGCGCGATGTCACCCGCCGCGCGACACAGGATGTGGGCGCCTTCGAGTGTGACGATCATGAGGGTGGCCAGATCGGCGGCCTGGGATGGACTCATTCCGGCGTGGGTGAGTCTTCCGGTGAGCTCGCCGATCCAGCCGGCGAATCCTTCGGCCGCGACAGTGCGCAGGCTGCCCTGGTCGGCAATGGCCGCGCCGCCGTCGATGGTGACCGCCGCGACTGCGCAGCCGCCGCCCTCGGCGGAGGCCTGCACCACGGGGCGGACGTTGCCGAGGAACGCCTCCACGACTTCGCGTGGCGTGGTGGCCGGCAGTTCGTGCAGGTGAGCGCGGACGTCCTCCGCGTTGCGGCGGGCGGCTTCAAGCGCGAGTTGCTGTTTGCCGCCCGGGAAATGGTGATAGATCGCTCCGCGTGCGGCCCCGCTCTCGGCCAGGACGTCGGTGAAGGACATCGCGGCCAAGCCGTGGCGCTGCAGCAGTGCGATCGCTGCGCCGATCATGCGGGACTTCGTGTCCGCGGCCATTGTGACCCCCTTGACTAGTACGCCCATCCTAGTTCATGCTCACCTTGCTAGTACGCACGTACTAGTCGTGTGAGTGGGACGGCCCTCAAAATCGGAGGTTCGTGATGGGCAGGACATTTCTCTACACCGAGATCCAGGCGGCAGTGCCGTTCGAGCAGTTCGACTGGCACTCGATCAACGCGGCGCTGAAGACCACGCCGGGCCTGATCCGCAAGACGTGGCTGTCCGGCATCGGTACGCACACCGTCGGTGGCTTCTACGAGTTCGACAGCGCCGAGAACGCCCTGGCCTTCGCTCAGGGCCCGTTCACCGAAGAAGCCCGCCGGGCCGGAGCCGCGGCGACGACACGACTGTTCGACGGCGACGTCGTCGAAGACGCCAGTGTCGACATGAACTCGCCGTACTACGCCTGACACGCAGGCAGGTTGCCGCCGAGTCGGCTTCGGGCACAGTTTGCTTCCGTTGCCGGGGCGGCGGCGCCACCGGAGAGGCATCTCGATGGACATCACGCGCCACCCCGAGAACAGCGTGAGCCGGATCGACCTCGGTACCCCCGACATGGAGACAACGGCGGCGTTCTATACCGCGCTGTTCGGTTGGCACGTCGCCCCACCGGACTCCGATGGTTACAGGCTCTGCACACTGCGCGGACGTCTCGTCGCCGCCCCGGGACCGGCCGAGGACGCCGGCGCGCCCTACTGGACCATCAACGTCACCGTGTCGGACATCCGAGCCGTCGCCACCCGCTTCGCGAACCTGGGCGCCCGAATCGTCGTGGCACCCACGCCGGTCGGGACGCTCGGCTACGCCGCCGTCACGCTCGATCCCGTCGGCGCACCACTGTCACTGTGGCAGCCCGGTACTCATGACGGCATGCAAATGGCCCGCGAGCCGGGCACTTTCGCGGGCATCAGCCTTCTCACCGACCACACCGCGCGCGCCGCAGCCTTCTACGGGCCGGCCCTGCACTGGAATTTCGACCCTGAGCACACCGGGTCCGCTTGCCGGACGACTCCAATCGCCACCACCGGACCGCCGCCGCAGGGGAAGGCAACGGCGCGGCGATCAATGTGGCTGGTCCGTTTCGCCGGCGACAGCCCCGATGACGGCGCGGAGCAGGCCCGACGGCTTGGTGCGACCGTGGTTCGCCGGGAGTCCGACGGCGATGTGGTCTTGCGCGATCCCACCGGCGCTTTGTTCGGCCTTGGACGTCCCACCAAATCATGAGCTTGGTGTGACTATCGGCTTGTTCGGTCGTTGTGTGTGGTGTGCGCAGGGGTGCGTCGCGTCCGTGGGTGCGCGTCGGTCGGCCTCGCCATCGGCCCGACTCCCTGTACGGCGATCGGGGTTACGACCAGGACAAATACCGTCGCCTCGTGTGGGCGCGGGGTAGCAAAACCGTGATCGCCCGACAGGGACAACCCCACGGATCCGGCCCCGGAAGCGTGCGTTGGGTCGTGGAGCGCGCCATTTCGCGGCTGCACGGCTTCCGTCGCCTTCGCATCCGCCGGGAACGACGCGACGACATCCGCGAAGTCGTTCTCGGCATCGCCGTCTGCGTCATCGAGCACCGCCACATGAAACGCCTTTGTCAGGGCCTCCAAGGACGCCATGGAAATCACGGTCCCGGTCAACTCCCGTACCGGGGTGACCCGGAGGGGGCGACGAGGGCTTTCGAGCCGGCTACTTGCCGCCGTCGCGAATCAGGAGCAGTCCCAGGCCCCGGGTGCGGGCGCCGCGTATCCACTCGGGGAGGTTGTCGGCGAGCAGCCACTCCACGTCGTCGGCGTCGTCCTCGTCCGGGAGGAGGTCGTTGTCGGTGTGGATCCTGTCGGTGTCGAAGGCCGCGAGTTCGAGGTGGATCCGCTCCGACTCGGTCTTCGACGCGAACATGGGGAACGGCCATGGGTCCGGGTCCGGGGCCGCGCCGGATCCCCACGAGAACGTCCAAGGACTCGCCCACACATCGGCGAGGGTGGTCAAGTCCCAGCTGCGGAAGACGCCTTCGAGGCGATCCCAGTCACGTCCCGGCAGGACCACCGATCCCAGCGGTGCGCCGAAGGTCGGGCCGAGGAGTTCCAGAAGCCACCCATAACCGCCCGCACGCCCCGGATCGAGACGGCCCTCGACGATCTCGCGCAGCGCCGTTTCGACTTCGTCGGAGTCGGTGGCACGAAGCAGCCGGTTCCCGGCGTTCAGATCCTCGAACGTTTCCAGGGTCTTCCGCACCGCGACCTCGTCGTTCGAGCCGACCAAGCCAGAGACCACGGCGGCCTCGATTGCGAAAGCGGACACATACTGTTCGGCCACGCCGCCATTGTGCCAACGCCGACCGTCACAGCGCCCGTCGGGGCATGGTGCACTCGCGCGGCGACGCGGGTGGGCGTGCGATGCGAACGTGCCGCGTTCGTCCGTAGGCTTCGGCGGTGTTCAGGTGCCTGCCTTGGCCGTCTCCGGCGTGGGCGCTTGGCCGGGGCGCTGACGGACACCCGAACACGGCGGGATCGTAGAGGGGTTGGTCCCCGGTACCGACGTGAAGGATCAGTCCACGAGCGGTGTCGACCCGAACCCGGCGGCCGGCCCGGCACCGCCTTCGACGCCGGGCCGCGCAGCAACGGCTCGATCAGGGACCATAGTTCGCCCGAGACCACCCACGGACGCGACTCACCTCTGCGTACACCACGCACGACGACCGAACAAGCCGAGAGGCACGCCGCGGAAACCGGACCGCTGCACGCGTTGGCGCTTTTGCCGACGGATGTGGTCGATGAGTGTGCGGCCGACAGTGCTCGGGTGAACTCCCCAGTCACCCGAGCACCGTCGGCGCCGGCGGGGGTCGCGGGGCCGTCGCCCGCTGACCCGGCCGATTGCGGGGCCGGTGGTGTGGTTGCCGCTGCTACCGCCACCGTCAGGGTTGTGGCCACCGCCCCCAGGCTTGCCTGGTCGCCTCCCGGCGGACGGATCCGGCCGGGTCGGGCCGGACCGGGTCGAGTCCGACCGCACCGGGCCGGATCGGATCAGGCCGGATGGTCCTGGCTTCATCCGTCCGAGCCCGCCGAACGAGCCAACCCCCTCAGCCCGGCCCGCTCCCCGGCGGCACCGTCGACGTGAGGCTCAAGGCCACCTCCAACAACGCCTCGACGATCTTCGACCTGGCCCTTGCCATTGCCGGAAGAGACGCCGATGTCGGCTTCGCGGGATTCGCCCGGCCCGTCGACCACGCAGCCCATGCCCGCGACGCGGAGCGGGACGGGGAAGCCCGGCGCGGACCGCACCGACATCACCACCCTGCGCAGCGCAGGCGAACACCACCGCACCGACACGATCCGCCGGCCCCTGACCGGCCTGACCGCGCGAACCACCACACGCTCAACCCGAATTGGTCCGCCCGGGCACGGCGTCCGGAAGGCCCAAACTCTTCCCCATCCCCGACCAGTACACGCCGCGTCAACCCCTCGGTGTCCCCGCCGCGACTGCCCGCCTGTGCTCGGGCTCCCGCGTATCCACCACCTTGCCCTTCCCCCTGTACACCTGGCTCTCACCACACCCCTGACCCGAATCCCCCCGGGCGGCTCCGAATTCGCGATCCGGCTGAACGCGCCCCGGAACGGGCCGGCCGCATCCCGCCCCGGACGCCAGGTCACCTACGCGATCACCGGCCACAGCCAGAGCCAAGCAACCGGTCTGGTAGTGGCCCACGCAACCACATCAGGCCGCCCGGCATGCGACACCTCGACGAAATCCCGAACTCCACCACCTACCGGAAACCCTGACCCCGACGCTCCCCCTCCACCACAGCCCCGCCCTCAAGCCAGCCGAGCGAACACGCCATCAGCTGGTTGCGGACGCCGAACACAGCGACGGGCCAAGAGACACGAGCAGAGGCGAAGGCGGATCGGCAAGCGTAGGTGGGGTGCCTGTGGGCGGAAGAGCAAGCAGGAGTAAGCCGTGCCGACCACCAGGAGCACAACCGGTCGGGACGGGTCGCGGTTGCAACAGAGCCACCGGAACCGAGGAAGTCCTGACACCCTCAACGCGACCCGAGCCCGTTCATGTCCGTGACACGCAACCGCACAAAGCCTCGACGAATGTCGAGAGTCCGATGGCTGCGTTGTACGGTCTGAGTGGGATCTTCAACCTAGCTCGCCTTGAGTTCCTGTTAGCAGCACCTACACACGATCGCCCTCGGTAACAGTGGGTGACGACAAGGCAACCCCAGTTGATCCAGTGGACAAGGATTGAGGAAGGAACCTTGCCGCAATCAGCCCATTTCTATCAAGAAACGATAACGGCCACAGAAACATGCAGGTCAGCAAGGGAAGTCTCCGCGCAGGCGGAGGTGAACCGCCGCACGCGAAGCAGCCACCGCCGCGGTCAAGGAAGTCTCCGCGCAGGCGGAGGTGAACCGTGCCGTGTCGGCCCGGTCGCAGTCGTAACCCATGAAGTCTCCGCGCAGGCGGAGGTGAACCGGACTCGACGCCATCGACGACACCATCGCCGCCGAAGTCTCCGCGCAGGCGGAGGTGAACCGGCGGCCCGGCCGGCCGGTGCGCTGCACGTGTCGAAGTCTCCGCGCAGGCGGAGGTGAACCGGACGTTCGAGGGAAGGTTCTTCGGCCAACCAACCACGTACCGTGATCGCCGCTTCGGCGTGACCTACCAGTTCGGGCGGCGCGGCGGACGCTGGACGATCCGCAGGCTCTCGGCGGGCGCGTACCAGCGCCTCATCTCGGGGTCGTGGGGCTGGACGTACACCCGGTCGCCCGGGCCGAAATCAACCACTGCCCCCGGCGGAAACGGGTCGCCCTGAGCGTACTCGACGTGGTCGCCCGTCCGGGGCGGACCCTCGTAGGCCATCGCGGTCTCCCTCGTGAGTGAGTGGTGGATACGGGGCTGCGGCGTCACGGATCGCACACGGCCCTGCGGGTGCCCGTCCGGCCGCCGACGGGGTGGCGACGACCGGGCGTGAGTCGGGGCCCGGCCGTCAATAGCGCGACGACTGGGCGGGCTACAGGTGATGCCCGCCATGCGCGGCACCTACCCCGACCGGGTCGGCCGCGAGCTGTTCCGTGCCGCCGGCTGCCTGGTCGGGGTCGCGGGCATCTGCTCCTACGACTCCGACCAACAGGGCTTCGCCCAAAGGTATTTCCACCAAGCGTTGCGTATGGCGAAGGTGTCCCGCGACCACGCGTTCGGCGGCTACGTCATCGCCCTGCCGGTCAACCAGGCCGGCTACCTGCGCGACTACCGGCAGGCCACCGCGTTCGCCGAAGCCGGGCTCCGGACAGCCGGCCCCCACATCTCTCCGGGACTCGCCGCCGATCTGTTCGCCACGCAGGCCAAGGCGTTCGCCCGCATGCGGCACCCCACGGCCGCCCGTGACAGCCTCGGCCGCGCCGAGCAGGCATACGGGAGAATCCGGCGGGCGGAAGAGCCGCCCGAAACCGGCTACGTCCAGCCCGGCCTGGTCGAGGCGCAAGGAGCGGAAGCGCTCCTCAGCCTCGGCGATCACCGGCCCGCGCTGCGGTACGCCGAGGAAGCCGTCGACGCGCAGACCCACGCCCGGGGCCGCGTGCACCGACTCGCCACCCTCACCTCAGTGGCCGTGGCCTGCCGCGATCTCGACCGGGCCTCGGTATCGGCAGCGGCCACCCCGGACGCCGCACAGGGCAAGGAGTCCCGGCGCCTCACCGATCCCTCCACGGCATGCACCGCAAGCCGGCGCCCCACACGGGCATGCCGGCCGTGCGCGAGGTGGCTGAGCAGGTCGAGACTGTCCTGACGATGCCCTACTGACGGGCAGCACCCTGCCCGTGAGGAGACGTGCATGAAGTGGATCAAGCACAGCGAGACCGACGTCTACGGCAACCAGTGGTTCACCATCCGCCTCGCCGACGTCGAACTCCCCGACGGACGACACCTCGACCACTACCTCATCCGGCAGCGGCCCGTCGCCCTCGCGACCATCGTCGACGACCAGGACCGCGTACTCCTGCTGTGGCGGCACCGCTTCATCACCGACACCTGGGGCTGGGAACTCGCCGCCGGAGTGGTCGAGGACCAGGCGGGAGAGACGGTCGAGGACGCCGCCGCGCGAGAGATGCCGGAGGAAACCGGCCGGCGGCCGGGCCCGCTCCGACGCCTGCTCAGCGTCGAGCCCTCGAACGGCCTCTCGGATGCCGTCCACCACGTCTACTGGTCGGACAGCGGCGAGCACGTCGGCGATCCCGAGGATGCGTTCGAGTCGGACCGGGTCGCGTGGGTGCCGCTGAAGGAAGTGCCGGACCTGATCGCGCGCGGAGAGATCCGTTCCGCCAACGCCGTGGCCGCGCTGCTCATGCTGCACCGGCTTCGCGGCCTCTGACCCACACCACCCGGACGCCGGCCGCGCCCACCGCCCCACTGTCGGACCCGGCGGGTAGCGCCGCACGGATGCACGACACGCACGACAGCACACCCAGCCTCGCCGACCTCGAAGCCGCGCGCGAAGCCGCGACGGCATCGGTCAAGGCGTACCGCGACCGCGCTTCCGAACGGCGAGAAGTCTCCGCGCAGGCGGAGGTGAGCCGGCGAGGGGTTCGCGAGTGCGGTGCTGGAGTCTTTGGGTGGGTGGGGGTGCATTGCTGATGGTGTCGAACGGGTGCCTCGGTGTGGCCGAAGTCTCCATGTGAGTTGGGGTGGACCGGATGTTGGCGGGGTTTTGGAGGGGATTACGGCTGGGCCTTCGCGTTGGCAGCGGTGGATTGATCGGCGGGATTGGGGTGTTGCTGACGTTCGCGGTCTTCGCGTCGTTGGGGGGCGTTGGCTGGGTGGTGCCGGGGTTGGCCGGCAGGGTTGGGGTTATGGGTGAGGATTTTGGTGGGTTGGCTGATGTTGAGCTTGCTGCCTATGTGGATGCCGAGCGGCTTGGTTGTGGGCCCTCGGTTCGGGAATTGGGTGTGGTTGAGGTTCGGCGGCGGCAGGCGGTGCGGGTTGCCGGGCGGGTGGCTGGGCCTGGGCTTGCCGAGGTTCGGGATGTTGAGGTTGGCCGCCGGAGTGTGAGTGGGGCGGCGCTGGGTGGGTTGACCGGCGTTGATGCGTCGTTGGTTGCTTCCGTGGGGGTGGCTTCTGTTCGGGGTCGGCTTTATCGGCCGACTCTTGATGCGGTTCCGCTGGTGGTTTATTTGCATGGCGGGATGTGGAGCATCGGTGGTCTGGAGTCGCATGATCGGCTGTGTCGGCGGCTTGCTGTCGCCGCGCGGGTTGCCGTGTTGGCTGTTGACTATCGGTTGGCGCCCGAACATCCCTGGCCTGCCGGGATCGATGATGCCGTTGCGGCATTTCGGTGGGCTGCGGAGCATGCGGGCCAGTTGTGCGGTGCGGTCGGGGTACCGGCGGTTGCGGGGGACAGTTCCGGTGGGCACTTGGCTGCGCTTGTGTGTTTGCGGATGCGTGATGCGGGTGGGCCGATGCCGGCTGCGCAGTTTCTTGCGTTTCCCAATACCGATCTGACGTTGTCTCGGCCGAGTACGCGGGACAAGGCGACCGGTTGGGGGCTGACGACGGATGCCGTGGCGTGGGGAGTCGAGAACCTTGTGCCCGATCCTGTTCGGCGTGCCGATCCGGGGGTCAGTCCGCTTTTCGCCCCCGATCCGGCCGGGTTGCCGCCGGCGGTGGTGGTCACCGCCGAGCATGATCCGCTGCGGGATGAGGGGGATGAGTACGCGGATCGCCTGCGTGGCGCTGGGGTTCGGGTTCGGCATCGGCGTGAACTCGGGATGGTTCATGGGTTTTTGACCATGGAGCTTGTTTCGCCGGCGGCGGATGCGGCCGGTGGTCGGTATTTCGCGGACGTGGCTGACTTTTTGTCGGGCTGAGGAGGGTGGCGGGGACTGCGGGGACTGCGGGGACCGCGGGGACCGCGGGCACCGCGGGGGCGATTGGTTGGTCTTGGTCGTTTGGGGTTGTGGTTGCTCCGCACCACCGATTGGGCTGATGTGGGGAGTTGCGCCGGCGTGGGTGTCCGGGTTTCGGCCGGGTGCTCCGGTGGGGTATGGCTGGTTTGTTCGGGCTTGCGGAGTGTCGTTCGTCCCGAATGGGGGTTGCTCCGTGGGGGTCTGGCATGCTGGGCGGTGTCCGAGTACCCGTTATGGGGAAGCCAACGGAGGTCCCAGATGAGCCCTGCCCGCCGGTCGGCGGCGCCGCCGTCGAAAGCCAGAGTCGTGGTCGTCATCAACCGCAAGGGTGGTGTCGGCAAGAGCACGATCGCGGTGAATCTGGCCGCTGTTCAGGGTCAGAACTTCACCCCCACCGGGCCGATCGATCCGGATGCCGACGCGCCCGTGGTCGCCTGCGGGATCGACCCCCAGGGGTCGATGGAGGACTGGGCGGACCGGGTTCCCGAGGAACTGCTGCCGTTCGACTACATGTCCACCAAGGGCAAGCCCGGCATGCTGGCCGAGTTGAAGGCCGACCCGAGCGTTGCCCGGATCGTGGTCGACAGCCCCGGCTTCATGGACACCGACCCCGAGGCCGAACTCGCCACCGACCCGCTGGGCCACGGCGCGGCGGCGGACGCGCTGCGCGACATGCTCGAAGTGGCGGACCTGGCGGTGGTACCGATCACGCCGGAGTTCATGAGCTGGTCGCCCAGCGAGTACACGATCGAGCGGGTGCTCAAGCCGCGCGGGATCCCGTACATCGCGGTGGTCAACCTGTGGGACCCGCGCGACGGCGAGACCGACCGGGCGCGGGTCGAGGCGTGGATAGACGAACGCGGATATCCGCGGGCGCGGGAACCGATTCGTAAGTACAAGATCCACGCTCACGCGGCGGAGGGCGGGCTCGTGGTCACCCAATACAAGGAGAGCGGTACCGCGTTGCGTGCCCGAGAGGACTTCTACAAGCTGGCCCTCGCGATCGAGCAGGCGCTCTGATGGGCCGGCAGCGTACCCCCCGGACGGCCGCCGAGCCGCGTCGACTGCGCACCGCCGCCGACATGGCCAAGGAACTGCCCACGCCGTTCCGGCCGTTGTCGGACAGCCCGGTGCTGATCGACGACGAGCAGCGGCAACTGGCCGCGTGCGAGGCGGCGATCGAGACGTTGCGCGTCGCGTTCTGGGCGGCGGGCAAGGCGCTCCAGATCGTTCGCGACGCGCGGTTGTACCGCACGCGTTACGAGAGCTTCGAGGAGTACTGCCTCGATCGTTGGGACATGCAGCGTAGGTATGCGGACCGGCTGATCCAGGCGTGGCCGATCGCCGAGGCGTTGAGTCCAATTGGACTCAAGGCGGTGAACGAGGCCCAGGTGCGCGAACTGGTCCCGCTGGCGGGGCGGTACGGGAACGAGGCCGCGGTGACGGTGTATCGCACGGTCGCGGAGGCCGAGTTCGTACCGCTGACCGCGTCGGTGCTGCGGGGTGCGGTCGCCGCCATCGGGGATGCCTTCTCGCCTGCCGCCGCGGTGGAGCAGGTGCGGCGCTACCTCGATTCGCTCGGCATCGAACCCGCGGAGCCCGAGGGCGAGCGGGTGGTCGACTACACGGCCAAGGCCGCGGACACCATTCCTCGCCGCTGGCTGAGCACGCTCGCCCGGCAGGATCGCGCGGCGGCGGTGGCGTACCTCGACGAATTGGAGCGGCAGGTTGCGCAGGCTCGACGGGAGCTTGCGGAGGCGGATGGGGGCGTCGGCGACGGGTCGCGGGGCGGGCGGGGCGCGGATGAGGATGCCTTGAGCGCGTAGGGCGGGCGGTTGGTGATTGGCGGTTGGCCGTTGACGGCTGACGGCTGACGCTCGGCTGTCGCGTGTTGGCGGGCAGTGGCTGTGGGCTGACTGGTGATGGCTACTGGGCGGCGGTGCTTTGGTGAGTCCAATTGGACTCGGTTGGCCGTCATTGGGCTCGCTTCGCTGTGGTTGGGCTCGCTGGGATTCGGATGGCTGCGGTTGGGCTGCTGTCAGGGCGGTTGTGGGCGGCCTGGGCGATACGTGCTTCCTGCATGGTCGGAGTTCCCGGGTGCGTTGCGGCGGTCGGGATGTCTGCGGCGTCTGATCGGATCGCCCCGGGAACGGGCTTGGTTCGGTAGCCGAATCGCTTGTTGCGTCGACCTTCGATCGAATCATCCGCCGGTGATTCGGGCCCTTTCCCGCGGTCGTATCACCCACGGACACGAGCACTTCCCGAATCGGACCCGTGCTTGGCGCGGGACGAAGGAGTTGTCGTACAGATGCTGGACCTCGCGCGCTGGGACTGGTCCCGGGACTGGCCCTACCTGGCCGGAGCCCTCGTCGTGCTCGCGTCGGCCGTCCTGATCGAACGGGCGCGCCGCCGGGCCGTCGCCGAGCGGGCCAGGGTCGCCGCGTTGCCCGAAGAGGCCCGGAAGGCGCTGGAGAGCGACCGGGCCGCCACCCGGGATCGGCGCGGCCGGCGGGTCGAGGACCTGCTGACGGCGGGCGTCGCGGCCGCTGCGGCGGGCCTGTCGGCGGCGCAGCTGGGCAAGTTCGGTCGGGACGTCATGGGCCTGACCGGGCCGTGGGCGTATCTGCCCTTCGTCGCGCTGGACTTCGCCGCGGTGGTCTGCGCGTTGCGGGCGCGGCGGCGGGCCTCGCGGGGCGCGGCGGCGGGGCTGTCCGGGGCGTTGGTGTGGGTTCTGGCGCTGTTGTCGGCGTCGATGTCGGCCAGCGAGGGGGCCGGCCTCGGCGAGATGTTCGCGTTGGGCATCTGGGCGCCGATCGCGGCGGTGTTGTGGGAGTTGGGCCTGGCCGAGGAGCGCCACGCCCGGACCGCGCGGGCCGACCGTCGGGTGGGCTGGATCCGCTGGTTGCACCCGATCGAGCGGGTCCTGGTCCTGGCGGAACTGGCGAGCGACGAACACCTCGGCGCGGCCGACGCGACCGAGCGCGTCCGGGAGCGGCGTGCGGCGCGAGCGCTGTACCGGCTGCGCCAGGCCACGGAGGCCAGGGACGCGCGTGCCGGGACGGGTGGGGCGTCGGCGCGGTCGGTACGCGGGATCGACCGCCGGTATCGCCGCGCCGAGGCATTTGCCCAACGCACCGCGTCCCGGGTGCGGTTGGCCGACGCCGAGGTGGAGGCCGCGGTGCTTCCCCAGCTTCGAGTCCTGGTCGACGTCGGCCGGTTGGCCACGATGACGTGGCCTGCGCCGGGGGCCGCCGACCCGCGAGTGGGTGAAGTCGCGCCGACGCCGAGGATGCCGCGGCCGCGTGTGGGCGACACGGGCGTGGGCGCGGTTGCGGTGCCGCCGAACGGTGACGGCCGACACGACGATCTCGGCCACGGATCGGCGGTGGTGTCCGCAGGCGGGCCCTTTCGTCACGAGGTAGGCGACGATCGGGGGCGGTTCGGGGCCGTGGCGGGGCCGGGCCGGCTGCGCTCGGAGGGCGGGATGTACGCCGCGTCGGCCACCGGGCACCCGGATGCCGGCGTATCGACGGGTGTGCCTGTGTCCGGTGTCGCGGGTGGCTCGGACGCGCGTGGCGTGGCGTCGCGAGGCGTTGCGTACGCACCTCGCGAAGTGCCTGCGGGCGGGGCGGCCGCCTCGGACGTCCATGGGCGGTCGGCGGGTCGGCCGGGGGAGGTGGATGGCCGGATACCGGTGTCCGGTGTCGCGGTGTCCGGTGGTGTGTCCGATGAGGTGTCCGCCGGTCGGGTGGCCGCCGCGGACACGGGCCGGCGGCCGACGGACGTCGCCGATGTCGTGGCGCCGAACGCCGGGGGCGGGGTCATCGGCCATGACGCGCCCGCCGACCGAGCGACGTCGTCGGACATCCGCCGGGAGCTGGCCGACGACGACTCGGCGGTGCGCGACGCCCCGAGGGCCGAGTGGCCGGTGGCGGGTGTCGCCGTGGCCGGTGGTGCGGTGTCGGGTGGTGTCGTGTCGGGTGGCGTCGTGTCCGGTGCGGCCGATACGCGTCGCGATGTGGTGACCGGATGGCCGACGGAGGCGGACGGCCGCCACGACGTGTCCGGTACGCCGCATGGCGCGTCGGACACTCACCGGCGGCCGGCCGGTGGCGTGGCCGGGTCGGCGTGGCCGGAGGAGACGGGCGGCGAGGGGCCGGTGTCCGGCGCGGTCGATGCCGGTGTCGTTGCCGTGGCGCCCGGCGGTGTCGGGGCGCGGCGCCACGTGGCGGCGGATTGGCCGGAGGATACGGAAGTTCGCCGAGGGGGCCCGGGCGCCGGCGGGCGGCCGGAGGTGCCGGTCGCGTGGCCGGACTCGACGGACGGTGGCCGGGACGGGGGTGTCGTGTCGTCGGACCCGGGGCCGCTCGGTGCCACCAAGGGAGCCGGGTCGCGGGGGACTTCGCGGGCCCCTGCCGAGGGCGACCTGCATCACCATACGTCGGCCGCCGTCGCGGCCGACGTCACGGATTTGCGTCACCGGGCTGCGGCCGGGGCACCGGGTGAGGCACATGCTTCCCACGACGGCGGCGCGGGCGCGGATCGGGGACGGGGCGTCGATGGCCCAGCCCCGCGTTCCGACGCGCGCAGCGGGTCGACTCGCGCCGACGCGGCCCGGGACGCCGAGGCCGCCACAGCGCGCGGCCGGGCCGCGACGCGGCCGACGGTGTCGGACGTACCCCCGGCCGACGCGCCGTCGCCGAACACGATCCCCGAACAACGAGCGACCGAGGGGACGGGGGCCAACCGCCGGAGCGCCGGAGCCGATACCGACGCCGAAGTGGCGCCCTCGAACACGGCGTCCCCCGCCGTCGAGGCGACGCCCGGCTACGACTTCCCGCGCCAGGGCCACGCCGTCGACGGCACCCCGCTCACCAGCGCCGCACGTCGCGACCCCCGGATCCTCGGACTGGTCGCCCTCCTCGCCGCCGAAGCCGACGTGACCGGCGCCGAGGTCGGCCGCCGCCTCGGCGTCAGCAGCCGAACCGGCCAACGCCTCCTCGGCCTGGCCCAGGACGAACTCGACGCCCGCCGCAACCACGCCGACGACCCCGAACTCAGCGACGCCGGCATCTGACACGCATCCAACGCCGAGGCGACGACGGCCCGTTGTCGGTCGTTCGCCGAGGCCCTACCTCAAGGCGCGGTGCGGTGCGGTGCTCGCTTGTGCGGTGATCGGCGCCGGCTGATGCGCAGCGGAGCGGAGTGGCTTGCCAGAGTCGCGCGTTGTGGGGCGAGGCTTGGATGGCGGTGAAGAGGGTCGCTTGCCAGGTGCGGTGATGCCCGAGTCGTCGGGGGTGGGCGGCGCGCCGAGGGCGTGCGTTTTGGGGCGGGGCTTGAGTCGTGGTGAAGCGGGTGGCTTGCTCGGGCGCGGTGTTGCGGTGGGGCGGGGCCTGAGCCATGGCGGCGCGGAGTCGCTTGCCGGGGTCGGGTGTTGTCGCGCGGGGGATGCCCGAGTCGCCAGGGTGGCGGTGTGGTGTGGGGCCTGAGTCGCCGGCCGGAGCGGAGTGGCTTGCTGGGGTTGGGCGTTGTTGTGGGGCAGGGGCAGGGCCTGGGTCGTTGCGGAGCAGGGTGGCTTGCCAGAGTCGCGCGTTGTCGTGGGATGGGCCCGAGGCGTATGGGGGGCGGGCGGCTTGCCGGAGTCGGCGCCGTGGTCGCGGGAGCCTGAGGGGTAGGTGGGGCGGCTCGGAGTGCCCGGAGTCGTGTTCGCGGCGTTGCTTCTTGTTGGGCGCTTCGCGCCGGCTCGCGAGGCACCACTTTTCTGCTCCCCCGCTTCGCTCCTCCGCAGAAAAGCGGCCCCTCGCTCGGGGCCGGGTGTCCCTCCGCTTC
>NZ_JBHTVA010000096.1:0-36921 GCF_042793325.1 Embleya sp. NPDC056575
CTCCTCGAACGAGGGGGCGCGGGGCGGCCTTTCGCGGTTTCGGGTCGGTTTTCCGGTCGGGTGTGCGCCGTCGGCGCGGTGCGTGGTCAGCCCAGGTGGGTGTCTCCCTGGGCGATCAGGAGCTTGCGCAGCAGCCCGTTGAGCAGGTCGCGCTCGCCGTCGTCGAGCACGGCCAAAAAGCGCGCCTCGTTCTCGATGTGGCCGAGCAGGATGTCGTCCACGAGCCGGATGCCCTCCGGGGTCAGCCTGACCCGGACCGAGCGGCGGTCCTCGGTGCTGACCGAGCGCTCGACCAGGCCCTTGGCGGTGAGCTTGTCCACCCGGTTGGTGATCGCGCCCGAGGTCACCATCGCCGAGCGCAGCAGCGTGCCCGCGCTGACCCCCTCGACGCCGCCGGAGCGGCGCAGCGTGGCCAGCACGTCGAACTCGGAGAAGTCGAGCCCGTACCGGGCGAAGTAGGTCCGCAGCGTCTGGTCGATGTACCGGCGCAGTCGGTTCATGCGGCCGACGGCGGCCATCACGTCCAGCAGGTCGGTGTCGATCTCGGGGCGTTCACGGTGCCATTGGTCCCATACGTCATCAATTGCGTCACGTCCGGTCATGGCTCCAATTTATCTCAACGCTCATCTACTTGACGCTCGCAGATCCGAGGTATTTACTTATCTCAACGTTCAGATAGTCAGTGCTCGCAAAACTAGCGTTGAGGTGAAAGTCATGGCGGTTCAGGGCGGTAGCAAGGGACTCGGTCGCCTGGGGATGCTCCTGGCGACGGCCGTCGCCCCGGCCACGTGGGGGACCACCTACCTCGTGACCACGGAGATGCTCCCGGCGGACCGGCCGCTGCTCGCGGCGGGCGTGCGGGCGCTGCCCGCGGGGCTGATCCTGGTCGCCCTGTCGCGCCGACTGCCCACCGGCGTGTGGTGGTGGCGCTCGTTCGTCCTGGGGATGCTCAACGTCGGGCTGTTCTTCCCGCTGATCTTCGCCGGCGCCTACCGCCTGCCCGGCGGTGTCGCCGCCACGATCGGCGCGGTGTCGCCGCTGATCGTCGCGGGCCTGTCCTTCCTGATCCTGAAGGTGCGCACGCGGCCCCGGGTGCTGCTCGCCGGCGTCGGCGGGGTGATCGGGGTCGGCCTGCTGGTGCTCAGCTCGCAGGCGAGGATCGACCCGATCGGGGTCGGCCTGATGCTCCTGGCCACCACCCTGATGGCGTCGGGCGTGGTGATGTCGGCCCGCTGGGGTCGTCCCCAGGGTGTCTCGCTCCTGGCCACCACCGGTTGGCAGCTCACCGTCGGCGGCCTGGTCATCGTCCCGCTGATGTTCGCCGTCGAGGGCATGCCGCCGGTGCCCACCGGCCGCAACCTGCTCGGCTTCGGCTACCTCGTGCTGATCGGCACCGCGCTCGCCTACGTCCTGTGGTTCCGCGGCATCGAGCGGCTCGGCGCCGGGGTGGCCTCCTTCCTCGGCCTGGTCAACCCGGTGATCGCCACGCTCGCCGGCCTGATCGTGCTGGGCCAGACGCTGACCCCGCTCCAGGTGCTCGGCCTGGTGATCGCCCTGGGCGCGATGGTGCTCGGCCAGCGGGCCCCCCGGCGCGCCCCCGAGGTGCGGGTCGAGGCGCCGGTCACCATCACGACGCGGACCCGTCGGTCGGAGGTCGTCGAAGCCTCCTGAGTGGTCGGGAGCACGCCGCCACGAGCACCACGCAGGACCGTTCCGCGAGCCGATCGGGCCGCATCCCCGCCGGGATGCGGCCCGGCCGCGTTGTCGGTGGGCGCGTCGGCGCGGGTGGCCGGTGTGTGTTCTTCGGCGCCGCGCCCGGCAATAGGCTCGGGCCGTGATCATCGGTGTGGGTATCGACGTGGCGGACATCGCACGCTTCGGGCAGTCGCTGGAGCGCACGCCCGGACTGGCCGATCGGCTGTTCACCGACGCGGAGCGCAACGTGCGCCCCGGACAGCCCCGCGGGGTCGCCTCGCTGGCCGCGCGCTTCGCCGCCAAGGAGGCGCTGGCCAAGGCGCTCGGCGCGCCCGGCGGACTGCACTGGCTGGACGCCGAGGTGACCACCGAGGACTCCGGCCGCCCGCTGCTGGCCGTCACCGGCACGGTGGCCGCGCGCGCCGCCGTGCTGGGTGTGACGCACTGGCATGTGTCGCTCAGCCACGACGCGGGCATCGCTTCCGCTGTCGTCATCGCCGAGGGCTAGGGGACCGCCCATGCGCGCCGCACACACGGTCGAGCAGGTACGCGCCGCGGAGGCCGCGCTGCTCGCGACGCTGCCCGAGGGCACCTTGATGCGCCGCGCCGCGGCCGGGCTGGCCGGCACCTGTGTGCGCCTGCTCGACCGGGTCTACGGGGCCCGCGTGGTGCTTTTGGTGGGCAGCGGCGACAACGGCGGCGACGCGCTGTACGCGGGCGGCATGCTGGCCCGGCGCGGCGCGCGCGTGGACGCCCTGCTGCTCGCCCCGGACCGGGCCCATCCGGCCGGCCTCGCCTGGGCCCGGGCGGCCGGCGTCCGGGCGCGGGACGCGGTCGACCCGGACGGGCCCGGCCTCGCCGACCTGCTCAGGCGGGCCGACCTGGTCCTGGACGGGATCGTCGGGATCGGCGGCCGGGGCGCACTGCGCCCGACCCCCGCCGCGCTGCTCGCCCGCGTGTCGGGGGCGACCGTGGTGGCCGTCGACGTGCCCAGCGGCGTGGACGCGGACACCGGCGAGGTGGCGGGCGCGGCGGTGCGCGCCGATGTGACGGTCACCTTCGGCACGCACAAACCGGGCCTGCTGATCGACCCCGGCGCGGCCCACGCGGGAGTGGTGCACCTCGTCGACATCGGCCTCGGCCCGCACCTGCCGGAGCCGGACCCGACCGTGCTGCAACACGACGACGTGGCCCGGTTGTTGCCCGCCCCCTCGGGCGAGAGCGACAAGTATTCGCGCGGTGTGCTCGGCGTGGCCGCGGGCTCCCCCCGCTACCCGGGCGCGGCGGTCCTGGTGGTCGGCGCGGCGGTGCGCGGCGGGGTCGGCGCGGTCCGCTGCACGGGGCCGGCCGCCGTGCTCGGCCCGGTGCTCGCGGCCCACCCGGAGGCGCTGGCGAGCCAGGCGCCTCCGGCCGAGGCGGGCCGGGTGCAGGCGTGGGTGGTGGGCCCCGGCCTGGACACCGACCCGGACGCCGAGGCGCGCTTCGCGAGCGTGCTGGACGCGCGGGTGCCCGTACTGGTGGACGCGGACGGCCTGACCCTGCTCGCCCGCTCCGCCCCCGGCACGTGGCCCGCCCCGGCGCTGCTGACCCCGCACGCGGGCGAGGCGGTGCGCCTGTTCGCCGCCGCGGGCGTCGAGGTCACCCGCGAGCGGATCGAGGCGGGGCGACTGGAGCACGCGCGCCGGCTCGCCGCGCTGTACCGCTGCGTGGTCCTGCTCAAGGGATCCACCACGGTGATCGCCGCGCCCGACGGCCGGACCCGGGTCAATCCCACCGGCACCCCGCGCCTGGCCACCGCGGGCAGCGGCGACGTGCTCTCCGGCCTGGCCGGCGCGCTGCTCGCGGCCGGTCTGGACGCGCTGGACGCCGCCTCCGCGGCGGCCTGGCTGCACGGACTGGCCGCCCGGACGCTGCCCGGCCCGGTGACCGCGCCGGACCTGGTCCGGGCGCTGCCCGGGGTGTGGGCGGACGTCACCGGCACCCGAGGAGGACGCCGCCCGGGCCCGGGCCTGCCACACTGGGAGTCTTGAGTTCGGGGATCTTCCGGGCCCGGCGGCCGGCCGGGACCGCGGCCCGCACTCGCGTTCGATGATCGTCGTCGGAAGGACCACCTGCCCCATGCGTGCCGAAGCGCGGATCGATCTGGATGCGATTCGGGACAACATCGCGGCCATCCGAGCCCGGGTGGGGTCGGCGGCGGTGATGAGCGTGGTCAAGTCGAACGCCTACGGACACGGCATGATCCCCTCCGCGCGGGCGGCCCGCGCGGGCGGCGCGACCTGGCTGGGCACCGCCGTGGTCGAGGAGGCGCTGGCGCTGCGCGCGGCGGGCGACACCGGCCGGGTGCTCACCTGGCTGTGGGCCCCCGGCGACGCCTTCGAGGAGGCGGTGCGCGCCGACGTGGACATCTCGGTGAGCGGATCGTGGGCGCTGCGCGAGGTGGTGGCGGCCGCCCGGGCGGCCGAGCGACCGGCGCGCGTGCACCTGAAGGCGGACACCGGCCTGGGGCGCAACGGCTGCACGCCCGCCGACTGGCCTGCCCTGGTCGACGCCGCGCTCAAGGCCCAGGCCGACGGCACGGTCGAGGTGGTCGGCCTGTGGTCGCACTTCGCCTGCGCCGACGAGCCCGGGCATCCGTCCGTACCGGCGCAGCTGGGCGAGTTCGTGGCGTTGCTCGCCCACGCCGAGGGCCGCGGGGTCACCCCCGAGGTGCGGCACATGGCCAACTCGCCGGCCACACTGCTGCTGCCCGACACCCACTTCGACCTGGTCCGGGTCGGCCTGGCCGGCTACGGGCTCTCGCCCGTGCCCGAGGTCGGCGGCCCGGCCGACTTCGGGCTGCGCCCCGCGATGACGCTGGCGGCGAGCCTGGCCGGGGTCAAGCGGGTGCCGGCCGGCCACGGCGTCTCGTACGGGCACGCCTGGATCGCGCCGAGGGACACCAACCTCGCGCTGATCCCCACCGGTTACGCCGACGGCATCCCCCGTCACGCGAGCAACGTCGGCCCGGTCCTGGTGGCGGGACGGCGGCGCACGATCGTGGGCCGCGTCGCGATGGACCAGTTCGTGGTCGACCTCGGCGACGACGAGGCGAGCGCGGGCGACGAGGCGATCCTGTTCGGCCCCGGTGACCGGGGCGAGCCCACCGCCGAGGACTGGGCGGCGGCGATCGGCACCATCTCCTACGAGATCGTCACCCGCATCGGCGCCCGCGTGCCCAGGATCCACACCGGGACGGGCGCGTCGTGACCACCCCCGTGCCCGCCTCCTCCGGAGCCGGCCGCGCGCTCGGCCGCCGGGCCGGCATCGTCGGCGCCGCGGTCGGCGTGCTCGCGGCGGGCGCCGCCGCGGGCGTGGCGATCGAGCGCATGACGGTCGGCCGCGCCTTCCGCCGCCGTACCGAGGCCCAGCTGGACGCGCTCGCCGAGTTCGGCACTCTGCGCGGCGAGCCGCACCTGATCACCGCCGAGGACGGCGTCGAGTTGTACGCCGAGGTGGACGGCGACCGGGACGCCCCGGTGACCGTGGTGTTGTGCCACGGCTACTGCCTCGACATGGACTGCTGGCACTACCAGCGGGCCGCGTTGCGCGAGGAATACCGGCTGGTGCTCTACGACCAGCGCAGCCACGGCCGCTCCGGTCGCGGCGCGCCGGAGACCTCGACGATCGACCACCTCGGCGCGGACCTGTACACCGTGCTCTGCGAACTCGCGCCCGAGGGACCGCTGGTGCTGCTCGGCCACTCGATGGGCGGGATGACCATCATGGCGCTCGCCGACCAGCACCCCGAGCTGTTCGGGGAGCGGGTGATCGGCGTCGCGCTGATGAACACGTCGGCGGGCCGCTGGGCGACGGTGACGCTGGGCATCCCGGCGGCCGGGGCCCGGCTGGTGCACCGGATGGCGCCGGGGCTGCTGCGTACCCTCGGCCGCCGCGCCGCGCTGGTGGAGGCGGGGCGGCGGGCGGCCCGCGACCTGGTGTACCTGTTCACCGAGCGATACGCCTTCGACTCGGAGGTGGACCCCACCCTGGTGCGGTTCACCGACCGGATGATCTCGGGCACGCCGATCGACGTGATCGCCGAGTTCTTCCCCGCCTTCGAGACGCACGACAAGCTGGCCGCGCTGCCGGCGCTGGAGACGGTGGAGACGCTGGTGGTGGCCGGGGAGGGCGACCTGATCGCGCCCGCCTCGCACAGCGAGGCGATCCAGGAGGCGCTGCCCGGCGCGGAGTTGCTGATCGTGCCGGACTCCGGACACCTGACCCCGCTGGAGCATCCGGAGGTGGTGAACGCGGCGCTGCGGGGGATGCTCGCGCGTGCCGTGCGCGCGCCCGGTCGGCGCGGCGGGAAATCCGGCGGGAAATCCGGTGGGCACGGGCGCGGCGAATCCTCCGCGCAGGTCGGATTCGACGCGGGTCGGGATCCTGACGGACAGTGATCCCGTGCAGGGGTCCCGAGGCCGCGGGCGGATTCGGGACGACGGTGGGGTCCGAGGCGGTTCGGGCCGACGGGACCGGCGTGGTGGGAGTGCTGAAGTGGTGCGAAGTGTGACCGTGACGGTCGCCGGCGGCGCGGACACGCGCGCGCTGGGCGCCCGGTTGGCGAAGGTGTTGCGGGCGGGCGACCTGCTCGTGTTGTCCGGCGGCCTGGGCGCGGGCAAGACGACGCTGACCCAGGGCATCGGGGTGGGTCTGGGCGTGCGCGGCGCGGTGACCTCGCCGACGTTCGTGATCGCCCGCGTACATCCGTCCGAGGTCGGCGGTCCGGCCCTGGTGCACGTCGACGCCTATCGACTCGGCGGCTCCGCCGACGTCACCGCGGAGATCGACGGCCTCGACCTCGACGCCTCGCTCGACGAGTCGGTGACCGTCGTGGAGTGGGGCGAGGGCATGGTCGAGGACCTGACCGAGGACCGCCTGGAGGTGGCCATCGACCGCGACCACGCCGACACGGACCCGCTCGCCGCGAGTGCGGGCGACTTCGCCGGCGACGAGGTGCGCACGATCCGGGTGACCGGGATCGGGGCCCGCTGGGCCGGCGCCGACCTGGACGGGTTGGCGGGCTGACGCCCCGGGCCGGTCCGGCGGCCCCCCTCGGGATCCGTCGGGACGGCCCCGGTCAGGTGCCCGCCGCCGGGGCCTGGGAGGCGGGCGTCTCGGGCGGGCTCGGGGACCGGCTCGGCGGGCGGGTGGTCGCCCCGTCGCCGGTGGGCGTACCCGGCGAGGAGGTGTCGGTCGGCGCCGTCGTGGTCGGCGGGGTGGTGTTCGGCGGCGCGCTGCTCGCGGGCGCCGTCGTCGGGGGCGTCGTGCCGGACGGCGGCGTACCGGTGCTCGGCGGCACCAGACCGGTGTCGGGACCGCCGAGGCCACCCTCGGTGTCCTCCGGGAAGTCGGCGACGCCGGCGCCGGCGAGCGCGGCGCGCGTGTAGGTCGTCCACATCCGGGTCGGCAGGTTGCCGCCGTCCACCCGGGCCAGCCCCGCGACCCCGGACAGGGACAGGAACGCGTGCGTGTCGGCGTCCTCGCGGAACATGCCCACCGAGGTGGCCAGGTCCGGGGTGTACCCGACGAACCAGGCCGAACGGTTGTCGTCGGTGGTGCCGGTCTTGCCCGCCGCCGGGCGGTTCAGCGCCTGCGCGCGAAATCCGGTGCCGTCGTCCACGACGCCGCGCAACACGCGGGTGACCGCGTGCGCCTGCCGGCTGTCGTAGGCGTCCTTGGCGTCATGGTCCGGCAGGTCGATCGTGTCGCCGCCGCGGCTGAGCTTGTCCACGGGGTACGCGTCGCGCTGCTTGCCCTCGGCGGCGAAGGTGGCGTAGGCCGCGGCCATGTCCAGGGCGCTGGGCGTGGAGGTGCCCAGCGAGACGGACGGTACGGGGCGCAGTCCCGGCGTGGTCGCGGGCAGTCCCGCGTCCACCGCGGCCCGCACCACCCGTTCGGTGCCCACGTCCATGCCGAGTTGGGCGTAGACGGTGTTGACCGATCGGTCCATCGCCCGGGCCAGGGTGATCTGCCCGTAGCTCGCCCCGTCCTCGTTGCCGGGCTGCCACGGCACCCCGTCCTGGATCACGGGCTTGCCGTTCGGATAGTGGATCACCACGTTGTCGTTGCCGTTGTAGACCGTGGCCGGGGTGATGCGCACCCGTTTGCCGTCCGGGTCCTGGGCGCCGTCGCGCAGTCCGGCGGCGAGTACGAACGGCTTGAACGTGGAGCCGACCTGCACGTCGCGGCGGGTGGCGTCGTTGACGAACTGCTTGACGTAGTTCGGCCCGCCGTAGACCGCGACGATGCGCCCGGTGCCGGGCTCCACGGACGCGGCGCCCACCCGCACCCCGACGTCGACGGAGCGGTCGGTGGGGTCGAGCGACTGGGCGAGTTGGTCCTGCACGGTCTTGTAGAGCGTCTCGGTCTTGCGCTTGTCGAACGTGGTGGTGATCGCGTAGCCGCCCGCGTCGAGCCGGTCCTCGTCGACCACCTTGTGGTCGAGCAGGTAGCGCTTGGCCATCTCGACCAGGTAGCCGTTGACCCCGGCCAGGTTGGCCGCCGGGCGCGGATCGACCGGCTCCGGGAAGACCATGCCGGCGCGCCGCTCGGGGGTCAGCCACTTCTCCTCGACCATGGCGTCGAGCACGTGGTTCCACCGGGCCAGGATCCGCCGCCGCCCCGACTCGCCCGCGCCGCGCACGTCGTTGGCGCTCGGCGCGTTGAGCAACACCGCGAGGTAGGCGCCCTGTTCGACGGTGAGCTGCCCGACGTCGACGCCGTAGTACGCCTGTGCGGCGGCTTCGACGCCGTAGGCGCCGCGCCCGAAGTACACGCTGTTGAGGTAGCCGGTGAGGATGTCGTCCTTGGCCACGGTGCGGTCGAGCTTGACCGCGATGATCGCTTCCTTGAACTTGCGGCCCAGCGTCTGTTCCTGGGTGAGGTAGACGTTCTTGACGTACTGCTGGGTGATCGTCGAGCCGCCCTGGAGGCCGCCTCCGCCGCCCGCGAGGTTGCTCAGCAGGGCGCGGACGGTGCCGGTGATCGAGACCCCGGAGTTCGAGTGGAACGAGCGGTCCTCGGCGGCGAGCACCGCGTGTTGCACGTCGATCGGGATCGCGGCCAGCGGCACCGCCTGCCGGTTGGTGGCGCCGGTGCGGGTGATCTCGGTGCCGTCGCTCCAGTTCCAGACGTTGCTCTCCTGCCGGGCCTGCGCGTTGACCGTCTCGGGAACCGGGGTGATCGCGTAGACCAGACCCACGGCGGCGAACAGGCCGGAGAGGGCCAGGAACAGCAGGGTGAGCAGGTGTTTGAACGAGGGCAGCCAACGGCGCGGACCCCGGCGATTACTCCGGGGATAGTCGAACAGCCTGCGCCGGGGAGTCGGCCCCTGGACGTCGCCGGGACCGCTCGGACCGGAGGAGTCGTGCGCCACGCCGTCCACCTGTTCCTCGGTGCCATTGCCCTGACGGGCCCTGCCGGTCGCCCACGTGTGCCCGGTGGGGCCGGTGTGACCAGAGGGATCATCATCCCGATGATATGTGGGCAAAGCCGAAGAAAGGCCGCCAAATCGGACAATGGTGGGCGTGGCGTGGTGGACCCGATCGGCTCAGGGCCTCGCGGCGGCGCTCGGCGCGTCGCGATCGGGGCTCAGGGCACCACGATGACGGGTGTGCCGACCGGGGCGAAGTTCCACAGCGCGACGCCGTCGTCCGGCTTCGAGCGGATGCCCGCGCTCTGCTTGGCCGGCGGCGCCGAGGTGCGCGGGCGGGCGGTGCCGGTGGGGGAGGGGCCGGTTTTGCCGCCGCTGTCGATCTGGTCCAGCGGGGTGTCCGTGGCCGCGAAGCCGAGCGGGACGCCCTGGACCGCGCCGAAGCGCACGGAGTAGGTGATCCGCAGGCCGTCGCTGCCGGTCTGCGCCTCCTCCTTCTTCAGCGTCACCTGGAACGTGCCCGGCTGCGGCCTGATCGGCGCGGCGGCCACCGGATACTCGCGCAACATGCGCTCGGCCTCGTCGACCAGCCAGACGTGGTTGTCCTTGAGCGAGTACACGACCCGCTTGCCGGTGCCGGAGTTGGCGGGCACGGCCGGTGGGACGTAGACCGGCGCCACGGGCGCGCCGGAGGCGCCGGAGGGGGTCGGCGTGCTCGTCCGCGCTATCCCCCGGTTGTCCGGCGCGGAGTTCGCGGCCTGGACCGCGAGGAAGCCGACGCCGACCAGCGCGGCGATGGTGATGCCCGCGACGGCCACGCCCGGGTTGAGCCGCTTCGCCATTGCCTTGGGTCCCTCTTCCGCCGTGTGTCGGCCTCCATGGTGCCGGCAGCCGGTGTCCCCGCGTCGGAGCCGGGTCGGCTTTTCCTCGCGAACGCGTCCGGGGAGGCGCCGGCGGGCGGGCCCGCGCTTCGCGGTCGGTAGCCTGGTGCCGTGCTGCTGCTCGCCTTCGACACCGCCACCCCGGCCGTCACGGTCGCCCTCCACGACGATTTCCGCGTGCTCGCCGGTTCCACCCGCGTCGACGCGCGCCGGCAGGGCGAGTTGCTCGCGCCCGGCATCGTCGACGTGCTCCGGGCGGCGGGACGCACCCGCGCCGAGCTCACCGACATCGCGGTCGGTGTCGGCCCCGGGCCGTACACCGGCCTGCGGGTGGGCATCGTGACCGCGCTCGCGCTGGGCGACGCGCTCGGCATCCCCGTGCACGGCGTATGCACCCTGGACGCGCTCGCGTACGCGGCCGGGCGCGAGGCCACGGTCGCCGGGCCGTTCACGGCCGCGACCGACGCGCGCCGCAAGGAGGTCTACTGGGCGCGGTACGACGACGCCCGCACGCGCGTCGAGGGACCGTCGGTGGACCGCGCCGGCGACCTGGCCGCGAGCGTCACCGCGCTGCCCGCCGTCGGCGCGGGCGCCGCGCTGTACCCGGACTCGTTCGCGGACGTGCGCGGCCCCGAACACCCGGACGCCGCCGCGCTCGCGGCGTTCGCCGTCGAACGCCTGACCGCCGGCCTCGCCCTGCTCCCGCCGGAGCCCCTCTACCTGCGCCGCCCCGACGCCCAGGTCCCCGCCGGCTACAAGGCCGTCACCCCCGCGGGGCCCCCGCCCGCGGCGTAGCCCGGCCGGGCCACACCGGGCAGGCCCTAGACTTCCGGCATGGAATTCGGGTCTCGCCTGCGGCGGATGCGGTGGTGGGACATCGAGGCCGTGATGCGACTCGAGCACGAGTTGTTCGCCGAGGACGCGTGGTCGGCGGGGATGTTCTGGTCCGAGTTGTCGGAACCGGAGATGCGGCACTACGTGGTCGCCGAGGACGAGACCGGCGCCCTGGCGGGATACGCCGGGCTCGCGGTGATCGGTGACGAGGGCGACGTGCAGACCATCGGGGTGCGCCGCGATCGGTGGGGTACGGGCCTGGGCGCGCTGCTGTTGACCGAACTTCTCGACCTGGCGGTGGCGCGCGACTGCCGGGACGTACTGCTGGAGGTGCGGGTGGACAACGCCCGCGCGCAGGCACTGTACGAGCGCTTCGGCTTCAAGGGGATCGGCGTGCGCCGGGGCTACTACCAGCCCGCCAACGTGGACGCGTTGGTGATGCGCTGCGATCTGAAGGAACGTCGGGAAGGAACGGCCACCGGTGGCTGACGAACCACTCGTCCTGGGCATCGAGACCTCGTGCGACGAGACCGGCATCGGCATCGTGCGCGGCACCACCCTGCTCGCCGACGCGGTCGCCTCCAGCGTCGACGAACACGCCCGGTTCGGCGGCGTGGTGCCCGAGGTCGCCAGCCGCGCGCACCTGGAGGCGATGGTGCCGACGGTGCGGCGCGCGCTGGCCGACGCGGGGGTCACGATGGGCGACATCGACGCGATCGCGGTCACCTCGGGACCGGGCCTGGCGGGCGCGCTGCTGGTGGGCGTCGCCGCGGCCAAGGGCTACTCGGTCGCCCTCGACAAGCCGCTGTACGGCGTCAACCACCTGGCCTCGCACGTGTGCGTGGACCAGCTGGAGCACGGCAGGCTGCCCGAGCCGTGCATGGCGTTGCTGGTCTCCGGCGGGCACTCCTCGCTGCTGCTCGTGCCCGACATCACCTCCGACGTGCGCCCGCTGGGATCGACCATCGACGACGCGGCGGGAGAGGCGTTCGACAAGGTCGCTCGCGTGCTCGGACTCGGCTTCCCGGGCGGGCCGGTGATCGACCGGTGGGCGCGCGAGGGCGACCGCGCCGCGATCGCCTTCCCACGCGGGCTGACCGGTCCGCGCGACGCGCCGTTCGACTTCTCCTTCTCCGGCCTCAAGACCTCGGTCGCGCGCTGGGTCGAGGCCCGGCAGCGGGCGGGGGAGAGCGTGCCGGTCGCGGACGTGGCGGCCTCCTTCCAGGAGGCGGTGGTCGACGTGCTGACCCGCAAGGCGATCCGGGCCTGCAAGGAGAACGGCGTCGAGCACCTGATGATGGGCGGCGGCGTGTCCGCCAACACCCGTCTGCGGGCGCTGGCGCAGGAGCGCTGCGACGCGGCGGGGATCGTGCTGCGCGTGCCGCGGCCGGGCCTGTGTACCGACAACGGCGCGATGGTCGCCGCGCTGGGTGCCGAGATGGTCGCCCGCGACCGGGCCCCCTCCACCCTGTCCATCCCGGCCGACTCGTCGATGCCGGTCACGATCTCGCAGGCGGTGTCCTGACCATGGCGATCGCGGCGATGTGGGAGGCCAGGACCGAGTCCGGCGACGGTTCGGCGCTGGCCGCGTGGGTGCACGAGGTGGCGCTGCCCGTCGTGGCCGGCGCACCCGGCCTGGAGCGGATCGAGGTGTTCGCCGCCCCGGACGCACCCGACGGGGACCGCGTGGTGGTGATCGCGCTGTGGACCGGCCCGCCGGTGGCGCTGCCCGAGCCGCCGGCCGCCCTGGTCGCCCGGCCGCCGCACACCTGGAACTTCGAACGGCTCAGCGTCGGCCCCTGAGGCCCCGGCCCCGCCCCTGCCCCCCGCTCCGCCCGAGTCGGCGCAACACTCGACCCGCGTCCGACGAGGAGGCCATTCGCAAGCCGGACGCGGGTCGAGTGCCTTGGCTGATGGCTGCGTGCCGCCGCACGTGCCATTGGCCTTGCCGGGAGTGTGCCCAGCTCATCGGCCGCTCAACAGTCCTTCGACAGTCCCTTGAACAGGGCTTGTCCGGACCGTGACAGGCCGCCGCGCCGCGTAGCGTGGGCGCGGGTGGATCGGGCGAACGGTCCAGGCGACGGAAGGGCCGACGACAGTGGTGCATGGAACGGTACAAAAGCGGCGAGGCGTGTTCGCCCCGGTCGGCGTCGGCCTGGCCGGCGTGCTGCTGCTCGCGCTGACCGGCTGCGGCGGCGGCTCCGACGGCACGTCATCGGTCGAGGCGACTCGCGCGCCCTCCGGCGGCACCTCGACCACGGCCGCCAAACCGGCGCCCGCGGCCAAGCCGGACACCCCCGGCGCCGACCCCGCCACGCTCGCCGCGAAGTGGAACCTCAAGCCGTTCGCCGCGCCGCCCGCCCCGCCCGCGGACAAGCCGATCAAGGGGGGCGGGCCCAAGCCGCCGGTGGTGGAGAAGATCCCCACGCAGGAGAAGATCGTGTTCATCACGATCGACGACGGCGCGGAGAAGGACCCCAAGTTCCTGGACATGATGCGGGACCTGCGCATCCCGGTGGCGATGTTCCTCAACGACACCTACGTGCGCCAGGACCCGGAATACTTCCGCAAGCTCCAGGACCTCGGCGCCACCGTGCAAAACCACACGCTCTCCCACCCCGACCTGAAGACCCTGGGCGCCGACGCGCAGAAGCACCAGATCTGCGGCCAACAGGACCGCCTCGGCGAGCTGTACGGCAAACGCCCGACGTTGTTCCGCCCGCCCTACGGCAACTGGAACGCGACCACGCAGACGGTGGCCGGCGGTTGCGGCGGGATCGGCGCGATCGTCAAGTGGCAGGAGTCGATGCAGATCAACGACATGCAGTACGCGGGGGAGAAGAAGCTGCACCCGGGCGACATCATCCTGGCCCACTTCCGCGGCCCCGGTGAACTCAAGGGCACCACGATGACCGAGATGTTCGGCAACATGCTGCGCAAGATCCAGGCCCAGGGCTTCACGATCGCGCGCCTGGAGGACTACATCGGCTGAGGACCGCCCCGGCCCGGTCCGGCCCGGGTCACCCGGCGCCGGACACCGGATGGCCGATCAGCATCGTGGGCGCGCCCGCCACCCGGGTCAGCAGCACCGTCGCCGCGTTCGGGCCGGTGGGGCGGACCCGGCGGCGGACCTCCTCCGGCTCGACCGCCGAGCCGCGCTTCTTGACCGTCAGGGTGCCGACGCCGCGCTCGCGCAGCAGGGCCTTGAGCCGCTTGAGGTTGAACGGCAACACGTCGGTGATCTCGTACACGCTCGCGAACGCGGTGTGCACCAGCCGGTCCGAGGTCAGGTAGGCGATCGTCTCGTCCACCAGGTTGCCGTCCACCAACTCGCCGACCTCGGACACCAGATGGGCCCGGATCACCGCGCCGTCCGGCTCGTAGAGGTAGCGGCGCACCGGGCCCACCGGCGCCTGCCGCACGACCCCCGAGGTCAGCTCGGCGCCGCCGGGCAGCAGGGTGGCACGCAGGCCGGTTCGGGCGAGCCCGCCCCACCACAACACCGCCTCCTTGACGTCGCCGCGGTCGGAGACCCACTCCGCCTCCATGCCGGCGGGCACGATCTCGTGCGGGATGCCGGGGGCCACCTTGGCCGCGCCGGCGGGGACGCGGGCGGCGAGGGTGGTCAGGAACGAGAAGGGCGGCGCGTACGACTCGGGATCGAAGGTGCGGCCGCGGGCGGTGCGCCGGGCCGGGTCGATCAGCGCCGCGTCGTAGCCGGACGGATCCACCGCGGTCGCGTCCGCGCACTCGACCGTGATCAGGTCGGCCAGGCCCAGCGCGTCCGCGTTGGCCCGGGCCACCGCGCAGGTCGGCGGATCGAGGTCGACCGCGTGCACCGCGATCCCGGCGCGGGCCAGCGCGAGCGCGTCGCCGCCGATGCCGCAGCACAGGTCGATCGCCCGGCGGACGCCGGCCGCGGCCAGCCGGGCGGCCCGGTGGTCGGCCACCGAGGTCCGGGTGGACTGCTCCAGGCCGTTGGACGTGAAGAACATCCGGTCCGCGTCCGCCCCGAACTTGGCCCGGCCGCGCTGCCGCAACCGGGACTGGGTGAGCGCGGCGGCGATCAACTCCGGCGGATGTTCTCGACGCAACCGGGTGGCCAGCGACAACTCGTCCGCGGCGTCGTGATCGGCCAGCAGGTCGAGCAGGGAGCGGCCCTCGCCGGTCCGCAGCGTGGCGAGGGCTTCGATGGCGTCGGTGTGCACCCGGCCATTCTCGCCGAGCGCCCGGCCCCATCGATCCGCGACCCATCGGCATGAAGCCGACCCCATCGATCCGCGGCCCATCGGTATGAAGAACGCTCGCGACGCGCTGAATCTGGCACTCTGGTTGACGGAGTGCTAACCGCCACCTAGTGTCTGTGCTGGCACTCTCCCCATGAGTGTGCCAGTGCGATACGAGCAGGTCCGGCACCCGCGACGACGGATCTGTCCCATTCGCCGACAGACATTTTTCCGTGAGATCTCCGAAGGGGGAGGTCGCATCGTGACGACCGCCAACACCAAGGTTGCCATCAAGCCGCTCGAGGACCGCATCGTGGTTCAGACGCTTGAGGCCGAGCAGACCACCGCGTCGGGTCTCGTGATCCCGGACACCGCCAAGGAGAAGCCCCAGGAGGGCGTCGTCCTGGCCGTGGGCCCGGGTCGTTTCGAGGACGGTCAGCGTCTGCCGCTCGACGTCGCCGTCGGTGACACCGTGCTGTACAGCAAGTACGGCGGCACCGAGGTGAAGTACAACGGCGAGGAATACCTCGTTCTCTCGGCCCGCGACGTGCTCGCGATCATCGAGAAGTGACATCGCGCTGACGCGCCGGAACCGGTGACGGTTCGACGACCCCGCCCCGGATCGCCCTGCCCTCGCGGCCGGTGGACCCGGGGCGGAGTCGGTTGTACGACGTCGAAAAGCAACCTTTAAGGACGAAGACCCTCATGGCGAAGATCCTCCAGTTCGACGAGAAGGCCCGGCGGTCGCTGGAGCGCGGCGTCAACGCGCTGGCCGACACCGTCAAGGTCACGCTCGGCCCCAAGGGCCGCAACGTCGTGATCGACAAGAAGTTCGGTGCCCCGACCATCACCAACGACGGCGTGACCATCGCCCGTGAGGTGGAGCTCGAGGACGCGTACGAGAACCTTGGCGCGCAGCTCGCCAAGGAGGTCGCGACCAAGACCAACGACATCGCGGGTGACGGCACCACCACCGCGACGGTGCTCGCCCAGGCGCTGGTGCGCGAGGGTCTGCGCAACGTGGCCGCCGGCGCGGCCCCGATGGACCTGAAGAAGGGCATCGACCTCGCCGTCGCCGCCGTGTCCGAGCAGCTGCTCGGGACCGCCCGCGCGATCGACGGCAAGGAGGACATCGCCGCCGTCGCCGCGCTGTCCGCCCAGGACAAGCAGATCGGCGAGCTGATCGCCGAGGCCATGGACAAGGTCGGCAAGGACGGTGTGATCACCGTCGAGGAGTCCCAGACCATGGGTCTGGAACTGGAGTTCGCCGAGGGCCTTCAGTTCGACAAGGGCTACCTGTCGCCGTACATGGTCACCGACCAGGAGCGTATGGAGGCCGTCCTCGACGACCCGTACATCCTGATCCACCAGGGCAAGATCTCGGCCATCGCCGAGCTGCTGCCGCTGCTGGAGAAGATCATCCAGGCCGGCGCCTCGAAGCCGCTGCTGATCGTGGCCGAGGACGTGGACGGCGAGGCGCTGTCCACCCTGGTCGTGAACAAGATCCGCGGCACCTTCAACGCGGTCGCGGTCAAGGCCCCGGGCTTCGGCGACCGCCGCAAGGCGATGCTGGAGGACATGGCGATCCTGACCGGCGGTCAGGTCATCGCCCCCGAGGTCGGTCTCAAGCTCGACCAGGTCGGCCTGGAGGTGCTGGGCAGCGCTCGTCGCATCACCATCACCAAGGACGCCACCACCCTGGTGGACGGCGCCGGCGACGGCGCCGCGATCGCCGACCGCGTCAAGCAGATCAAGCGTGAGATCGAGTCCACGGACTCCGACTGGGACCGCGAGAAGCTGCAGGAGCGGCTCGCGAAGCTGGCCGGCGGCGTGTGCGTGATCCGCGTGGGCGCGGCCACCGAGGTCGAGCTCAAGGAGAAGAAGCACCGTCTCGAGGACGCGGTCTCCGCGACCCGCGCGGCCATCGAGGAGGGCATCGTCGCCGGCGGCGGCACCGCCCTGGTGCACGCGGCGTCGGTGCTCGCGGAGAACCTGGGCCAGAGCGGCGACATCGCGACCGGTGTCTCGGTCGTGCGTCGCGCCGTGGTCGAGCCGCTGCGCTGGATCGCCGAGAACGCGGGCCTCGAGGGCTACGTGATCGTCAACAAGGTGCAGGAGCTCGGTGTCGGGCACGGCTTCAACGCCGCGACCGGCGAGTACGGCAACCTGGTCGACTCGGGCGTCATCGACCCGGTCAAGGTGACCCGCTCCGCGCTGCAAAACGCCGCGTCGATCGCGTCGCTGCTGCTCACGACCGAGACCCTGGTCGTCGAGAAGCCGGCCGAGGAAGAGCCCGCCGGGCACAGCCACGGCGGCCACGGCCACGCGCACTAGTTCCACGCGCATCGGTTCCGCGCGCCCGGGTTCCCCGCGCACCGGTTCCACCCCGCACGTCCCCGACGGGCCCGACCGCATCCCCGCGGTCGGGCCCGTCGGCCTTTTCGCCGCCGGCCCGATCTGCGAGAGTGCCCGGAGCCCGACAGCTGACGGACCGTCAGCTGTCGGGTGGGGTCGATCCGTCGAGCAGCACGAAGGAGACACATGGGTACCTACGCGATCACCGGCGCGGCCTCCGGCCTGGGCGCCGCGACCAAGGCCCGGCTGGAGGCGGACGGGCACCGGGTGATCGGCGTCGACCTGCGCGACGCCGACGTCACCGTGGACCTGGGCACGGCCGCGGGTCGGACCGAGGCGATCACGCGGGTCACCGAGCTGTCCGGCGGCGTGCTCGACGGCTTCGTGCCGTTTGCGGGCCTGGCCGCGGCCACCGGTCGGTCGGGCGCCCTGCTGGTGTCGGTGAACTACTTCGGCGCGATCGTGCTCCTGGAGGGGCTGCGTCCGCTGCTCGCCGCGGGCGAGGGCGCCTCGGTCGTGCTGATCAGCTCGAACTCCACGACGGCGCAGCCGAACTGGCCGGTCGAGGTGGCCGATTCGTGCCTGGCCGGGGACGAGGCGGGGGCGAGCGCGGCGGCCGAGGCGTTCGGCGAGTTCGCGGCGCTGCAGGCATACCCCGCGACCAAGGCGGCGCTCGCCTGGTACGCCCGTACCCGGTGCGCCGAGTACATCGCCGACGGTATCCGGCTCAACGCGATCGCGCCGGGCCTGATCGAGACCCCGATGACGGCCGAGGGCCGCAGGGACCCGCTGACCGCCGAGGGCATGGAGATGTTCCTGAACACCATCCCGGCCGGTCGCGGCGGCCGGCCCGAGGAGATCGCCGCGCTGGTGGCGTTCCTGCTCGGCGGCGAGTCGAGCTTCTTCGTCGGCTCCGTGGTCTTCTGCGACGGCGGCACGGACGCCTCCTTCCGGGGCAGGGACTGGCCGAAGGTGTGGGAGATGGACGTGTCCGCCTTCCAATAACGGGCCGTACCCTTCCGCGTGTCCCGTGCCGACACGTGTCGCGCGACTGGCCCGTGTCGACGTTCGGCGGCCCGCCCCCTGGCTCGGGGGCGGGCCGCCGGACGTTTCACGATGGTGTTGTCGGGCTCCGCCGTCGGGGCGGGAGGCGAGGCGTGGGCGCCCGAGAGGGTGACGCGTGAAGGTCGTGGAGGTCAGTGCGTCACGGACGCGCCGCTCGCCGCGGCCGCCCGTTCCGCGGCGACCCCGTGCCGGCGGTCGCTGTCGAGTTCGACCCGTTCGTCCTCGGTGAGCCCGCCCCATACGCCATACGGCTCGCGCACCTTGAGCGCGTGCGTGGCGCACTGGCGACGGACCGGGCACCGCATGCAGACTTCCTTGGCCGAGGCCTCCCGGGCGACCCTGGCGGCGCCTCGCTCGCCTTCGGGATGGAAGAACAGTGCGCTGTCGACTCCGCGACAGGCTGCCGACAGCTGCCAGTCCCACAGATCGGCGTTGGGGCCGGGGAGTCGCGAGAAATCAGCCATGACTCGTCCCTCTTGCTTATCGCGTACGAGTGATCGGTGAGCAGGGATGCCACCTCTGGTGCGGACCGTGCAGAACAGTCGTGATCAAGCGATCAGAAGTAGGTGCGACTGTGTCACGAAATGATCAGTTCCAATCCTAATTCCCACTTATGCATCCAATCCCGAAAAAATTACCCAGGGTGGGGTCTATGGCGGGTGTATCGGGTGAATCGTGATGATGTGGTGCGAATGGGTGTGGTGTGGGTGGAGGGGCGTTCGAGGAGCGGGGAGTGGGGAGTGGGGGACAGGGGGTGGGTGTGCGGGGCGGTCGCCGGGTGGGGTGGGGCGGCCGGGCTTCACCCTCGCGTGTCCTTCGGGACGGTCGCCTCGTTGTGGTGGCGGCGGAGCGGAACTCCCCCCGTAACCCTTTCGAGTGATGCTCGTTGGGGTGGGTGAAGCGGTTGGCGACGAGGGCGGTCGGGGCTGGATCCCGAGCCACCGATCCTCGGGGCCGCCGCAAAGGAAACGGTACGTACAGGCGTGGAGGCTCAACGTGACGCGGATCCACTGCGGAGGCCGGCGATGACGACCGTCCTGGTCTGCGACGATTCCCCGCTGGTTCGGGAGACCCTGCGGCGGGCGGTGGCCACGGTCCCCGGCGTCGAGAGGGTGACGACGGCCACGAGTGGCGAGGAGGTACTGCGGCGCTGGGGCGCGGAGCGGTCCGACCTCGTCCTCATGGACGTGCGGATGCCCGGGCTCGGCGGCGTCGAGGCGGTACGCCGCCTCCTGGCCGGCGACCCCGGCGCACGGGTGATCATGCTGACGATGGCCGAGGACCTGGACGGGGTGGCCCTCGCGGTCGCCGCCGGGGCTCGGGGATATCTGCACAAGGACGCGTCGCGCGCGGAACTGCGCGCGACCGTCTCCCAGGCGCTCGCCGACCCGACGTGGCGGCTGGCGCCGCGGCGGTTGCGCTCGCCCGACATGGGCGTGGCGCCGACCCTGACGGCACGTGAGATCCAGGTGCTCGAGGGCATGAGCCACGGGCGCAGCAACGCCGAGATCGGGCGCGAGCTGTTCCTGTCGGAGGACACGGTCAAGACCCACGCCCGACGCCTGTTCAAGAAGCTGGGCGCGTCCGACCGGGCGCACGCGGTCGCGCTGGGATTTCGGTGGGGACTCGTGCGATGACGAACGTCCGCGAGGACCTCCCCGACCGCGAGGGCCCGGGGGTTCGTCCGGGCGACCACGGTCGGTGGGGACTTGTGCGATGAGGCGGGTGCCGACGGCCCCCGACGGGCGAGGGCCCGTGCGGTGAATGCCGTTGCCCGGGGGGCCGGATGAGTCCCCCGGGTCGGCATGGCCGTGATTCGGTCGCCGATCCCTGCATACTGAATGGCATGGGTGGGACCCCCGAGCGAATGCCGGACGAGTCGTACGAAGCACACGCGCACGCCGACGACGGCATGCGTGCCGTCGTGGTCCGCGCGGTCCAGGGGGATGTGCAGGCGACCGACGAACTGCTCGCCTACGTCCGACCACTGGTGTTGCGCTACTGCCGGGCCCGGCTCGGCCGGGTCTCCGGCGCCGAGCACGCGGCCGACGACGCCGCGCAGGAGGTGTGCCTGGCGGTGCTCTCCGCGCTGCCGCGATATCGCGACGAGGGGCGCCCGTTCGAGGCGTTCGTGTTCGGTATCGCGGCACACAAGGTGGTCGACGTGCAGCGTGCCGCGATGCGCGGCGCGGTGCCCACCTGCGATCTGCCCGAGGCGGTGGACGACCACCCCGGGCCCGAGGACCAGGTGGTGCGGCGCAGCGACGCCGCGCACGCGCGCGCCCTGCTCGGCAGGCTGCCCGACAACCTGCGCGAGCTGCTCGTGTTGCGGGTCGCGGTCGGGTTGTCCGCCGAGGAGACCGGGCGGGCGATGGGCATGTCGCCCGGTGCGGTGCGGGTCGCCCAACATCGCGCGTTGACCCGCCTTCGGGCGTTGGCGGGCGAGGAGAAGACCGCGTGAGCGGCGGTGGTGTGCGGTTCGGCGGCCGATCCGGCACCGCCGACCTGGGTCTGCTGCGCCAGGACGACGAGCTCGTGGAGCAGCTGCGCCGGCGGCGCCCGCTGCCCGTCCAGGACCGGATCGTCGGCTTGTTCGACGCGCTGCTCGCCGAGGTGGACGGCACCGCCGCGAACCGCCGTCGGGTGGTGCCGGACCGGTGCTGAGGCCGGTGCCGATTCCGGCCGGGAATGGTCGGGGCCGGGTGTGCCGTTGTGCTCACCGTCGGCAAGCGGGCTCGAAGCACCGCGCGGGGCCAGTAGCATGAACCCTCAACCCACCCATCCGCTTGCCGAGAGCGCGTTCTCGTCCTACCCGGCTACCCGGGGACCCCGTTCCTCGCGGGGCCGGCGGAGCGGTCCATCGGAATACCTTCGGAAGGTGTCATGAGTCTCACGGCCGACGGCGTACCCGAGAAGTTCGCGATGCTCGGGCTGACGTACGACGATGTCCTGCTGCTGCCGGGCGCGTCCGACGTCGTGCCGAGCGAGGTGGACACCTCCGCCCGGGTCACCCGCAACATCCGCGTCCGCATCCCGCTGCTCTCGTCGGCGATGGACACCGTCACCGAGGCGCGGATGGCGATCGCCATGGCCCGCCAGGGCGGCGTCGGTGTGCTGCACCGCAACCTGTCGGTGGAGGACCAGGCCGCGCAGGCGGACACGGTCAAGCGGTCCGAGGCCGGCATGGTGCTCGACCCGATCACCATCGGCGCCGACGCCACGCTGCAGGAAGTCGACGCGCTGTGCGCGCGGTTCCGGATCAGCGGCGTCCCGGTCACCGACGACAAGGGCCGACTGCTCGGCATCGTCACCAACCGCGACCTGCGCTTCGAGGTCGACCACTCGCGCCGCGTGCGCGACATCATGACCCCGATGCCGCTGGTCACCGGCAAGGTCGGCACCACCGGCGACCAGGCGATGGAGCTGCTGCGCCGGCACAAGGTGGAGAAGCTGCCGCTGATCGACGACGCCGGCAAGCTGCACGGCCTGATCACGGTCAAGGACTTCGTCAAGAGCGAGCAGTATCCGCACGCGACCAAGGACGCCGACGGCCGGCTCGTGGTCGGCGCCGCGATCGGCACCGGCGACGACAGCTACCTCCGCGCCCAGGCGCTGGTCGAGGCCGGCGTCGACTTCATCGTGGTGGACAGCGCGCACGGCCACCAGCGCAACGTGCTGGAGATGATCGCCAAGGTCAAGGCGAACACCAAGGTCGACGTCATCGGCGGCAACGTGGCCACCCGCGACGGCGCCCAGGCGCTGATCGACGCGGGCGTGGACGGCGTCAAGGTCGGCGTGGGCCCCGGCTCGATCTGCACCACCCGGGTGATCGCCGGCGTCGGCGCGCCCCAGGTCACCGCGATCTACGAGGCGGCGCAGGCGGCGCGGGCGGCGGGCGTGCCGGTGATCGGCGACGGTGGCCTGCAGTACTCCGGCGACATCGCCAAGGCGATCGCGGCGGGCGCGGACACGGTGATGCTGGGCAGCCTGCTCGCGGGTTGCGAGGAGAGCCCCGGCGACCTGATCTTCATCAACGGCAAGCAGTTCAAGTCCTACCGGGGCATGGGCTCGCTCGGCGCGATGCAGTCGCGCGGCCAGGCCAAGTCCTTCTCCAAGGACCGCTACTTCCAGGACGACGTGCTCTCCGAGGACAAGCTCGTCCCCGAGGGCATCGAGGGCCAGGTGCCCTACCGGGGTCCGCTGTCCGCCGTCGCGCACCAGCTGATCGGCGGCCTGCGCGCGTCGATGGGCTACGCCGGCGCCGCGACCGTGGCCGAGCTCCAGGACAAGGGCCGCTTCGTGCGGATCACCTCGGCCGGGCTCAAGGAGTCGCACCCGCACGACATCCACATGACGCAGGAAGCGCCGAACTACCACTCGCGCTAGCGGGCGCCGTGGTATCCGTACTACACCGAGGGGCCCCGTCCGTACGCCGGGCGGGGCCCCTCGCCTGCGTACTCGCCCCGTACCCTGGGATACGGGGATTTTCCCAGCCACCGATTCCAGCAGGAGAGGCGCAACGTGACTGAGGTCGAAATCGGCCGGGGCAAGCGTGGCCGGCGTGCCTATCACTTCGACGACGTCGCCATCGTCCCCAGCCGGCGGACCCGGGACCCCGAAGAGGTCTCGATCGCGTGGCAGATCGACGCGTACCGGTTCGAACTGCCGTTCCTGACCGCGCCGATGGACAGCGTGGTGTCGCCGCAGACCGCGATCGAGGTGGGCCGGATGGGCGGCCTCGGCGTGCTCAACCTCGAAGGGTTGTGGACCCGCTACGAGGACCCGACGCCGCTGATCGAGGAGATCGGCGCGCTCGACGAGGACGCGGCGACCCGGCGGATGCAGGAGATCTACGCCGAGCCGATCAAGGAGGAGCTGATCGGCGCGCGGATCAAGCAGATCCGCGACTCGGGCGTGGTCACCGCCGCGGCGTTGTCGCCGCAGCGCACCGCGCAATACCACAAGGCCGTGATCGACGCCGGTGTCGACGTGTTCGTCATCCGCGGCACCACCGTCTCGGCGGAGCACGTGTCCGGTCGGGCCGAACCGCTGAACCTCAAGCAGTTCATCTACGACCTCGACGTGCCGGTGATCGTCGGCGGGTGTGCGACCTACCAGGGCGCGCTGCACCTGATGCGGGCGGGCGCGGCCGGCGTCCTGGTCGGCTTCGGCGGCGGCGCGGCGCACACCACGCGCGGTGTGCTCGGCGTCGCGGTGCCGATGGCGACCGCGGTGGCCGACGTGGCCGAGGCGCGGCGGGACTACCTCGACGAGTCGGGCGGTCGCTACGTGCACGTGGTCGCCGACGGCAGCGTGGGCCGCAGCGGCGACATCGCCAAGGCGGTGGCGTGCGGCGCGGACGCGGTGATGATCGGCTCGGCGCTGGCCCGGGCGAGCGACGCCCCCGGCGCCGGCCACCACTGGGGTTCGGAGGCGCACCACCCCGAACTGCCGCGCGGCCGGCGGATGAACCTGGGCGCGGTGGGCACCCTGGAGGAGATCCTGCTCGGCCCCTCGCACGTGTCCGACGGTTCGATGAACCTGTTCGGCGCGCTGCGTCGGGCGATGGCCACCACGGGCTACTCGGAGCTGAAGAAGTTCCAGCAGGTCGAGGTCACGGTCTCGCCCGCGCACTGACCCGAATCCCCGTCCGGCCCCGAACACCCTCGGTGTTCGGGGCCGTTCGTCGTTTCCGGGTGGTTCGAGGGTGGCTCGCGGGCGGCGGGCGGGCACCTCGTCCGCGGGGTGCGCGGGTCGTGCGGCGCATGTGGGGTCCGGGCGGCGGGGCAATGGGTACACGCAGGAGGGGCGCGTCGTCGCCGTCCGTGTGGTCCCTTGCGTGATGATCGAGGTCGGAGGTGGCGGATGCGGACCACGGCGTTGGGGCCCGCGGAGCGCGCGCGGGCGCTGCGGCGGATGGCCGAGCGCGAACTGGACATCGTCGTGGTGGGCGGCGGTGTGGTCGGCGCGGGCACCGCCCTGGACGCGGTCACCCGGGGTCTGTCGGTGGGTCTGGTGGAGGCGCGCGACTGGGCGTCGGGCACCTCCAGCCGCTCCAGCAAGTTGATCCACGGCGGGCTGCGCTACCTGGAGATGCTGGACTTCGCGCTGGTGCGCGAGGCGCTGCGCGAGCGTGGATTGCTGCTGCGCACGCTGGCGCCGCACCTGGTCAAGCCGGTGCCGTTCCTGTACCCGCTGCGCCACCGGGGTTGGGAGCGGCCCTACGTCACTGCCGGGGTGACGCTCTACGACACGATGGCGGTGTCGGCCGGCCGGGATCCGGGGCTGCCCCGCCATCGGCAGCTGACGCGGCGTCAGGCGCTGCGCCTGGCACCGGCGTTGCGCAAGGACGCGCTGGTGGGCGCGGTGCAGTACCACGACGCGCAGGTGGACGACGCGCGGTACACGATGACCCTGGTGCGCACCGCGGCCGGCTACGGCGCGCACGTGGCCTCGCGGGCGGCGGTGACCGGCTTCCTGCGCGAGGGCGAGCGGGTGGTCGGGGTGCACGTGCGCGACATGGAGACCGGCGCGACGTACGACGTCCGGGCCGGGCAGGTGGTCAACGCGACCGGGGTGTGGACGGACGAGACCCAGGCCATGGTCGGCGAGCGCGGGCAGTTCCACGTGCGCGCCTCCAAGGGCATCCACCTGGTGGTGCCCAGGGACCGGATCCACTCCTCGACCGGGCTGATCCTGCGCACCGAGAAGAGCGTGCTGTTCGTGATCCCGTGGGGTCGGCACTGGATCGTGGGCACCACCGACACCCGCTGGGATCTGGACAAGGTGCATCCCGCGGCGAGTCGGGCGGACATCGAGTATCTGCTCGATCACGTCAACGAGGTGCTCGCGGTGCCGCTCACCCGCGAGGACGTCGAGGGGGTGTACGCGGGCCTGCGTCCGCTGCTCGCGGGCGAGTCGGACGCCACCTCGCGGTTGTCCCGCGAGCACACCGTGGCGCACCCGGTGCCGGGCTTGGTGGTGGTGGCGGGCGGCAAGTACACGACGTATCGGGTGATGGCCGCGGACGCGGTGGACGCCGCGGTGCACGGCCTGGATCGCAAGGTGCCGCCGAGTTGCACCGCGACGGTGCCGCTGGTGGGCGCGGAGGGGTATCGGGCGCTGTGGAACGCGCGGACCTCGACGGCGGCGCGCACCGGCCTGCACGTGGCCCGGGTGGAGCACCTGTTGAACCGGTACGGGTCGCTGATCGAGGAGCCGCTGGCGCTGATCGCGGCGGAGCCGGAGTTGGCGTATCCGCTGGACGGCGCGGACGACTATCTGGCCGCCGAGGTGGTGTACGCCTGCACCCACGAGGGCGCGTTGCACCTGGGCGACGTGCTGGATCGCCGGACCCGGGTGTCGATCGAGACGTTCGACCGGGGCGCGCGGGCGGCCCGGGCCTGCGGCGCGTTGATGGCGCGGGTGCTGGGATGGGAGGAGGAGCGGTCGCGGCGGGAGGTGGACTACTACCTGAAACGGATCGAGGCGGAACGGTCCTCGCAGGAGCAGATGGACGACCACACGGCGGACGCGGTGCGGCTCGGGGCGGAGGACATCGTCTCCGGTCGAGGCCCGGCGGCGGCACCCGATCCCGGCGGTTGATCCGCAGTGCCGTGGGCACCTTCCCGGGCGTTGTCACGTTCCATCGATAGGCCGGTCAGGTGTCGTCGGCGAGGTTCGTCCGCGAACCGGTGGACCCCGCGCGCCGCCGGACAGGAGTATGGGAAGGCAACCACCCGATCGCGCGGCGGGACCGCGGCTGCATGGGGAGCGAGAGACTTGACCGACCCGGAGGAGCCCGAGCGTCTGCTGGCGGGGCGATACCGCCTGGGTGATCAACTGGGCCGGGGCGGGATGGGCACCGTGTGGCGGGCGGTGGACACCATGTTGGATCGCGACGTGGCGGTCAAGGAGATGCGGCTTCCCCGCTACGAGGACGACGACGAGCGCGGCACGCTGAGCGCGCGGATGTTGCGCGAGGCGCGGGCGGCGGCCCGGATCGACCACCCGAACGTGGTGACCATCTTCGACGTCGCCGAGCAGGACGAGCGGCCCTGGATCGTGATGGAACTGGTCCGCGGGCTCTCCCTGGCCCAGGAGTTGGACAAGGAGGGGCCGATCCCGCCCGAGCAGGTCGCCGAATTGGGCCTGCGCCTGCTCGCCGCGCTGGAGGCCGCGCACGAGGTCGGCGTGCTGCACCGCGACGTCAAGCCCGCCAACGTGCTCTTGGCCCGCAACGGCCGGGTGGTGCTCACCGACTTCGGGGTCGCCTCGGTCGAGGACAGCGCCACGCTCACCCAGGCCGGCGCGATGGTCGGCTCACCCGAATACCTGGCGCCGGAGCAGATCGCGGGCGAGCCGCCCGGGCCGCCCGCCGACCTGTGGTCGCTCGGCGCGACGCTGTTCGAGGCGGTCGAGGGCCGACCGGCGTTTCGCCGCAACACGCACGCGGCCACCCTCGCCGCCGTGGCCGCGGGCCGCTTCCCGGAGATCTTCCTGGCCGGCCCGCTGACCCCGGTGCTGAAGGCGCTGCTGGTCAAGGACCCGGCCAGGCGGGGCTCGGTGACCGAGGTGCGCGAGTTGCTCCTGGAGATCGTCGAGCGAATGCCGACCGCGACCGGCGGATCGACCTCCGAGCGTTTCGTGCCGGACCGGACCCGGCCCGGCGCGGTGCGGCGGCACGGTGTGCGGGTGACCGGCCATCCGCACACCCCGTTGCGCCCCGGCACGCCGCGTCCGCCGGGCACGCCGCGTCCGCCGGCCCGGGCGGGCGCGGGCACCCGGGGCGGTGCCCGGGGGAGCCTGGACGAGACCTTCACCAACGTGCGCCTGCCCCGCGAGGGCGGCGCGTTCCGGGCCCGCTACCGGCGCTGGCCGCGCTGGTGGTTCCGGCACTGGACGACCATCCTGACCTCGGTCGGCATCGCCACCGCCGCCGGCGCGCGCTGGCTGGCCGCGTTCGGCAGCTGGACCGGGATGTACACGATCGTGCTGCTCGCGCTCGCGCTGAGCGTGTGGCTGGTGTTGCCGCACCGGCGGATCTCCCGGTCGGTGCCGATCGCGATGCTGCTCGGGGTGATCGCCGGCGGCGCGCTGGAGGTGGCGAAGATCAATCCGAACCCGATCATCGTCGGCGCGCTGATCGGCGGTTGCCTGGTGGTCGGCCCGCTCGTGGACAACAAGGTGATACCGCGACTGCGCCGGCGGCGCCGCACCGATCTTGGCTTCGCGCTGCCCGTGCCGGAGGGCTGGACCTGTACGGACAGCCAGAGCGGGCTGACGGTGACCGACCCGGACCGGCTGATCTCGGTCACCGTCACCGTCGACCGGGGCATCGTGATGGCCCCCGAGGAGTCGGTCGCGCACCGCGAGCACGGCAGCGTCGGCGGGCGGGAGCGGCTGGACGGCGAGGACTACGAGCGGCTGCTCCTGCAGGCCATCGACTACCGGGGCCACGAGGCCGCGGAGTGGGAGTACGTCTGGCGCGGTCAGGACCTGACCACGTACCACGGCAAGGACCTGGTCGTGCGTACCACGTCCGGCCTGCGCTACTGGCTGACCGTGCGTGGTCGCGACGACCTGTGGGGCACGGCCGGCGCCTATTACGAGCACGCCCGCCGTCACCTGTCGATCGCAGGCTGACCGGGCCCGGAAGACGATCCGGTCGGGGTGGCGATGAGTGGGCGCGTACTCGCGGGGCGGTACCTGTTGACGGAGGTGCTGGGGCAGGGCGGCATGGGGGTGGTGTGGCGGGCCCACGACCCGAAGATCGGGCGGGACGTGGCGATCAAGGAGTTGCGGCTGCCCGACTGGCTCGACGCCGACGAGGTGGCCCGGCGCTCGGCGCGGATGCGGCGCGAGGTGCGGGCCGCGGGACGGGTGCGGCACCCGAACGTGGTCACCGTGTTCGACATCGTGGTCGAGGACGGCCGGCCGTGGATCGTGATGCAGCTGCTGCCGGGCCGGCCGCTCACCGCGCTGATCGCCGAGGGCGCGATGGCGCCGGAGCGGGTGGCGCGGATCGGCGCGCGCATGCTCGCGGGGCTGGCCGCCGTGCACCGGGTCCGCATCGAGCACCGGGACGTGAAGCCCGCCAACGTGATCGTGGACGAGGACGACGGTGTGGTGCTCACCGACTTCGGCATCGCGACGCACCCGGACGCGCCCGCGGTCACCGAGACCGGCGCGACCGCGGGGACCCCGGAGTACATGGCGCCGGAGCGGGCGGGCGGTCGGCCGTCCGGGGCGCCGGCCGACCTGTGGTCGCTGGGTGTGACGTTGTACGAGATGGTCGAGGGATTCTCGCCGTTCCGCCGGGACAATCCGCTGGCCACGCTGCAGGCGGTGGCGCTGGGCAGGTGCCCGCCGCCCACGCACGCCGGGCCGCTGGCCGAGGCGGTGCTCGGGCTGCTCACGCCGGATCCGGCCGCGCGGATGACGGCGGCGGACGCGGCCCCGCTGCTGGCCGCGGCGAGCGCGGGAGGAGCGGGGGAGCGGCGCGGGCCCGGCACGCCCGTCGCGCGCCCCCACCTCGTCTCCGCCGACGCACCCGCTCACCCCGACCCGGCCCCGTCCGCGACCTCCCTCCCCGGCATCGAGCCGGCGCCGACACCCGACCCACCGGGCCCGCGCACACCCCCGGAACCGGCCGCCCCACTCGCGCCCGCCGCCCCGGCGGGGCCGCCCGCGCCGCCGACGCCTCCCGGACCGCCCGTCGCGCCGGCCCCGCCCGGGTCGCCCACTCCCGCCGCGTCGCCCTCGGGCTCGGGGCGGCCCGCGTTCGCCTGGGCGTCGCGGCGGGTGCCGGTCGTGGTGGGCGCGGTGGTGGGGGTGGTGCTTGCGGTGGCCGGGATGGTCGTCGGAGTGCTGGTGGAGCGGGCCGATCGTCGGGGCGCGGCCTCGGCGGCCGCTTCCGGGCCGCCGGGGGCCGACGTGCGGGCGAGTGGTGCCGTCGTCGTCCCGAGTGACGGCCCCGGCCCGGTCGATCCGGCGGGCGGGTTTCGGCGGGTGACCACGCGCGGCGCGTTCACCGTGCTCGTGCCCGCCGACTGGACCGTGCGCGACGCGGCCGGCGAGCGGGTCTACTACCGGTCGACCGACGACCGGTACCGCCTCGGGGTGCGTCCCGACGCGTCCGACGCGCACGGCGATCCGTGCGGCGAATTGACCGTACAGGCATCCAAGGGCCTGGGACCGGGCAGCTTCATCGGAAACGGTACGGACTACCACCTGATCCGCCTCATCTGTACGACCGTGCACCGACAGGTCGCCGGGCTCTGGGAGTTCACCTGGAACGACCGGGGCACGGTGCGCCGCTCGATCAACATGCGCTTCGTCGAGGACGGCCGGACCTGGGACTTCTGGGTCTCCGGCCCCGACGGCGGCGCGGCGCTGGTGCGTTCGGCGTTCGAAGCGGCGCGGGAGAGTTTCACGCCGGGCGGCTGAGCCCGGCCCGGAGCGGAACCTTCGGCACCCGCCGAACGTCCTATACGTGACGCCAAAGACGCGCCGACGGGGCGGATCGGGTGGTGTCCACGGTCTTGGGGAGGACCACGTGGCACACGACAGCGGCTCGCACGGCCGCCTGGTGGATGGGCGCTATCGCCTGGGCGAGCCGCTCGGTCGAGGTGGCATGGGCACGGTGTGGCTCGCCTTCGACGAGCTGCTGCGCCGCGACGTCGCGGTCAAGGAGGTCCGGATCCCGGACGACCTGGACGAGATGGAGACCCAGGGCCGCTGCGAGCGGGCGCTGCGCGAGGCCCGCGCGGCGGCCCGGATCACCCACCCCAACGTGGTCACCATCTTCGACGTCGCCGAGGACGACGGGCGCCCGTGGATCGTGATGGAGCTGGTCCGCGCGCCCTCGCTCACCGACGTGCTCGACGAGGGCCGGATGGCCCCGCACGAGGCGGCCGAGGTCGGCCTGGCGGTGCTCGCCGCGCTGCGCGCCGCCCGCGCGGCCGACGTCCTGCACCGCGACGTGAAGCCCAGCAACATCCTGATGGCGCCCGGTGGTCGGATCGTGCTGACCGACTTCGGCATCGCCACCGTGGCCGGCTCCGTCACCCTCACCGCGACCGGGGTGCTGGTCGGCTCGCCCGAATACCTGGCGCCGGAGCGGGTGCTCGGGCGTCGGCCCGGCCCGGCCTCCGACCTGTGGTCGCTCGGGGTGACCCTGTACCAGGCGGTGGAGGGGTTCTCGCCGTTTCGCCGGTCGGGCGCGATGGACACGCTCAGCGCGGTGCTCACCGACGAGCCCGCGCCGCCGCGGCAGTCCGGCGCGTTGTGGCCGGCCATCGAGGCGCTGCTGCGCAAGGACCCGTCGGAGCGGGCCGACGAGGACACCACCGAACGGCTCCTGACCGCCGCGCTGGTCGGTGTCGAACCGCTTCCCGAGGACCCGTGGAACGCGGCCGGCCCGATCCCGCCGGGCACCGCGACCGTCGAGGACCCGGGCGGCGTCCGCGGCGCCACCCGCTCGTCCTGGCAGCCGGCCCCGCCGCCGACCCCGCAGACCCCGTCGACGCCGGTGCCGACGCCGCAGCCCGGACCGGAGCCGGACTGGCGGCAGCAGCCGCCGACCGCCGCCGCGCCGCCGTTCGGCGCGGTCGGTTCCGCGGATCCGGAAGGCCCCGGCGGCGGCTACCCGGCGACCGGCGCGCACGCCTGGTCGCCCACCGACGCGGTGCACGGCTCGGCCACCGCCGACGACCGGGTCAACCCGGTGCTGATCGGCCCGGCCGGCGGCCCGTCGGCCGCGGCCGACGCCGCGACGAAGAAGAAGCGCCGCAAGGCCGTCGTCTTCGGCACCATGGTCGCCGCCGCGGTGGCCGCGCTGGCGATCTTCGTGCCGAACGCACTGGGCGGGCAGGGCGGAGGCGGCGACGGCGGCTCGGGCAACGAGAAGGTCGCCAACACGCAGCCCGCCGGCTCGGGCGCCGCGAACTCGCCGGGAAGCGGAACCCGCAACGACATGCTGCACACCACCGGCTCCTCCACCGGCTCCGGGAACAACGACAGCGGCACCTCGGGCAGCGGCAGCCAGGGGTCCGGGTCGACCCGCACCTCGCGGCCGACCAACACGGAGACGTGGACCACCCGCCCGCCCACGACGCGCCCGCCCACCACGAGGCCGCCGACCACGAGCAAGCCGCCGACGACCACCACGACCACCGCCACCACCCGCCCGCCGGTCACCGACCCGCCATCGGCCGGCAGCGCGGGCAAGTCGACCTGATCGGGTTCGCTCCCGCCCGATCGAGCACCGGCCACGGGTCGCCCGGGGCCGGGAAACCCCACGTCACGGCCGTGACGGGGACCGTCGGCGTGCCCGCCGGCGGGGTGCGAGAGGCGGGCCCGGAACGGTCCGGTCGGCGGATCCGCTCGCCGAACCCCGGGGCGTCGCATCTAATGTGGCGGGTTGCAGACCGAAGATGGCCGGCGCTACAGCCGGCCGATGCGGGGAGGGTACGTGGCACAGACCGGGGGCACGCGCGGTCGGGTGGTCGGCGGGCGTTACCGGTTGGGCACCATGCTCGGCCGAGGCGGCATGGGCACGGTATGGCGTGCCGTGGACGAGATGCTGCACCGCGACGTCGCGATCAAGGAGCTGCGGCTGCCCGACCACCTCGACGACGAGGAGAAGGAGCTGGCCCGCGAGCGCACGATGCGCGAGGCCCGCACTGCGGCCCGGATCGGGCATCCGAACGTGGTCACCATCCACGACGTGGTCGAGGACGGCGGCATCCCGTGGATCGTGATGGAGCTGGTCGAGGCCCAGTCGCTCGCCGAGATCCTGGAGACGCAGGGCACGCTGACCCCGGCCGACGCCGCCGAACTGGGCCTGAAGGTGCTCGACGCGCTGATCGCCGCCGATCAAAAGGGTGTGCTGCACCGCGACGTCAAACCCGCGAACATCCTGGTCACCCCGCACGGGCGGGTGGTGCTGACCGACTTCGGGATCGCCACCGCGACCGGCACCGCGACGCTCACCACCACCGGCATGCTGGTCGGGTCGCCGGACTTCCTGTCGCCGGAGCGGGCCGAGGGCAAACGCCCGCTGCTCGCCGCCGACCTGTGGTCGCTCGCCGTGGTGCTGTACATGGCGGTCGAGGGACGCAACCCGTTCCGCCGGGGCACCATGATCAGCACGCTGAACGCGATCCTGAACGACGAGGCCGACCCGCCCCGGCACGCGGGCGGCCTCGAACCGGTGATCGCGGGCTGGCTGGTCAAGGACGTCGACCTGCGGATGGGCGTCGAGGACGGCGCCCGGATCCTGCACGAGGTGGCGAACTCGACACCGTCGCGGCAGTACGGCGCGGTCCCGCCGCCGCCGACCCCGGTCGCCGACCCCGGCGCGCCGACCACCCCGGCCCAGCCGTACGACCCGCACGGGCGCGCGCAGGCCGGTCCCGACACGGGCGCGACCGGACACCCGGGCGGCAACACGCCGCCGAACTCCTGGCCGCAACCGGCGTATTCGCCCGCCGAGGCGTCGCCGACCCGCACGGGCGTACCCTCGCCACCGCCGCACATCCCGCACACCCCCGCACCGCCGCATCAGCCGACCCCCGAGCCGCGCCGCCGCGGCCGGATCGTCGCGGTCGTGGCGCTCGTGGTCGCGCTGATCGCGGGCGGCGCCGCGGTGGGGTTCCTGGTCACCCGGGACGACGACAAGGGCGACAAGGCGGCCCCGAACCCGACCACATCCGGGCAGGGCACGCAGCCGCAGACCCCGCCGCCGGCGACCGCCGTTCCTCCCACCACGCCGCCGTCCGCCTCCGCGCCGAACGGGTCCGTCCCGCCCGCCGGCTACGAACTGGTCAAGGACCCGCTGGGGTTCTCGCTGTTCATGCCCAAGGGCGCCAGGACCCGTACGGTCTTCGGCGTCAACAAGGACCAGATCAAGTACGTGACCGCGGATCGGAAGACCGCCTATCTGATCGGCGCGACGCCGGTCGGCCACGACCCCTTGGGCAACTTCGAGCAGGTCGTCGAGGCGACCGCGAAGACGAAGCCCGCCTACAAGCGGCTCCAACTCCGGGACTACACCCCGCTTCCGCCGGGAGCGCGCAAGGCCGCAATGTGGGAGTACACCTTCGACGGCGACCCGATCAACGGTGACGGCTCGGGCAATCGGGTGCCCAGCCACGTGATGAATCTGGGTGTCGTGACCACCGGCAACGTGGACTACGCGCTGTACGTGGCGTCGTACCAGAGCGACTGGGAACCGCTCTCGCGGGAGCGCTTCGACAAGATGACGGAGTCCTTCCAGGGCAAGTGACGCGCGAGTCCGAGTCCGTCCCGGGGTACGGTCCGAGGGAGCCCAGCCACCCCCGGAGGTACACCAGTGAGCACGCAGCACCCCCAAGACGTCGCGACCGTCGACGTGATCGTCCTCGGCCTCGGTGTCGGCGGCGAGGCCGTCGCCGGCAACCTCGCCTCCGCCGGGCTGGACGTGGTGGGCATCGAGGACGGTCTCGTCGGCGGCGAGTGTCCGTACTGGGGCTGCATCCCGTCGAAGGCGATGGTGTACGCGGCGGCCCGCGCCCGGACCGAGAAGCACCCCGACTGGGCGCCGCTCGCCGCGCGGGTCCGCGAGTTGACCGCCGACTGGGACGACACGGCGGCCGTGGACCGGCTGGTCGACAAGGGCATGACCTTCGTACGCGGCGCCGGCCGGATCACCGGCGTGGACACCGTCGAGGTGCCCGGCCCCGACGGGGTGCGGCTCTTCCGGGCCCGGCACGCGATCGTGGTCGGCACCGGCACCAAGGCGTTCGTCCCGCCGATCGAGGGCCTGGCGGGCACCCCGCTGTGGACCAACCGCGAGGCGATCGAGGCCGCCGAGGCGCCGGCTTCGCTCGCGGTGCTCGGCGGCGGCGCGATCGGCCTCGAACTCGCCCAGGTGTTCACCCGGTTCGGCACCCGGGTGACGATCGTGGAGAACGGCGAGCGGGTGTTGGCCGTCGAGGAACCGGAATCCTCCGACCTGGCCGCGTGGGCGCTGGGCGAGGACGGCGTCGAGATCCACCTGGGCGCGCGGGCCGAGCGGGTCGCGCACGACGGCAAGACGTTCACCGTCGAACTCTCCGACGGGCGCTCGATCGAGGCGGAGAAGCTGCTGGTGGCCACCGGCCGCCGGGTGGACCTGCCGGGCCTGGGCGCCGAGGCGCTGGGCGTCGACCCGCACGCGCACGCGCTGCCGGTGGACGGGCAGTTGCGGGTGCAGCCCGGCGGCGCGGCCCCCGCGGTCTGGGCGGTCGGCGACGTGACCGGGCAGGGCGCGTTCACCCACGTGGCGATGTACCAGTCGGCCATCGTGACCAAGGCGGTCCTGCACGCGGCCGGTCGGGGCACCGCCGGACCCGACGCGGACCACAGCGCGCTGCCGCGGGTGACGTTCGTCGACCCGGAGATCGGCGCGGTCGGCCTGACCGAGCACCAGGCCCGAGCCGCCGGGCTCTCCGTGCGGATCGGCCACGCGGACCTGGCCGCCTCCTCGCGCGGACACATCACCGGCGCGCGCGGCTTCGTGAAGGTGATCGAGGACGTCGACCGGGGCGTGCTGGTCGGCGCGACCACCGCCGGCCCGGCCGGCGGCGAGATCCTGGGCGCGCTCGTGGTGGCCGTGCGCGCGGCGGTCCCGGTGGCCACGCTGCGGGACATGATGTACGCGTATCCCACGTATCACCGCACCATCGAGTCGGCGCTGGCCGACCTCGACACGCACTGAGTCGGGCCCGGGAACGGCGCGTGGGCGGGTCGGGTCCGTCCGCGCGCCGGACGGTTCTTGTTACCCGAAAGTAGCGCTGTCTAGGCTGGTGCCATGACGGACATCGCAGCGCCCGCAGCAGCCTCCATCGTCGTGCCCCACCTGCCCGCCGAGCGACTGGTGCGGCGCGTGGTGACCGGCACCGTGCCGACGAAGGTGACGACCCGTAGTCCGTTCGACGGGTCGCCGATCGCCGAACTCCCCGAGTCCACCCCGGAGAACGTCACCTCGGCCTTCGCCCGCGCGCGGCTCGCGCAGACCGCGTGGGCGAAGCGTTCGGTGCGTGAGCGGGCCGCGGTGTTCCTGCGCTTTCACGACCGGGTGCTGGAGCGGCAGTCGGAGATCCTGGACATCGTCCAGACCGAGACCGGCAAGGCGCGCAAGCACGCCTTCGAGGAGGTCCTGGACGTCGCGCTGTGCTCGCGGCACTACGGCCGGCGGGCGGCGGGCTACCTGCGCGAGCGCCGCCGGGCCGGTGCGCTGCCGGTGCTCACCAAGGCGATCGAGGTCCGCCACCCCAAGGGAGTGGTCGGCCTGGTGTCGCCGTGGAACTACCCGTTGGCGCTGTCCATCGGCGACGCGATCCCGGCGTTCATCGCGGGCAACGCGGTGGTGATGAAGCCCGACACGCAGACCGCGCTGACCGCGCTGTGGGCCCAGGACGTGCTGATCGACTGCGGCCTGCCCGAGGACCTGTGGCAGATCGTGCTCGGTGACGGCCCGGTGGTCGGCACGGCGGTGGTGGAGGGCGCGGACTACGTCGGGTTCACCGGCTCCACCCGCACCGGGCGCGAGGTGGCCCGGCGGGCGGCCGAGCGACTGGTCGGCGCGTCGCTGGAGCTGGGCGGCAAGAACGCGATGATCGTGCTGCCGGACGCGGACCTGGACCGGGCCGCCGAGGGCGCGGTGCGCGCCTGCTTCTCCTCCGCCGGCCAGTTGTGCGTCTCGATCGAGCGGATGTATGTGCACGAGGACGTGCACGACGCGTTCGTGGACCGGTTCCTGGGCCGGATCCAGGCGATGCGCCTCGCGGCCGGATACGGGTGGGACACCGACATGGGCTCGCTGGTCTCGCGCCGGCAGCTGGACGCGGTCACCCGGCACGTGGACGAGGCCCGGGCGGCGGGCGCACGGGTGCTGGTCGGCGGCAAGGCCCGGCCGGACCTGGGCCCGCTGTTCTACGAGCCGACGGTGCTCGCCGACGTCACCCCCGAGATGGCGGTGTGCGCGGAGGAGACGTTCGGCCCGGTGGTGTCGGTGTACCGCTACACCGAGGAGGAAGAGGTCGTCACCCGCGCCAACGAGACCGCGTACGGCCTCAACGCGAGCGTGTGGACGCGCGACACCCGGCACGGCGGCGCGCTCGCGCGCCGGTTGCACGCGGGCACGGTGAACGTCAACGAGGGCTACGCGGCCGCGTACGGCAGCGCGGGCGCGCCGATGGGCGGCATGGGCGACTCGGGCCTGGGTCGGCGGCACGGCGCGGAGGGGATCATGAAGTTCACCGAGGCGCAGACCGTGGCCACCCAGCGCCTCCTCCCGATCGCCGCCCCGTTCGGCATGACCGACGAGCAGTGGGCCCGCTCGCTGACGTTGTCCCTGCGCGTCATGAAGACCCTGCGCGTGCGCTGACCGCGCACGTGCGGCCGGTGTCCACGGCCGTCGCACGCC
>NZ_JBHTVA010000097.1:0-35886 GCF_042793325.1 Embleya sp. NPDC056575
GGCGACGAGCCGACCGGTTCGTCGCCCGCGTCGGCGTTGCCGTTCCCGCGCTGGGCACGAACGCCCGTGCGACTGCCCGTGGTTCGCGCCGCTGGTCGGGCCGGCGTCCGGGTGGGCGCCGGCCACATCGATCCCGGCCCTCGACCGGTGGACCCGGACTACCCGGACCGGCATCCCGAGCGGCCGGGGCCGGCTACACCGGGCCCAGTTCCTCGTAGATGCTGAGGACCTGGGCGATGGTTTCGCGTTCGCCGGGCCACGTGGCGGCCTGGACCGGGCCCGCGGCGGCGAGTTCGCCGCGGCGGTCCGGATCGGCGAGCAGCGCGCCGACGGAGGCCGCCAGGGCCTCGGCGTCGCCGTACGGCACCAGCACCGCCGCCTCGCCGACGAGTTCCGGCACTCCCCCGACCGCCGTCGCCACCAGCGGCACCCCGCTGCGCAGCGCCTCCTGGGCGACCAGCGCCCGCGCCTCCCACCGACTCGGCAGCACCACCACGTCCGCCGCGCCCAACAGGTCGGCCACATCCGACCGATGCCCCAGCAACCGAACCGGCAACGACTCGGCGTCGATACGTTCCTGAAGCGTCTCGCGCAACGGCCCGTCCCCGGCGACCACCACCAACGGCGCCGGCCGGACCTCGCCCCACTCCCGCGCCGCGTCCAGCAACACCGGATACGCCTTCTGCGCCGCCAACCGGCCCACCGCGACCACCAACGGCCGATCCCCCGCCGCGAATTCGTCCCGCACCGCGCCCCGGTCCCGCGACGCCGGCGGCAACGGCGGCGCGGACACCGGGCCGAGCCGCGCGTCCCGCGCCCCCAACTGCCGCGCCCGGTCCACCAGATCGGCCGACGCGCCCAGGACCACGTCGGCGGCCCGTACCGCGCGCCCCTCCAGCACCCGGGTCAGCGCACCCTTCGCGCCGCCCGCCAACACCGCGTTGTGCAGCGTCAACACCAACGGCGTCCGCCGCACCCGATGCCGGCCGAGCGCGTTGCCCGCGACCAGCCCGGCGCGCAGCCCGTGCGCGTGCACCACGTGCGCGTGCGCGCACGCCGCCCGCAACTCGCGCGCCGCGCCCCGGTCCGAGGGCCGCGGCGCGGCCGGGATCTCCACCGCCCGAAACCGCGCGCCGGTGCCCGCGAAGTCGAAGTGCTCCTCGGTCGAGGCCGGCCCGCAGACCGTCACCGCGACCCCACGTCCGACCAGCCCGGCCGCCAGCGAGCGCACGTGCGCGCCGATCCCGCCGGTGGACGTGGCCAGCACCAGGACGGCCCGCAGCCGGGCCGGCTCGGTACGCTCCCGCGACTCAGTCGTCGTGTCCACGTCGCTGCTCCCCTTCCGTTTCGGCCGTCCGCCGCCCGGGCAACGCCGCCTTCACGGCCTCGCCGACGGTGGCGAGGACGACTCCCGCGAACACCAGGGTGCCCACGATGGCGGCAACCGTCGCGATGATCAACGTAAAGACGATGCCCCCGGTGCCCAATGCCCGCGACACCCCGAATCCGACCAGGCCGCCGGCCGCCGCACCGACCACCGAGGCGATCGCCGCCCGGCCCAGCGCCCGAATCGGCAGTGCCCGGGGCCCGGCCGTCCTGGCGACGGGATACGCCAGCAGCAGGCCCGCCACGGTCATCCCGATCGAGTTGCCGAGGCCGAGCGCGGCCACCGTCCAGCGCGCGGGCAACACGTACGCGAGGATCACGTCGGCGACCACCACCACACACCAGCCGACCACCACACACCCGGCGGCGGCCCGCCCGTGCCCGGACGCGTTCAGCACCCGGCTCAGGTGCGCGACCAGCGCGTACCCGATCAGCCCGGGGGCGAACGCGGCCAGCGCCCACGCCATCTGGTCCGCCTCGGTGGATCCGGCCATGAACAGCGCGAAGAACCGCCCCACCGGCGCCGCGGCGGCCAGGAGCAGCGTGGTGCCCGCCGCGCCGACCAGCAGCACGGTCCGGGTGGTCGCGGCCACGGCGTCGGCGAACGCGTCCCGGTCGCCGTCGTGCGCGTGCGCGCTCAGGCGCGGGAAGGCGGCGGTGGCGATCGGCACGGCCAGGACCGCGTACGGCAGCAGGTACACCATCCAGGTCGTCTGGTACACCACGAGCGACCCGTGCGTCCCGCGCCCGTTGGCGAGCAGGATCACCGCGATCGTCGCGGCCTGCTGGGCGACCAGCGTGGCGACGCCGGCCAGCGCGAGGGTGCGTACCCGGCGGCCCACCCCGTCCGGAAAGCGCAACGTCGGACGCAGCCGCAGCCCGGTCGAGCGCAGCGGCACGACGGTGACGAGCGCCAGCGCCAGCACACCCGCCGTCGTCCCCAGGGACAGCGTCAATTCGGCGCCGCGGGGCAGGTGCTCGAGGTCGTCGAGGTCGACGTCGTACCGGTTCGCGAAGAGCAGATAGGTGCCGGCCACCACGAGGCTGGACACCAGCGGCGCGAGTGTGCCGGCCAGGAAGCGCCGATGCGCCTGGAGGATGCCGCCGGCGACCACGGCGACCCCGTACAGCAGCACCTGCGGCACGAACACGAGCAACATCCGCGCGGCCACGTCCACCACCCCGGGCTCGTCGGCCTTGCCGGCCAGCAGCACCTCGGCGATCGGCCGCGCCAGCAACGCCCCGAGCAGCACCATCGGCGTCAGGACCAGCACGACCCAGGTCAGCAGCGCGGACGCGATCCGCCCGGCGTCCTCGCGGGCGCCCCGGGCCACCGGACCGGCCAGCACCGGCACGACGACACTCGCGAGCGCCCCGCCGGCGACGATCTCGAAGACGATGTTGGGAACGGAGTTGACGGTGCTGTAGGCGGTCCCGAGAGCGGTGTCACCCACGGTCCCGGAAAACACCAACTGCCGCCCGAACCCGGCCAACCGCGCGAACACGGTGACCAGCCCCATCAACGCCGCGGCCCCCGCCAACCCCCGAACCGCCCGCGTGGCGCCGGAGCCGTCCACCACCGGAACGTCGTCGCGAGGGGCGGTCACCGGCGACCGACCGAGCCGGTCCGGGGGCGGTGGTGGGGGCGGCCGATCGTCATGCCGACGGGACGGACCCCTCGACACCCGGCCGGCCGGGCACCACGCCGGCGTCGCCGGCCGCGCCGACGTCCGTGGTCGACGCCGCGCCGGCCTCCGCGGCCGACCCCGCGGCCGCGGCCGGCGCCGGTCGGCGGCCCAGCATGTCGAGCGTGTTCAATGCCCGGTTGCCCGCGATGACCTTCGTGAAGCTGACCCGCTCGCTGGCCGCCGTCAGGCCGACCAGCACCGCCGCCTTCGTCAGCAGTCCCGTCCGGGACGCGTTTGCCGCCAGGGCCACCCCGAGCGCCGCGCCCAGCGCGTTCGCGCCCGCGTCGCCGAGCATCGCCCGCTCGCCCAGGTCCTCGGGCAGCAGCGCCGCCGCCGCGCCCACCGGCGCCGCCGCCAGAGCCGCCGCCGCGCCGCCCCGTAGCAGCCCGGGCGCGCCCGCGATCAGCACCGCCTTGGCCGCCCGTCCCGGACGCAGGTCGAACAGGTTGATCAGATTCGCGGTCCCGGCCACCACCACCGCGGCCAGCAGCCGGTCCACCGGATGCCGCCGCACCAGCGCGCCGGCCGCCAGCCCCGCCGCGCCCAGCCCCACGATCTTGACGCCCCCGCTGGTCACTTCGCCCTTGGCGAGCGCCCCGAGGTGGCCCTTGAAGCCGCGCCGGTCGGTCGACCCGGCCAGGTCGTCGTACGTCCCGAACCCGGCCCCGGCGACCGCCGCCAGCACACCCGCCGCCCGCCACCGCCCCGGCACGCCCGGAGCGCACGCGGCGGCCACGGTCGCGCCGATCGCCGCGGCCGGCCCCTCCAGCAGGGTCAGCGTCTCGCCCCGGTGGTTGCGCCGCTCCCAGAGGGCGGCGCCGCCCGGGGCACGGCGGGTCAGCGCGGCGTACGCGGTCCGGGCCGCGCCGGTCGCGGCCAGGCCGGTCACCAGCCGACCGGCTCGACCTCGACGGGACACGGCGCCCCCCGTACCGGCGCCCGGCGTCACGGCGGCCTTCGTCACGGCGTCTCCTTCTTCGGCAGCTCCGGCAGCGGACCGTCGGTGGTGCCCGTAGTCCCGTACTGACCCGAAACGCCCTGCTTGTCCTCGACCACCAGGGACCACACGACCGCGACCTGACCCACGGGCGTGTCGGCGGTGTCCACGGTGGAAACGGCCTTGGCGGTTTGATCGTTACGGCGCAGCGCCCAGATCGCGCCGTTCTCCTGCGCGGCGGACGCGGTGCCGGCCATGACCGTACCGTTGCCGCCGCCGTCCAGCGCCCGGGCGAGCGCGAGGTACGCGTTGTTCGTCCGCCCCGGGTCGTCGCCGGAGGTGGCTCCCGAGGGCGCGATCACCACGACCAAGTCGGCGCCGACGGCCGGATTGTCCTTGACGTCGATGAAGCCGGCTTCCTTGAGCCTGGTCAGCGCCTCGGTCGCGGCCTGCGCGTTGTGCGTGCCGAGGGTGGTGGTGCCCGTCCCGGGCGGCAGGCCCGTGTTCGCCCCGCCGGCGGGCGGCGCCGAGGTGGTCCCGCCGGCCCCGGTGGACGCGCCCGACCCGGGCGTACCCGTCGCGGGCGTCCCGGACGCCGGCGTCCCCGTGGTCGGCGCCCCGGAAGCGGGCGGGGTGGTCGAACCGCCCGGCGTACCCCCCGAGGTCCCGCTCTGTATCGGCGGCATCTTCTCGGTGACCGCCCCCGCCAGCACCTTCGCGGCCCGCTCGGTCGCCGACCCGGTCGGGAACGTGAGCGCGTTCGCGCCCAGCGCCGTGACCAGTTCGTTCTCCCGCTTGGGGTCGGTCCACTGCCCCTTCACCGACACCTGGCCGGTGACCGTCGCGGACGCCCCGTCGAGCAGCTTGACCGTGCTGTCGGCCAGCTTGGTGTCCGCGCCCGGCAGCGCGACCACGACCGCCTTGTGCCCGGCGAGCCGGCCCTTGGTCAGCTCGGGGCCGACGGTGCCCATGATGCCGTTGAGGTAGCGCTGACCGGCGTTCGCCCGGTCGACTTCGCGACGCAGCCCTTCGTTGTTCCGGGCGAGGTCCTGAACCGACTGGTCGAGCCCGGAGACGGCGGCCTCCTTGAGGAAGGACGCACCGAGGACGAGCCCGACCGACAGGGCCAGGAAGACCGCGATGATGGAGACGACGTGGTATCTGAAGTCGATCAACTGAACAGTCCCTGGAGCCAGTAGACGAAGGCGTCCCACTGTGCCCCGAACACGTGGAAGTACGCGCGCCCGAGCGGGGTCACCCGCACGGTCACCGCGATCGTGATCAGCGCGGCGAGGCACAACATGAGCAGCGAAGTCGTGGAGATGCGGCTGCGGTACAGACGGCTGACGCCCTTGGCGTCCACGAGCTTGCCGCCGACCCGCAACCGGGTGAGGAAGGTGCTCGCCATGCCGGCCCGGCCCTTGTCCAGGAACTCGACGAGCGTGAGGTGCGTACCGACCGCGACGATCAGGCTGGCGCCGCCGTCGTCGGCGAGCAACATCGCGATGTCCTCGCTGGTTCCGGTGGCGGGAAAGGCGATGCCGTCCACGCCCAGTTCGTCGAGGCGTTCCATCCCGGGGGCGCGGCCGTCCCGGTACGCGTGCACGATGATCTCCGCGCCGCAGCGCAGCGCCTGGTCGGAGACCGAGTCCATGTCGCCGACGATCATGTCCGGCTTGTAGCCGGCCTGGAGCAGCGCGTCGGCGCCGCCGTCGACGCCGATCATCACCGGGCGGTACTCACGGATGTAGGGGCGCAGCGCGGCGATGTCCTCGCGGTAGTGGTAGCCGCGCACCACGATGAGCACCTGGCGGCCGTCGACCCGGGTGCGGATCTCGGGGACGCCGACGCCGTCGAGGAGGAGTTCGCGCTCCTCGCGGATGTACTTGAGGGTGTTCTCGGCGAACGCCTCGATCTGCTCGGACAGCCCGGCCCGGGCCTTCTCCATCGCGGCGGCCACGGAGTCCGCGTCGAGCAGCGTGCCGACGGCGATCGGGTCGTCGCCGCGATAGAGGACGTTGTCCTCCACCCGGACCAGCTCGCCCTCGCGGATCCGGTCGAGCACACTGCCGCCGACCTCGTCCAGGAGCGGTACGCCGGCCTCCACGAGCAGTTGCGGCCCGATGTTGGGGTAGCGCCCGCTGATGCTGGCGGCGGCGTTGACCACGGCGGCCGGGCGGCACTTGACCAGCGCCTCGGCGGCGACCCGGTCGAGGTCGACGTGGTTGATGATCGCGATGTCGCCGGGGCGGAGCCGCTTGGTGAGGTCCTTGGTACGCCGATCGACCCGGGCGAACGAGCCGGTGTCCTCGGTGTGCCGTCGACGACGAAGCGTGGGGATCCTCACCGGCGCAATCCTGCCATGCGTCGTATTTGAAGGCGGCCGCCGGCCGCTGTGGAAACGGCCCCCCGGGCCGGGGCGGCGGCCTCCGGCCGCTCTCCTCGCCGCGCTCGTCGATCCCCGGTCGACGATCGGGTCGTGGGCGCCGACGCGCCGACGGGTGGCCGAATTCGCAGCGACCCCGGGGTGGTGCGGGGGTACCCGGTCGAAGGGGGAGACTCACGGCCCGGCACGATCCGGCACTGTGCGGCGGGGGCGCGCGGGCGGGAAATCGGAGCGGGGCTGTTACACAACGCGTCGGTCGCTCCGGAGGCCAGGATCGGCGGCGGGGAGGGCGAACCGGGCCAAAGCCGCAACCTCGTCTTCGGCCCGATGGTGCGGCGGCAGGCGCGACGGGCCGGGCGGGCCGCGCCGCGCCCGCGCCGGGCCGGCTCGTCGCAAGGCGAGCGCGTCGCGCGAACGCCTCCGGCGCACCATCACGTCCGCATCCGGACGACCGCCCCGTCCCCCATCCGGGGGACCGGCTTCCACACTCGCGCCGACGCGCCACACGGGCCGCCGCCGCGAGGGTTGCGGTCATGGAAACCCCGGCGCTCACCGACCCGAACGACGCCCCACGATCCGCCTCACCGACTCCCCGGTCGCCCGGGCAGCCCGGGCAGCCCGCACCGGACGCACCGGCCGCACCCGCTCCTGGGAGCGCACAGCCCACACCGGCCCCACCCCCACACAACCTCCGCAAACGCCTCGCCCGGTTCGCGGTCGCCGCCTGCTCCCCCTACCTGACCCTCAAGCTGCTCTGGGTGCTCGGCGTCGACGTGGGCGTCGTCCACCCCGACGACCTCGACCGAGTCCGGTGGGTGGCGGCCAACGCGTTCACCTTTGTCCTCGATGCCATCGCCGCGCTGATCGCCTACACCCTGGCCCGCCCCCGCGAGGTCCGTGTCCGGGCCTGGCTGATCCTGCTGCCGCTGTGGGTCGCGTCGGGCCTGCTCGTGGTGATCATGCTGGTCGTGCCGGCCGACCTGCTGAGTGCGGCGGTCGGGCTCACCGGCAACCCGTTCGCGGGCGACGACTTCCTGCGCCCGTGGGTGTACGGCGTGGTCTACGGCGGCTTCATCGTCGAGGGCGCGGTGCTGCTCGCCGCCTTCGCCCTGTACGCCCACGAGCGCTGGGGCGCCCTCCTGCGCACTCGGGTCCGCGCGCTCTCGGACCCGGCCGGCACCCGCGACGCGCAGCGCTTCCTGGGTACGGCCGCCGCCGCGCTGCTCGGCTTCGTCGGCGTCGCGCGTCTGGCCTGGGGGCTGGGCGCCGACGTGGGGATGAGCGAAACCTGGATCGCGGACCGCGACGCGTCGGGCCGATGGATGGACGGCGTCCAGGGCGGCCTCGCACTCGTGGGCGCGGTGGGTCTGCTCCTGCTGGTGTATCGGATCGGCGGCGCCCGGGTGCGCGGACCGCTGGCGATGGTCTGGTTCGGTGCGGGCAGCGCGTTCGGGTGGGGCGGCTGGATGGGCCTGATCAGCGCCGGCTCGGCACCCGGCAGCCGGATGGCGGAGCGCACATCCGCGCTTTTGCACCTTGTCTACACTGCCGAGATGATCACCGGCGTCCTGGTCCTGGCCATCGGCTGGTTCTTCCTGAGCGAGTACGCCGGCCGCACCACGCTTCCCGAGCCGACCGTCCCCGAGCCCGCCACCGCGACAGCCCCTGCCCCCGCCCCGCGGGCGACCTGATGGTGCGTCGCCTCACCCGCCGGCTGCTCGGTCGGCGGGCCCGGCTGCGCTGGGTACATCTGGTCCTGGGCGGCGCCCTGTTGACCCCGTTCCACCTCGCCGCGCTCACCGTGCTCACCGCGACCGGACTGCCGCGCGACATCCCTGTGGAACCGCTCACCTCGCAATTCCTGGCCCTGGCACTGGCGTTGCCATTCGTCGCGCTGACCGGCCTGGTCCCGCTGGTGCGCACCCTCGAAGGCGGCGCCGCACGGGTGCTGTGCGCGCCGACCGGCGAGGTACTGAGCCTGCCCGCGACGAGCGCCGCCGCCCGCCGACGGGCCGCCGCGTGGTTCACCCTGCACGCGCTCGCCGGCGGTGTGGTGGCCGGCGTCTCGCTGGCCGCGCCGCCCGGCGGGCTGGTCCTGCTCCTCCTGCCGCTCTTCGCGAACCTGGCCGACGTCTTCGGCTGGGCCGAACCGGCGACCTCGCTCCCCCTCGCGTGGACCCCGCTCGGCCTCGCCCTGATCCTGCTCCCCCTGCCGGTGTCCGCCGCCGCCGGCGCCTGGCTCGCCCGGATCGCCCCGATCCTGCTCGGCCCCACCCCCGCCGACCGCCTGGCCCTCGCCGAGCGGCGCGCCGAGCGCCTCGCCGAACGTGCCCGCATCGCCCGCGACCTGCACGACTCGGTCGGCCACGCGCTCAGCGCGGTCGGCATCCAGGCAGCCGCCGCCGGCCGCCTGTTGGACCGCGATCCGGCCTTCGTCGCCCGCGCGTTGACCGCGATCGAGGACACCGCCCGCGACGCCGTCGCCGAACTCGACCACGTCCTCGGCCTCCTGCGCGAGGAGGCCCCCGAACCCGCCGTGCCCGTGCCCTCGTTGGCCAACCTCGCCGAACTGGTGGCCCGCACCCGAGCGGCCGGCGCCGACGTCGACCTCCACCTCGACCCGGCCGACGGCGTCGCGGCGCTGCCCCGCCTGGTCTCGCGCGAGGCGTACCGGATCGTCCAGGAGGGCTTCGGCAACGTCCTGCGACATGCGGGAGAGGTCCCGGTCAGCCTGCGTCTCCGGGTAGCACAGGGCGAATTGACGATCGACCTGAGCAACCCCACCGCCGGCACCCGACCCACCCGAAGCGGCGGCGGACGCGGCCTGCGCGGCACCGCCGAGCGCGTCGCCGTACTGCGCGGCACCTTCACCGCCGGCCCCCGCGACGGCCGTTGGCACCTCAGCGCCCGAATACCCCTGGAAGGCCACCCGTGAGCACCCACCCGACCCGCGTAGTGATCGCGGACGACGAGAGCCTGGTCCGCGCGGGCCTGTACGCGATCGTCGACGCCGAACCCGACCTGACCGTGGTCGGCGAGGCGGCGACCGGCACGGAGGCGGTGGAGCGGGTCCGCGAACTGCGGCCCGACGTGGTGCTGATGGACGTCCGGATGCCCGACCTGAACGGCATCGAGGCCACGGCGCGCGTCCTGCGCGAGTCGCCGAACCCGCCGAAGGTGCTGGTGGTCACGACGTTCGAGAACGACGAATACGTCTACGACGCGCTCCGTACCGGCGCCCACGGCTTCCTCCTGAAGCGGGCCCGCGCCGACGACATGGTGCACGCGATCCGCACCGTGGCCCGAGGCGACTCGCTGCTCTTCCCCGCCACGATCCGCGACTTGGCCCTCGCCCGCACCCAAGAGCGGCTCCACAACCCGGAGTTGCGTACCCGCATCGCCCGGCTCACCCCGCGCGAGCAGGAGGTCCTGCGCCTGATCACCGCCGGCCTGGCCAACACCGAGATCGCCGAACGCACCGGACTGGGCCCGGAAACGGTCAAGACCCACGTGGCCCGCGTCCTCACCAAACTCGGCGTCCGCGACCGCACACAGGCGGTGATCGCCGCATACGAAGGCGGCTTCGCGACGACGGGCCGGGGCGGGTGGGGGTAGGCCACACCGACCCCCACCCGTCGCGGTCCGACCCGACCGACCGCCGACCATGGCACCGCCGCTTCTGCTGCGGGGACCGGCGGCTGTGCTCGGTGCTACTCGGTCCGCAGCGCGGTGGCGGTCCGGGCCTTTGCCGCCCAGCCGGCCGGCAGCAGTGCGCCCAGCAGGGCGATGACGATCCCGCCGGCGAGCAGGGGGATGAGCAGCCCCGCGGTGTAGACATGGGACACGCTCGGCGGCAGGTGCCGGCCGATCGCGTTCCCCATCGGGGTCAGCGTCGCCTTCTCCACCGCGACCCCGAGCGGGACCCCGATCAGCCCCGCGATCAGGCCGGTGACGGACACCGAGGTCAGCACCATCGCAATGGTCTGCTTGGGCGTCATCCCGAGGGCCTTGAAGATCCCCAGGTCATGAACACGCTCCCGGGTGTCCTGCACAACCGTGCTCAGCACCCCGAGCCCGGCGACCGCCACCATCATCAGCGTGAGCATGGCCACCAGGGTTCCCATGACGAGCACCACGATGGCCTTGCCCCCGTTCGAGTTCGGCCGGACCGCGGCGTTCAGCGGGGTCAGCGCGGCGGCGGCCGAGGTGGACCAGTGCGATCCGCTGACGTTCGAGGCCAACTCGACGTTGAACTGCTCGATGTGCGGGTCCAGGCCGGCGGCGGTAAACGTGGCCGCATCCGTCATGACCGTATAGTCGCCCACGTTGGTGTCGAAGTTGATGCCGACCACCTTCAGCGGCAGTTGCCGGTTCTGCTGCACCACGGTGACGTTGTCACCGACGTGGATCCCCGCCGTCGTGGCCAGCTTGTCGCCGACCACGGCCTCGCCGGGCGCCGAGAACCAGCGGCCGGACAACAACTCCATGCCCGTCCAGGAGAAGTCGCCGGTGACCGTGAACACCGTCGGCGGTTCGCCGCCGGGCGGGGCGCCGACGATGGTCGCGCCGCTCTCGCCCCAGCCGAACGCGGCCTTCGTACCCGGGATCCCGGCGAGCGCGGCGGCCACCTTGGGGGCATCCAGGTGCGGCCTGCGCGGGTCGTTGGGGCCGTAGAGACCCCGGGGCACGTCTACGTCGGCGGTGGGTTCCACGATCTTCGACCCGACGTTGAAGCCTGCGGTGCTGGTGTCCAGGTACTTGTTGAACCCGGACTCCAGCCCCACCGCGAACGTGACACTCACCACGCCGAACAGCACCGCCGCACTGACCAGTACGGCCCGGGCCGGCCGGGCGAACGGCTGGGCCAGCCCCAGCGTCACGGCCCGGGGCAGCGGCAGCCGCGAGGCCAGACGCTGCGCCGCCCGGCCGCGCCCGGCCTTGGGGGCGCGGCCGACCACCAGGGCCCGCACCGTCGGCATCCGGCCGGCTCGCAGTGCCGGGATCGAAGCCGTGACGCCGACGACCAGCAAGGTGCCCAGCGGCACCACGACGCTGACCCACAACGGGATCGTGGCACCGGCCGCCCCGAGCTGCCTGCCGGCCCCGTCCAGGATCGGCACAGCCAGGAGGTTGCCGAACACCGTGCCGAGCACCACGCCGAGTATCGCCGGGATCATGGCCTGCGCGATGTAGGCGCGGGCCACCTGCGAAGGGCTGAAGCCCAACGACTTCAGAATCCCGATGCGCCGGATTCCCGAGGTCACGGCCCCGCTGACCACGATCGAGATGATCAGCACCGACATCGACATCCCGAGGATCCCGAAGGCGATCAGGAACGGCACGTAGGCCTTGGCGTTGCCGGTCGCCTGTTGCTCGGCGGTCAGGTACGACTGTCCGGCCTCGACCGAGCCGGCCGGCGCGCCGGCGGCGATCGCCCGCTTGGCGGCGGCGATGTCGGCGTCGGTCCCGGCCTCGGCGAACCGGTAGAGCATCTGCTCGTCGGACTTGGCACCGGCGGCGGTGAGCCGCGCGAAGCCGTCGGCGGTGGCGAAGGCGGTCGCGCTGCTGGTCACCGAGCCGCCGAAGCCGACGACCCGGAACGACGGCTTGCCCGACAGGGAGGAGAACACGACCGAGGAGCCGAAGCAGGCGTCGGCATAGTTCCGCGCCGGCAGGGCGATCTCGTCCGGGCCGGTCGGCCAGCGCCCCCGGGTCAGCACGAGTTGGTCCATCCCGGAGGTGCTCCCCGGGTCGGGCCGGGTGGTTACGGTGATCGGATGGTTGTCGCGACCGGCGAAATCCTTCTTGGGGCAGTCGATGCCGACGATCGTGTCCAGGGCGGCGACGACCGGGTACGGTCCGGCCGCCTCGGTGACGCCGGCGGTTCGCGCGGTGGCGGCGACCTGCGCGGCCGTGGCCTTCGAACTGTCGAACCGGACCGCCAGGTGCGCCCCGTTCCGGGCCCTGAAGGCGTGCTCGAACGGGGCCTGCACGATGGTCAGCAGACCGAGGCAGAGCACTGACGACGTCACCGTGGCGAACGTCGTCAGAGCCATGACGAGGGACTGGAGCCGACGCCGGCCCACGCCGGAGCGTACGACCTTGCCGAGCGCGCTCATCGGCTCGCCTCCGACAGCATGCGGGCCATGGCGTGGAATCCGGCCTCGAAGAGGCGCCGGGGCATCGGCGGCTTGCGCAGCGTCATCCGGCCGCTCCCGCCGGACGGGTCCGCGGCGTGTGGGCGGCCGGGCCGGCACCGCTGCCGTTGTTGACGACGTCCCGCGCGACCGCACCGTCCACCAACTCGATGGTGCGGTGCGCGGTGGTGGCGGCCAGCCGCACATCGTGGGTGACCAACAAAATGGTCTGCCCCTCGTCGTTCAGGTCCAGCAGCAGCCGACGCACGTCCTCGGCCGAGCGCGAGTCCAGCGCGCCGGTCGGCTCGTCGGCCAGCAGCAAAGCCGGCCGGTTCATCAGGGCCCTGGCCACCGCCACCCGCTGCCGTTGCCCGCCGGACAGCCGCTGCGGATAGGCCTCGGCATGCCGGTCGATGCCCAGCGAGCCGAGCAGCTCGACGGCCCGCCGCTTCGCTTCGCCCTTGCCCATCCCGGCCAGCTGCGCCGGAACCATGACGTTGTCCAACACGGTCAGGTCGTCGAGCAGATTGAAGAACTGGAAGATCATGCCGATGGAAGCCCGGCGGTACTTCGCCGAACCGGCCTCACCGAGCCGGTCGACGCGGATGCCGTCGACGGTCACGGTGCCACTGGACGGCTTGTCCAGACCGGCGATCAGATTCAGCAGCGTGGACTTCCCGCTGCCGGAATGGCCGAGAATCGCCACGCACTCACCGGACGCCACGGACAAGGTCACGCCGGCCAGCGCGGGCGGGCCGTCGTCGTACTTCTTTATCGCGTCTTGGAGAGCGATCATCGGCGGATTCGTCATGGCCCTGAACCTAGGAACGGACCAGGACGCCTCGCGTCGGCCGACGGATGTCACCTCTCCCGAGGTCATCGGCCCGGCGGTGTACCCGCGTACATCCCCGGGGCGACGCGCGGAGCCGACGCCACTGAATACGATCTCCGTGTGGAAGAGCTTCTCCGACGTCTGTCGACATCGAAGCGCGTGACCTGGCTGATGTCACAGGGCGTGGTGCTGGCGATCGCCGGCATCTACATGCTGATGCTCGCCTTGACGACGCCGAGCCCTGCCGACGGCCTGTTCCGATTCCCCGACCTCGGGCACTACGAGACGACGGGTCTCTGCGCCGTGCTCGCCCTTCCCATCCTGCTGGTGCGCCGTATGCCGGTGGCCGTCTTCGCGGCGGTCCTGGGCGAGTCGGCCCTCGGTGACATTTTCGGCGCGCGGCCCTTGGCCGTGTTCATCCTGCTCGTCGCCTTGAACGGGTACATCGCCGCCCGGCGGCCGAAGGCTGCCGCCATCGGCTCCGTCGCGGGCGTCCTGGCCGCGTTCGTCAACGACCTCCCCATCAGCGGGCAGTCCGTCGGCGACGCGATCCAGTGGGCCGGGTGGCTCGCGTTGTGGTTCGCGGTCGCGTGGGTCTTCGGAGGGGTGTATCGCAAACGCCGTGAATACCTCGAAGCCCTCGACGAACAGACCGGGGCCCACGCCGTCATGGCCGAGCGGCTGCGGATCGCCCGTGAACTGCACGACAGCGTCGCGCACAGCATCGGGATCATCACGGTGCTGTCGGGAGCGGCGGCGCGGGTCGTGGAGACCAAGCCCGAGCAGACGCGGCAGGCGCTGATCGGCATCGAGACCACCAGCCGGGAGACGCTGCTCGGACTGCAGCGCATGCTCGGGGCGCTACGCCGCGCCGAGCCGGACGACGCCATGCCGCAGGCCGCCCCGCTGGCGCCGGCCGGCAGCCTGGCCGAGGTCGCGCGGCTGGCCGAACGCACGGCCCACGCCGGAGTGCGGGTCCACGTGACCTGGCGGGGCGAGAAGCGTCCACTGCCGCAGGAGATCGAACTGTCGGCGTTCCGGATCATCCAGGAGTCGGTGACGAACGTGGTGCGGCATTCCGGGGCGCGGACGTGCCGGGTCGCGGTCGGTTACGAGCCGGAAGGAGTGAGCATAGAGGTGGTTGACGACGGGGACGACGGTCTCGGCGGGCCGGGCCGTCCGAGGCACTCCGCGACCGGTGGGAGCGGCTTCGGCCTGCTCGGTATGCGCGAGCGAGTGACGTTGCTGTCCGGTCAGTTCAGCGCCGGCCGGCGTCCGGAGGGCGGATTCCGGGTCGCGGCGAGGCTTCCGGCATGAGTGTGCGGGTGCTGCTGGTCGACGACCAGCCGCTGATGCTGGTCGGGCTCGGGATCCTGATCGGCGACACCGACGACCTGGAGGTGGTCGGCGAGGCCGGCGACGGCCGCGAGGCGGTGCGCCTGGTGCGTGAACTGCGGCCGGACGTTGTGGTGATGGACATCCGGATGCCGGGCATGGACGGGATCGAGGCGACCCGGCAGGCGACCGCCGAGCCGGACCCGCCCAAGGTGCTGGTGCTGACGACGTTCGACGACGACGAGTACGTCTACGGCGCACTGCGTGCCGGGGCCGGCGGATTCCTGCTCAAGAGCATGGCCCTGGACGCGATCCTGGACGCGATCCGCGTGGTGGCGGCCGGCGACGCGTTGATCGCGCCGAGCGTGACCCGGCGACTGATCGCGGACTTCGCCGGAACGTCCGGCCCCGCGGCCCCCGAACCGGACGCCGACCCCGCCACGGACTCACGTCTCATCGCGGGGATCACCGACCGGGAGCGCGAGGTGCTGGCACTGGTCGGACAGGGACTGTCGAACACCGAGATAGCCGAGCGGTTGGTGATCAGCGCGGCGACGGCGAAGACGCATGTCGCGCGTCTGTTCGCCAAGCTCGAGGCCCGGGACCGCGTCCACCTGGCGATCATCGCCTACGAGACCGGACTTGTGCCGCGTAGATCTGCCCGCTGATCCGCCGTACGACGCGCTCGGCCGCCTCAAGGCGTTCCTCGGCTTGGAGGCGACGGCCGGTGCCCTGCGAACAGGACGAAGAAGCCTTCACCGATCTCCAAGCCCTCGCGCCGGGCCCCAGGAATCGCTGAGCCTGATCCATACGGCAACATCGGGAGCCGCGCAATGGCCATACGCGACTCGAAAGATCCCTCCCGAGGCGCCTTCCTCTTCCGTGCCCATCCGTGGAACGCATTCCTCGACTCCGTGAAGCGTCGGAGCCGACCCACCCGGGAGTCGTGGCCACCCACTGCCAACCGTGAGGTGGGCCACAGGCGTTCCCCGGTGCGCCCCCGCAACTCGCCATGATCGTCACCGATAAGCTGCCCCCACTGTGCGGGCTCGGGGTTCGCCCGGGCACCAAAGGAGCACCAACCGCATGATGGGACCGGCCCATTCGCTGTCCGGAGCCTGCGCCTGGATGGCCGTCGGAGCCGCCGCCGACGCCTACGGCCAACCGATGCCCTGGCCCGTCCTCGTGGTCGGCGGCCTGATCTGCGCCGGCGCCGCGCTCGGGCCCGACCTGGACCACAAGGCCGCCACCGTCTCCCGCTCCTTCGGGCCGATATCCATGGTCCTCTGCGGCGTGGTCGACGCCCTCGCGAGCGCCACCTACAAGGCCACCCGGATGAAAGGCGACCCCCGCCGCAACGGCGGCCACCGCACCCTCACCCACACCTGGGTCTGGGCCGGACTCGTCGGGCTCGCCGCATCGGCCATCTGCGCCTACGGCGGCCGGTGGGGCGTCCTGGGTGTGCTGTTCGTGCACATGGTCCTGGCCATCGAAGGACTCCTGTGGCGCGCCGCCCGCCTGCACAGCGACATCCTGGTCTGGCTGCTCGGCGGCACCAGCACCTGGATGCTCGTCGAAATCCTCAACCGCCCCGGCAACGGCTCCGATTGGTTCTTCACCGGGCCCGGCCAGGAATACTGGTGGGTCGGCCTCCCGATCGCTCTCGGCGCCCTCACCCACTGCGTCGGTGACGCGCTCACCGTGTCCGGGTGCCCGATACTGTGGCCCATCCCCATAGGCCGCAAGCGCTGGTACCCCCTCGGCCCCCCGAAGTCCATGCGCTTCCGCGCCGGCGCCAAGGTCGAAGTCAAGGTCCTGATGCCCCTGTTCATGGGCGCCGGCGGCCTCGGCGCGGTGGCCGCCCTCGGCTACCTGGGCTGACGACGCACCGACGTCACGCCGCCCCCAGCGCTTCGGTGGGCGCCAAGTGGGCCGCCCGCAGCGCCGGATAGAGCCCGGCACAGACGCCGACGACCAGGGTCGCGGCGAGGCCGCCGGCCATGGCCCAGGGAGGTACCACGGCGGGCCAGTGCCGGTACGTGCTGTATCCGACCGTCGCCGCGGAACCCAGGAGGATGCCGCCGGCGCCGCCGAGGATCGACAACAGCAGCGCCTCCGCGAGGAATTGCGTGCCGATGTGGCCACGGGTGGCACCGAGCGCGCGGCGCAGGCCGATCTCGGCGCGGCGTTCGAGGACGGAGATGACCATCGTGTTGGCCACACCGACGCCGCCGACGAGCAGCGCGACCGAACCCAGCCCGACCAGAAGGCCGTTGAGTGCGTCGTCGGCCGCCTCGCGGGCTGCCACGGCGTCGGAGGGGCGGGACACGTCCACCTCGTTCGGGTTGGCCGGATTTGCGGTGGCGCCCAGGACGGCGGCCACATCGGCGATCGACGCGTTGTCGGCGCGGGTGTAGACGGTGGTCGGGTTGCCGTCGAAGCCGAGGTCGCGCCGGGCCTCGGGCCAGCCGACGAGCGCGGCGGTGTCGAGTTCGCCGGCCAGCGGCGTCGGGGCCAGGATGCCGATCACGGTGAACCACCGTCGGCCGAGCCACACTTGCACGTCGGGCCCGGGGGCGCGGACGCCGAGTCGCGCGGCGGCGACCGGCCCCAGCACGACCGCGGGGTAGCCCTCGTTCGCCGAATTGAGCCAGATCCCGTGGGCGAGGGATGTGCCGACGGTCGCGGGTAGATCGAGGCGGGCCGCGTATACGCCGATGCCGCCGGATTCCTGCGGCGGGATGCGGTCGTTGCGGTAGACCTTGGCACCGGTCTTGCCGATGGCGGAGACCGCTTCGACCGGGCCGATGCGAGCGACCATGGCGACGGCGTCGGAGGGCAGACCGGCGGCGGCGCCGGTGGCGGTCTTCCCGGGCGCGGCGGTGAGCAGGTTGGTGCCGAGGGCGTCGAGGCGGCGGTCGAGGTTTTCGCGCCCCGACGCCGACACACCGACCACGGCGATCAGCGCCGCGACGCCGAGCGCGATGCCGAGCGCCGACAGCAGGACCCGGGTCGGGCGGTTGCGCAGTCCGGCGCCCCCGACGCGCAACACATCGGCGGCTTTCATGCGAGTCGGCCGAGGCTGCGACCGCGACTGCGACCGGCCTGCCGGTTGCCCACCGGGAACGCGAGCAAGGCGTGTTCGGCTCATCGAATGACCTCCACATCCGCCGCATCCACCACATCCGCCACCTCGTCGAGCACGATCCGGCCGTCCCGAAGCGCGATCCGGCGGGGCACCGCGGCGGCGATGTCCTGGTTGTGGGTGATGATCACCACGGTCGTCCCGTCGCGGTGGAGTTCGCGGAGCAGTTCCATGACGACTCGGCCGGAATGGGAGTCCAGGGCGCCGGTCGGTTCGTCCGCGAGCAGCAGTGGAGGATCGCCGAGCACGGCGCGGGCGATGGCCACCCGCTGCTTCTGTCCTCCGGACAGTTGGTGGGTGTGGTGCCCGACCCGGTCGGCCAATCCGACCCGGTTCAGCGCCCTTTCGGCGAGTTCACGGCGGCGTCGGCGAGCCACGCCCCGATACAGGAGGCCGTCGGCGACGGCGTCCAGAACCGGGCCCGGAGGCAGGTGGAACTGCTGGAAGACGAAGCCGATGGTGGTGGCACGGAGGGCCGACAGTCGGCGATCGGTGAGACTGTCCAGGTCGTGCCCGGCGATGCGCACCCGGCCGCGGCTGGGCCGGCTCAGCGTGCCCATGATGGTCAGGAGCGTGGACTTGCCGGACCCCGAGGGGCCGACCACCGCCACCAGTTCCCCGGGCACGACGGTGAGGTGCGTGGCGTCCAGGGCGGTGACGGTGCCGTAGTCCTTACGCGCGGCGACGAGTTCGACCAGTGGAGCGGGCGCGGTCATCGCGGCACCACCACGGCCAAGCCCTGGGCGATGTCGGGACCGGATACTTCGACGCGACCGTTGACGAACATGCCCAGCGTCACCGGACGGTAGTCCCCGGGGCTTCCGGGGGGTCCGGTCCCGACGACCTCGATCGCGTAGCCACCCTCACGCAGTGCCACCAGCGCGTTGATGGGAACCGCGAGAACGTTGGACCGGGTTTCGGCAACCAGGGTGACCTCCACCGGCGCGGCCTGGAAACGGCCCAGCTTGTCCTGCTGCGGGACGGCGAGGGCAACGGGGAGGGTGGCGTCCTGGGGCCGGCCCGAAGTCCCCTCGGCGGGGCGGCCATTGCCCGCACCGCCGGCTCCGGACGGGGCCGAGGCCGCGGTGCCGATGTCGGTGACCTGGGCCTCCACGGTGGTGCCGTCGGGCAGTTGGACCGTGGCCTTGGTGCCGGTTCGCACAAGGTCCTCGTACTGGACGCTCAGGTCCACGGCGACGGTGCGCTCGGTGCCGGTCCAGGTCAACACGGGACCCGGCGCGGCACGGCCGGGAGTTGCGGCGACCGTGGCGACGCGACGGGCGCCGGGGGCGACGACCGCCCGGCCGGGCCCGAGGACGCCGGTGTCGGGGATACCGAGATCCCGCTGCCACTTGCGCACGGCGTCGGCCGTTCCGGAGGTGTAGTGGTCGTCGACGGTGAAGCCGGTGTAGCCGAGAGCCGCGAGGTTGTCCTCGACGACTCGAACGTCCTGACCATCCATGTCCGCGGACAAATCCCGATACAACGGCGTCGAGCCGTACAGCAGCGGCACGGGCTGTTCGTCGACCGCGTACACCGGCTTGCCGCGCTCCACAACGGCCCCGGGAGCGGGCAACCAGGTCAGCCGCCCGCCGCCGGTCTGCCCATCCACGATCTGCCGATCAACCCTCCGCCCACCGACGGCCTGCCCGCCACCCGCCTGTCCGCCGCCCGTCGACCCACCGACCGTCTGCTCGTCACCGGCCGGGCCACCCCCCGTCTGCCCACCGCCTGTCGCCCCGCCCACCGTCTGGCCACCGGCCGTCGCCCCACCGCCTGTCGACCCACCGGCCGTCTGGCCACCGGCCGTCGCCCCACCACCAGCCGACCCACCGACCGTCTGGCCACCGGCCGTCGCTCCACCGCCTGTCGACCCACCGGCCGTCTGGCCACCGGCCGTCGCCCCACCACCAGCCGACCCACCGACCGTCTGATCACCGGCCGTCGCCCCACCACCAGCCGACCCACCGACCGTCCGACCACCCGCCGCTTGTTTGCCGCCCGTCTGTCCCCCGGCTGTTTGTCCACCAGCCGTCTGCCCACCGCCGGTCGAGCCACCGCCCGTCGGCCCACCCGCCGTCGGCCCGCCCGCCGAAGGGTGTTCGACCGACGTGGCGGCCCCATAGCCCAGCGTGCCCGGCACCGTCTGGGACCGGACCAGGGTCACCCGGTCGACGGTCGCCGTCGCGGGCCGCTCGGCGGCGGAGGGCCGGTCGTCCGTGGGCGCCGCGCCGATGACGCCCGTTGCGACGGCCCCCGCCGCGCCGACTCCGGCCACGATCGCGACCGCCACCATGCCTCCCCGGAGCCGGCGGTTCACTTCGCGCCTCCCACGGATGCGCCGGCCTGGCACTTCTGCATCGCGGCCGCGAACCCGGGCGCACCGGTCGGGAACGAACTCTTGTCGAACCCGTCCGGCCCCGGGTCGTTGAACGCGATCCCGGCATCACGCATGCACCGGGCCAGTTGCCGCATCGCCTCCAGCTGCTTCTCGGTCGGCTTCGAGCCGTTGGTGACGGACTGCGGGGCCTGGTCCCGGCACGCCTGCATGGCCTTGCGCACGGTCGGCGCGTCCGCGCCGCCCCTCAGGGGGCCGAGGTCGAGCTTGCCGGTGTTCGGATCGGGATCCTGGACCGGGACGCCGTTGTCGCGCATGCACTTGGCGAAGTCCCGGGCGCGGGCCGTGTCGTCCCGCCCGTCCCCGGCCCCGGGCGCGTCGGCGGAGCGCTTCGCGCCGCCGTCGGCACTGGCGACCTTCCGGCCCTCCTCGCCCCCGCCGCACGCGGCCGTGGCCAGCAGGAGCACCACAGTCACCGCGGCCACCGCTGCGCCCCGAACGCGCGGTGGGCGCCGCCCCGCCGGCGGTGTCGGGTCCGATATCGAATGGGTGGCGGCCGGTGCGGGCGTCAGGGATCGCATTGTCGGTGCTCCTCGTTCGGTGCCGCCGGCGGTTGTCGCCGGGCACGCAGGAGATCCTGTGCGTCGCGCCTCGGGATGGCCTCGGCCCCGACTCAAAGCAAGCCGGCAGTCGGCGAAGGCTCGGCCGGCCCCTCCGCGAGGGGGAGCAGAAGACGGAACACCGCGCCCTCCGCCGGCCCCGGAGCGGCCAGTTCGACCCGCCCGCCGTGGGCGGCGGCCACGGCGGCGACGATGGCCAGGCCGAGGCCGGCTCCACTGCCGCCGCCGGGCCCGGACCGACCGCGATACAGCCGATCGAAGACGTGGGGGGCGTGCTCGGCCGCAACTCCCGGCCCCGTATCGGCGACTTCGACGACCGCGACGGCCTCGTCCGGGGCGAGTTCGCATCCCGCGCCGGACACCGCCGCCACCTGCGCGGCGGGAGTCGCGACGCCCACCCGGATCCGGATGTGCGCGCCGTCCGGGGTGTGCCGCACCGCGTTGGCCAGCAGGTTGCCGATCGCCCGACGCAGCCGCGACTCGTCGCCGGCGACGACGGCCGGCACCAGGATCCGGCTGTCCTCGTCCAACGCGGCGAGCGTGAGCGGACGGTCGGGAGCGCTCACCCGCACCTCCGGAAGCAACTGCGCGGCGAGATCCAGCAGATCGACGGGACCGACGTCCAGGCGCGGGTGCTCGTCGAGCCGGGCGAGGTTCAGCAGGTCGTCGACGAACCTGCCCAGGCGGGCCGCCTCCGCCTCGATCCGGGCGAGGCCGTCGCCGGGCTGTCCGGTATCCCCTCGCTGCCGTCGTTCCAACTCGGCGAACCCGCGGATGCTGGTCAGCGGAGTCCGCAACTCGTGCGAGACGTCGGAGAGAAACCGGCGCAGGCGCTGTTCGGATTCACGACGGGCGGCGATCTCGCTGTCCACACGATCCAGCATGGTGTTCATGGCCAGCGCGAGCCGCCCCGGCTCGGTACGCGCGTCCGCGTCCGGTACCCGCCGGGCGAAGTCGCCCCCGGCGATCTGCCCGGCGACCACCTCCATCCGGGTCAGCGGGCGCAGCCCGGCGCGTACCGTCGCCCACGCGGCGACGGCGAGCACCGCGAGGGCGCCGAGCGTGACGACCACATCGATCCGCAACATGCGCCGATAGGTCGCCTCGACCGAATCCATCGACGTGGCCGCGACGATGAGTCGGGTACCGTCGCGGTCGGCCCGTACCCAAAGACGCCACGCGTCGCCGCCGTCGCGGTCCGGCACGGTGAACGCGCCCTGGCCGGCGTGCCGTTCGAGTTGCGTCCGGCTCGGCAGGCGGGGCGCGCCGACCGCCCCGTACGGGAGGTTTTGCCGGGAGTCGTCCGGTCCGATCAGGTAGATCCGCGTCTGGCTGCCGGACCAACCGCCGATGAACCCCTGAAAGCCGTTGTCGGCACGCCCGGCGCTCTCTTTCAACGCCTCGCCCAGGAGCTGGTCCTTGCCGGGCTTGTCCACGAACAACCCGCCGCCCACCGCCGACAACTGCCGGTCGACCCGTTCCACCAGGTATGCCCTGAGCAGCATCAATCCGGCGATGTTCGCGGCCAGGAGGGCGACCGTGGTCAGTGCGCAGACGATCACCGCGAGCCGCACCCGCAGGCTCCATCCGCGTACGCCGGCCGGCCGCGCCACCGCGCGGCGGACCGCTCCGCCGCGGCCCGTGCTCGTCACACGTCCTCCGGCGGGAGGCGCAGCGAGTAGCCGACCCCGCGCAGCGTATGCAGCAGCGGCGGCCCGTCCCGATCGATCTTCCTGCGCAGGTAGTAGATGTAGCTTTCGACGATCCGCCCGTCACCGCCGAAGTCGTAGCGCCATACCCGGTCGAGGATTTGCGCCTTGGTGAGCACGCGGCCCGCGTTCTCCATGAGGTAGCGCAGCAGCCGGAACTCGGTCGGCGACAGGTCGACCACCCGACCGGCACGCCGCACGATGTGGGTGGCGTCGCTCAGTTCGAGGTCGGCGAACCGCACCACCTCGTCCGCCGGCGCCTCGGAGCCGGCGCGGGTCCGCCGCAGGATGGCGCGGATTCGCAGCACCACCTCCTCCAGGCTGAAGGGTTTGGTGACATAGTCGTCGCCCCCCGCGGCCAGGCCGGCGATCCGGTCCTCGACGGCATCGCGCGCCGTCAGGAACAGCACCGGGACGTCGTGCCCATCGGCGCGGAGCCGGCGCGCCACCGCCACACCGTCGAGATCACCGAGCGTGATGTCGAGCACCACCAGGTCCGGCGTGGCGGCGGACACGGCGGCCAGCGCCGCCCGCCCGTCACCGGCCACCCGGACGTCGAACCCGATCAGCCGCAGGGTTTGGGCCAGCAGGTCCCGAATATTCGGCTCGTCATCGACAACCAGAACAGACGCAGTCACGGCTCATGTGTAACGCGACAACCTCAAAGAAGCCTCAAAGCCCCCGCCCACACCACCATCCACCGCGCCATCGTCGCCGACGCGTCGCTCGGGTATCGACCACCGGACCCAACCTCCCCCGCCGGCCCGTGCAATGCTGAACGCTGCCCGCAACTTTCAGAGGAGGCCCGATGATCGACCGACTCCACCGATGGACCTGCTACTGGATCGAACTCCTCCAGCGCCACGACACGACTCCGGAGAACACCGGATCCTGAGACGAACACCGGTTCCGAACCGGCGAACCCGCCGGCGAATCGATCCGCCCCGCCGTGGGCCGCTCCGCCGGTACACCCTGACAGCGGCCCACGGGCGGCGACTCAATACCCCGCCGGCGCCGGCCACCGCCGTTCCACCCCGGCGGCGTCCAACTCGGCCGCGAACTCGGGGAACAGCGACGGGTCTTCGCGCACCGACCGCGGCTCGACGCCCCGCCGCAGGCAGTATGCCGCCAGCCGGCCGGCCACCTCGCCCACGTTCCACTCCACCGGGTGCAGCCGGTAGCACCCGTTCGAGATGTGCGTCGAGCCGATGTTCTTGCCCGCCGGCAGCAGATTCCGCATCCGGATCGGCAGCAGCGCGCCCAGGGGGATCTCGAACGGCACGCCGGCCACGTCGATGTAGTTGTCGCCGCCGGTCGACGGATGCAGGTCGATCCGGTACGCGCCCACCCCCACCGAGTCCGGGAAGTGGTGGATGGTGTCCTCGCCCAGGATGTCCCGGGACACGTGATGCTCCGTCACCGTGGTCACCGCGCGGATCCGGCGCGACTCGCGCACGTACGCCGACTTGGCCAACCCGTCGGCGGTGCCCACCACATCGTGCCGCAGCCGCAGTCCGGGATACCCCCGGCCGCCGTCCGGACGCGGTGCCTCGGTCTGGAGCCAGTACAGCACCGACAACGACAACTGCTTCGCCTCGCGGTGCGCGGCGGCGGCCTCGTCGGCGCCGACCTCGATGATCGGCCGCAACCAGTAGTCGTTCAGCGGCCAGTTCACGAGCGTGATGTCCGAGTCGATCGCGCCCGGCTCGAACAGCCCCTTGGCCAGGATGCGTCGGAACAACCACAGGTCGTCGCTGCCCGCGTTGGCGCTCTGGTCGGCGGTGATCGCCAGCGGATCGCCGGCCGGGCTCGGATCGAACGTCCGGGCCTCGGGCTTCAACGTGCGCGGATCCGGCGCGAGGAAGCCCAGCAGCGGCCCCGGCCAGAAGTCCGGCCGATACGAACGCCAGAAGTCGTAGTCGGCGGGCCGGTCGATCACGTGGTTCTCGCCCTCGTGGTGCGAGATCGCGAAGCAGTAGGTGATGCCCTGCATGTTCAGCGGCTGGTACTCGGCGGGCGCGCTCGGTTCGCCGTACTCCTCCCGGGACTCGGCGCCCGTCACGTACTCCGCCTTCGCCAGCGGCAACAACTCGCCGGTCTCGGTGGCGTCCAGGACGTAGTCCGCCGTGACGGTGTGCGACTCCTCGGTCCGCAGGCCCCACAGGGTCACCCCGGACACCCGGTCGCCCTCGGTGAACACCTCGGCGGGCACGTGCTCCAGGAGAACGCGCAACCGCCCGGACGCCAGATGCGGAGCCAACATCGCCTGCAACACGGCCAGGGCCACGCGCGGTTCGTGGCAGAGCTTGCTCACATAGCCGGCTCCCGGGTTGAGGTCGCGCCGCCGCGCCGCCGCGCCGGTCAGCGGATACCAGGTCCGGTAGTGGTCGCGGATCGCGGTGCGCAGTTCGCGATAGGTCGCGGTGGCGCCGTAGCTCTCGATCCAGGGATGCTCGTCCGGCGGCACGGCCTGCGCGGTGAGTTGACCGCCGATCCAGTCGGTCTCCTCGGTGAGCACGACCTCGCGACCCGCACGGCACGCGGCCAACGCGGCGGCGACTCCCCCGAGTCCACCGCCGACGACGAGTATCTCGGTATTGATTTCGGACATGGTGCAGCCCTCCGTGAACGGAATCGAATAAGCACGTGCAACGCCGAACAGGGCGCACCGACATGGCCGTTCGGCCGAACGGCGCACACCCGAGGCGGCGACGGACTCAGCGCACCCGGGCGGCCGTACGCCCGATCTCCAGCGCACAGCTCATCAACTGATGCCTGGGCAGCGCGTCGTTGTCCCCGTCCCCCGCGATCAACCCGGTGAGCAACCGCACCGCCGCCGCGCCCATCTCCCGGCGCGGCACTACGAATCCGGTCAGCGCCGGCGGTCCCTGCTCGGTGTATTCGGGGGCGCCGAGGGTGGCCAGGGACAGGTCGTCGGGGAAGCGGTATCCCGCTTCCGAGGCGGCGGCCAGCAGCGCCCGATGCGCCGCGTCGGTGTCGGTGGCCTCGGTGACGATCGCGGTCACGCCCCGCTCGTACCAGCCACGCAGCCGATCGGTGGTCAGATCGGAGCCGTCCGTACGGACCACGGCGCCCTCGTCGAGCGCGAGTCCGCACTCGGCCATCCCGCGCCGAAAGCCCGCCTCGCGGTCCACGGCGCTGATCGCGTCGTCGAGTTCGCGCACGTACAGGATGTCCCGGTGGCCCAGCTCGGCCAGGTGACGCACGACCTCCGCCGTCGCCGTCACGTAGTCCGCGCCGACATACGGCAGCCGGTCGCCGAAGTCGTCGTGTCGGCCGAGGTAGACCACCGGCAGATCGGTGGCCAGGAGCCGGTCCATCTCCCGGATCGGCAGATGCCGACCCATGAACAGGCAGCCGTCGGCCAGCCGGACCCGGTTCAGCACCTCGGCGTGCGGCCGTTCGCCGGTCACGCTGGAGGCGATGAACATCAGCAGGTCGTATCCCTGGATCGCGGACTCCTGCTCGATGCCGACCAGGAACGGGTGGTAGGCGTGCGACATTTCGGTGGGGAAGGTCGCGGTGAACGTGTACAGCCCGAGCAGGTTGTTCTGTCCCGCGGCCAGTCGCTTCGCTATCGGGTCGGGCACGTAGCCGAGTTGCTCGGCGGCGGCCATCACCTTGCGCCGGGTCTCGTCGGCGATGCCCACCGCCGCCGAGCCGCCGCTGAGGATCAGGGACACCGTCGGCTGCGAGACGCCGGCCAGGCGGGCGATGTCCGCTTGGCGGGGCCGGTTCGTCCGCGAACCGGCCGGCCGCCCGGGCCCGCCGCTCGGCTTCATGTCATCCTCCAAGTGCCCGGCGGCAACGGCCGCCTAATACGCATCAGATCAAGATGGAAATCGAGTATATCCAGTAACGGTGGGTGATTCACGGAGCTTCCAACCCACCGTCGGGGCGCCGCACGCGGGCCGCCCAACGCTCGTGCAGGTGGGTCTGCGGCGGGTACTTCGCCGCCTGAACCTCGTCCAGATCGACACCCCAGCCGGGCCGGTCCGAGGGGACGAGATAGCCGTCCACCGTGCGTGGCGTGCCGGGGAAGACCTCGTGCACCCGTTCGGGGTATACGTGTTGCTCCTGGATGCCGAACGCGGGACTGGTCACGTCCAGCGTCAGGTTGACCGCCGCGCCGACGGGCGACACGTCCGGCGGCCCGTGCCAGGCGGTGCGGACCCCGGTCAGCTCGCACAGCGTGGCCAGCTTGCGAGCCGGGGTCAGTCCGCCCACGGCCGAGACGTGCACCCGCAGATAGTCGACGCCGGAGGAGGTGACCAGGCGGGTGGCGTCGGTCATCGAGGTCACCAACTCGCCGGAGGCGATCGGCATCGGCGCCGCGGCGCGCACCTCCGGCAGCCGGTCGAAGTGCTCCGGCGCGAGCGGGTCCTCCAGGAAGAACAGCCGGTACGGCTCCAGCGACCGGGCCAGCCCCACGGCCTCTTTGGGGGTGAGCCGGTTGTGCGCGTCGTGCAACAGGCCGAGTTCGTCGCCCAATACCTCCCGGGCTCGCTCGAACAGGCGCGGCGTGGTGCGGAGATAGTGGCCGACATCCCACCCGTCCGGGTACGGGCTGCCGGGATGACCGCCCGGCGTGCCCTCGGCGCCGTACGTACCCAGCCCCGGGCCACCGCACTGCAACCGCACGTGCCGGTAGCCCTGTTCGGCCAACGCCGCGGCCCGCTCGATCGACTCCTCGACGCCGCCGCCCCGGGCACCGGTGTACACCGCCGCGCCGCCGCGCACCCGACCGCCGAGCAGTTCGTACACCGGCACACCCAACCGTTTGCCGGCGATGTCCCACAACGCCTGGTCGATGCCGGACAGCGCGTTGTTGTGGACGGGGCCGCCGCGCCAGTAGGACGAGAAGTGCAGCAGTCGAAAGATGTCCTCGATGTCGGCCGGATGCCGACCGACAACCATCGGCCCCAGATGTTGCTCGACCGCCGCGGTCACCGCGTGGAAGCGCTGGGTGAAGGTGGCACAGCCGAGCCCGTACAGCCCGGGTTCCGAGGTATCGACCCGCACCACCACGAGCGGCACGCCACCGGGCGCGGTCACGATGGCCCGCACCGAGGTGATCCGCAGCGAGTCCCGCGCGGGCCACGGGGCCTGGGTCTCCGCCATGGGAGCCATCGGGGTTGGGGCCGGATTCGGGACCGGCCTGCGCGCGTCAGTCATGGGCGTCGCTCCTGTGCAAGGGGGTTCGAACGAGAATCAGCGCTCGTTTCTCGCGCCTCACCCCGCCCTTCGACCGGATAGGGATACCGCGCCGTGAAGCCCAACACCGCCCGGGCCGGAGCCAGGTCGATCGGCACCGCATGCCCCGGAAAGTCCACCCGGCACGGCACATCCGGCAGGTGGGCGGCCAACAACTCCCGCGTCGGCGTGGCCGACAGCGTGTCCGGCGCCGCGACGAACAACACCGACGCGCCCGCCACTTCCCGCCCCGTCAGCCCCATCACGCAGGCCCGAGCGGCGTCGCGCAGATCGAGGTAGCTCCACACCTCCGCCGCCCCACTCGCCGGATCCCGCGCCAACCGCGCGGCGTGCGCGGCGAGTCGGTCACGGTCGCCGAGGAACGGAAAGCGCAGCGCCGCCACGACCATCCCGTACCGCCGACACATCATCGCGGCGGTGGCCTCGTCGACCTGCTTGGACAGCGCGTACGGGTCCTCGATCCGCGACGGCAACGCCGTATCGAGCGGCAGGTAGGCCGGTCGCGGCCGGGGCGTGGACCGGGCGAACGGCAGTCCGGTGATCGACAGACTGCTCGCCAGCACCGCCCGCCCCACCCCCGCGCGCCCGGCCTCGTTCAGGACCACGAACGTGGCCTGCGTATTCGTTCCGAACACCACCTCCGGCGCCGCGACCTCGGGCGAGGCCAGCGCGGCGAGGTGAATCACCGCGTCGACCCCGTCGAGCGCATCGGCCACCGCCCCCGGATCCCGGGCGTCACCGACGACGACCCGATCCACCGCCAACCCCGGTGCCTCCTCGACCACGAGCGCGGTGACCGCCACCCCACGAGCGGCCAACTCGCCCAGCACGGCGCCACCGAGCCGCCCGGCCGCACCGGTGACCAGCACACGACCCACCGAATCCCCCATTGCCGTCCTCACTTCAGCCCCGTGAACGCGATGCCGCGCACGATCTGCCGCTGGAAGACCAGGAACACCACCACCGGCGGGATGATCGCGATCAGCATGCCCGCGATCAGCAGGCTCTGGTTCGAGGTGTCGGCCAGCCTCGGCAACGCCACCGCCAGCGGCTGCTTTTCCGTGTCGGTGATGGCGATCATCGGCCACAGGAAGTCCTTCCAGGCGTTCATCACCGCGAGCAGCGACACCACGGCCAGGATCGGCCGGGACATCGGCAGCACGATGCGGGTCAGGATCCGCCACGGACCGGCGCCGTCCAGGCGGGCCGCCTCGAGGAGTTCCTTCGGAATGCCGTCGAAGAACTGCTTCATCAGCAGCACGTTGAACGCGTGCGCGCCCGCCGGCAGCCACACCGCCATCGGCGTGTTGGCGATCGAGCCGCCCGTGAGCGGCAGGTCCTGGATGGTCAGGTAGAGCGAGACCATCGACACCGTGCCCGGCAGGAACAGCGTGGCCAGCACCGCCGCATACACATACTTGCCGTAGAACGGCCGCAGCACGGACAGCGCATAGGCCCCGGTCACCGCGACGAACAACTGCACGAACCACGAACCGCCCACCAGCACCACGGTGTTGGTCAGGTAGCGGCCCAGATCCAGACTCGTCCACGCGGTCGAGATGTTCGACCAGTGCGCCTCCTCGGGCCACAGCGCCAACGGATGCCGCAGCGAGTCCTGGGTCGAGGAGATCGAACCCTTGAACACCCAATAGATCGGACCGGCGCCCTCGATGATCAGGGCCGCGATCAACAACAGTTGGGTGGTCCCGAGTCCGAACCGGGTGATCGGCCGTCGGCGTTCGGCCTCGGACATCACGCCCCTGCCGCCGGCACCGGTACTCATTTCGTCCCCCACGCGCGGGTGAGCCGCAGATAGATCGCCGACAGGACCGCGAGCACGGCGGCCAGACTCACGCTCAGCGCCGCCGCCGCGCCGTAGTCGCCGCTGACGAACGCGTAGCGGTAGATGAGGAGAAGCACGGTGACCGTGGAGTCCTCGGGCCCGCCGTCCGTCAGCACGAACGGCTCGGTGAACACCTGGAAGGTGTTGATCACCTGGAGCAGCATCATGATCAGCAACACCGGGCGCATGTGCGGCAACGTGACGTGCCACAACCGTCGTCGTACCGAGGCGCCGTCGAGTTCGGCGGCCTCGTACAACTCGGTCGGCACACTCGCCAACGCCGCGAGGTAGATCAGCACCGCGCCGCCCGCGCCCGCCCAGGTCGCCTCCACCACCAGGCTCGCCATCGCCGTGTCGGCGGACTGCAACCACGGGTACGGGCCCAGGCCGACCTTGCCCAACATCTCGTTGAACAGGCCCGAGTCCGGGTCGTAGAACCACTTCCACATCAGCACCGCCACCACCGGCGGCACCGCCACCGGCAGATACACCAGCACCCGCATCAGGCCGGCACCGCGCCGCAGTTCGGACATCAGCACGGCCAGGAACAGCGGCAGCGGGAAGCCGATCAGCAGGGCCAGGCCGGTGAACACGAGGGTGTTCACGACCGCCTTGCCCAACAGCGGGTCGTCCAGCAGGGTTTGGTAGTTGTCGAACCCGACCCAGGTGGCCGGTTCGACCAGGTTCGTCTGCTGGAAGCTCAGCAGCAGGCTACGGATGATCGGCCACCACGAGAACAGGCCGAACACCAACACCGTCGGCAACAGGAAGAGCACCGGCACCAGATGCCGGGCGCCCCCGCGCCACCGCGCGATCCGGGCCCCGGGCCCGCTCGGACGAACCGCCGCCGACGCCACGACCGGGACGCTCTGCCGGGAGATGGTCGGCGTACTCACGACGGCCCCTCGACTTCGCACCGCCCGCGCCCGCTCACGGTGCCTGCGCCTTCTCGACGACCGGCCCGAGTCGATCCGCCACCTTGGCCAACTCGGCCCGCGGGTCGGCGTCCTTGCGGGTCAGCACGGCCTGTACGGCCGTGTCCAGCGCGCCGTACAACTCCTGTGCGGCGACCGGGGGTTCGACCTGATATTCGAGCTTGCCGACGCCGGCGACGTACGGCGCGAAGTTCCCGGTCGGGATGTTCGCGTGCCTGCCGATCGCGACGTTCACCGGATCGGACACCGCCGCCGAGTAGAACGGCAGCGTGGGCAGCCCGACCGCGAGCTTGTCCGCCGCCTGGGCGACCGCCTGTTCCTCGGCCGCGGCCGGGTCGTAGGCGGGCTTGAGGTAGAAGTAGTCGATCCACTTCACCGCCGCGGTCCGCTGCGCCGGCGTGGCCTTGGCGCTGACCACGGCCATCAGGCCGCCGAGCAGCGTGGACCGGCCGCCGTTCTGCTGCGGCAGCGCGGCCATGCCGAAGTCGGCGGGCTTGCCGGAGTATTGGGTGATGTAGCGGTTGTAGCTGTTGACCGTGCTGATCATCATGCCGATCTTGCCCGCGGCGAAGTCCCGTTCGGCGTCCTGCTGGGTACGCAGGTGGTTGTTGCCCATCGAGTCGTCCTGCCAGCGCATCGCGGCCAGTTGCCCGAGCGCCTTCTCCGCCGGACCGTCGAGCAGGGCCGGCACATACCTGTCGCCGACCTTCTTCTCCATCGAACCGCCGAAGCCGTAGGTCATCGCGGTCAGGATCCAGCCGCCGGTGTTCTTGACGGTCATCTGCGTGTAGCCGGTGGCGCCCGTGTCGGAGATCTTTTTCGCGGCGGTGCGAACCTCGTCCCAGGTGGTCGGCGGCTTGTCCGGATCCAGACCGGCCTTCGTGAACAGGTCGCGGTTGTACACCAGTCCGAGCGCGTACTCGGTGACCGGCAGCCCGAAGACGCGTCCGTCGGCGGCGGTGGCCGGGGCCAGTGCGCGCGGGTCCAGGTCGCCCGCGTGCGGCAACGCCTCGAGTTCGGCTCCGAGATCGGCGATCTGCTTGCGGGCGATCAGGCCGGGGGGCTCGGTCAGCGGAACGGTCAACACGGTCTCGGCGTTGCCGCCGGCCAATCGGGCGGCGAACGTGCGCGCGTCCCACTGGGTGTCGGTGGGCTTGACCTTGATCTTCGGGTTGGCCTTCTCGAACGCCGCGACGGCGTCCAGGAATTGTTGCCGCGTCTTGGGCGACGTGGTCGCCGGCATGCCCGCGACGGTGATCGTGGTTTTGCCGGAGGAACCGGCGCCGGACGATCCGGACGAGCCGGACGAACAACCGGCGGTGCCGGCGACGAGGGCCAGCGCGAGCGCTCCGCCTCCCGCCACCACCCGCCGACGTCGACGCCGGAGCGTACTGACCGGAACTGACTCGGTCACGGGTACCTCCCTGGGTCCTGACAATGCCCGCTCCGGGTGTGCTCCGGAGCCGATGGGGTCGTATCTAATTCGCATTAGGAGGAGGTGTCAAGGGGGTTGCGGGCAGGTTGCCCGACCCGGCGAATCAGACATACGACGGTCTTGACGCGGCCGGTGGATCGGGGTACACATTCGCTCTAATCCGCATTAGGTCGGGGTCATCGCCCACGACCGTCCCTACCACCACCGCTGCCGTCGCGGCCGTCGCGGCTGCCGTCGCGGCCACCATCGCCATGCCTCGGCCACGCCCGCCGCCGCTCCGGGTGCTTCCGCCGCCCGCCCTCGTCGCTCGGGAAAGGGATCCATGTCCGCCGACCAACACAGCCCCGAATCACCCGACGCCACACCGGACCACCCCGCCCACACCCCCCGCCCCGGCCTGCACCGACGCGGCTTCCTCACCGGCGCCGTGGCGACCGGCGTGGCGGGCGTGGCCGGAGCGGCCGGAATCGCCGGCGCGGCGACACCCGCCCCCACCGACGCGACGACGACCACCCCCGTCACCATCTCCGCCCCCGGCATCTCGCTGACCGCCGGCCTCGACGGACAGATCTCGGTCCGCGACGGCGCCGGCACCGAACGCGTCCGGCTGACCAGGTTCATGACCAAGGACACCGTCGCCGGCCTGCAACCCACGACCGGCGGCACCCCGTCCCGGATCACCCTCCCGGACGGCCGAGCGGCGATCCGGGTCGACTACACGTTGGCCGCCGGCGCGAACGGCATCACCGTCCGGGCCGTCCTCGACGTCACCCCGAACCGCGCACATCTGCGCTGGGAGGTCGGCGGCTCGACCACGCTCGTCCCGGCCGGGTTCATGTTCGGCCGTACGGTGCTCGCCCCCACCGCACCGGAGGCCTTCGTCGCGCTCACCGCCTGGAACCGGGACGCGGGCGGCGGCATCCCGTACGAAACCAACACGGGCGTGGTCTACCAGGAGACATGGGCCGACACCAACGCCTACTTCCGCCTTGCCGGCACCACCCCGACCTGGACCAACGCCACCTGGATCCACGCCCCGGGCACCGTCACCCCCACCGGCGCGGTGACCGAGGCCGACCTCGTACTCGGCGCGATGCGCCCGGCGGCGGCCGGCACCACCGGCTCGGGCCGGCCGCTCGGCGTCGAGGTGTGGACCGACCGCCCGTTCTCACTGTGGGACCAGGGCGGCGTACCGATGCCGCTGCACGCGGAGGTGGCCAACGGCGGCACCACCGCCCGAGCGGTACAACTCTCCTGGTGGGCAAGGGACTTCGACGGAGCGGTACTGGGCAGCGGCACGGTCTCGGGCACGGTCGCCGCCGGCGCGACCTGGACGCGGACCTTCACCGTCACCGCACCGGCACACGGCATCGTGTTCACCGAGGTGCGCGCGACCTCGGGCCCGGACGAGGCGTTCGCCCGCACCAACCTCACGGTATTGCCGCCGTTCGACTACCAGGCGGGCGCCGACAGCATGTTCGGCATCGCCAACTACCCGTGGCTGCTCCAACCGTCCACGCCAGCCGTGCTGGACCTGATGCACCGCATCGGCATCAAGCGGGTGCGCATCTCCTACGACGGCGGCCCCGGCCTGCCACCCGCCACCCTCGACGCGGCCGGCCTGGCCCACAACATCGAACTGGCCGGCATCCCGCTCGGCGGCACCACCGCCCAGATCGCCGCGTGGGCGGACACCAACTCCGCCAAGGCGATCGGGGCGAACGCGGACTGGTTCGAGGTCGCCAACGAGATCAACAAGCCGTGGATGAGCGGCCAGACGGCCGCCGCCTACGTGCGCGACGGACTGCACCCGGTACGCGACCGGCTGACCGCGGCGGGGGCGCCGACGAAGGTGCTCAACGCGGGACTCGCCGGGATGGACTACGTCTGGACGGAGAACTTCCGCAACGCCGGCGGCTGGGACCTGATCGACGGGTTCGCCTTCCACCCGGGCCGGGGCAACTTCACCCCCGACTACGCCCCGGCGCCGGCCGACTGGACGATGGGCGACAACGGCACGTATTGGAACTTCCTCGGCGGACTGCGCAAGGCCCGCGAGGTGATCGCCGCGTACGGCCCGAAGGAGCTGTGGCTGACCGAGGCGTACGCGTGCACCAAGCCGAACAGCTGGTGGCACGACACCTACCGGCACGCCGCCGAGAACGTATTGCTCACCCTCGCGCTGGCCAAGGCCGAGGGCGTGCGGTGCGTGAACTGGTACCAGCTGCACGACAGCGTCCTGGGCAAGCCGCAGTGGGCCGACCCGGCGAACTCCGAGTACCACTACGGCCTGATGCACCGCGACCTCGGCGCCAAGCCGTCCATGCTGGCCTACGCCACCGCCGCCCGCGTACTGGACCGGGCCACGTTCGTCCGATGGTTGACCCCGGCCGACCCGGACCTCAAGGGCCTGCTGTTCGACTCCCCCGACGGCCCGATCTCGATCCTGTGGAGCCGAAAGGACGGCTACGTCCTCAACGCGGCCCACCCCACCGACTCCGGCTGGTTCGCCGCCCCCGAACCGTGGGTGGACCCGTGGCCGACCAAGACGACCCTGTCGGTGCAGGCGGCCGGCACGACGGTCCGCGAGGTCGACTGCATCGGCCGGGAGCGCACCCTGACGGTGACGGGGGGCCGGGTGGGCGTACGCCTGGACGGCGCGCCACGGATCTACCACGGCCTGACGTCGACGCCGGAGGCGACCGCGTAGGGACGGGCGGGTGGGGACGGGTGGGACGGCGGCGCGTGGATGTACGCGTGCCGCCGTCCCGGTCGGCCGCTCGGCTCGGCTGGTCCGTTCAGCTGTACAGCAGCGTCGGGCTCAGCGGTGCGCGTGCGACGCAGTACCAACCGGGCCACCCCGGGAAGAGCACCCGCAGACTCCAGTTGGAGGGCGAGGGCGGCGGACCCGAGATCACGTCCGCCAGCGGTTGGCCGACCCCGATGGTGCCGCTGACCTTGGGAATGGCCCCCAGGTTGAACACGGGCGCACCACCCGGATACGGCGGATTGACGGCACCGTCGTAGACAACGCCACCGCTGGGGCCATTGAAGATCGCGGTGGTGTTGATGGAGTTGGCCGGGAACCCGGCCGAAATCGGCGGAGCAGAGATGGTCACCTTCAATTGCCCGCCACCGGTGACATAGGTCACTTTGGCGGGAAACGCACGACCCCTGGCATCCACACAGTCGTAAGGGGCCGTCGAGGGCCCGCCCGCAGAGGCGGACCCGACGAACGTGGTCACGGCAGCCAGTGCACCGGCACTGGCGAGCGCAGCGATCTTCACGCGCTTTGGCATGGCTGACTCCCGGGGTTTCTGGGCTGGACCCGAACCGTACGAAGGAGCAGAAGCACTGCGAACCAATTCCACACAGGGCGCGAACCAAGTAGAGCAACCCACACCCATCCTGACAAGCACCCAAACCCATTGGCGTGATCCGTCAAGTCCCCCCGAAACACCGGCAGTTGCCCCACAGCCCCCACCAAGCCGACCCGGACCCCCAAGCCGCCCGAGCGCCAACGCAGGACAGCCGACCAGCCCAAGACCCGAGTCACCCGCCGACCAAGGCAGAACAGCAGCCCAGCCGGAGCACCCAACAGAAGGCGCAAGGCGAGACCGAACGCCGGCAACATCGCGAAGGGGACGGGCAAGCAAGGCAAGACGCCGGGAACACATCGCGAGCGGAGCAGGACGCCAGGGTCGGCGGGCGAACGGGGCGACACGCCGGGGTCGGCGGACGAACGGTCGGCGGACGAACGGGGTGGGTTGGCCAAGTCGTGAGCCGAGCGGGTCGGGGCGCCCGAGTCGCACGGTGAGGCCGGGGCGGGGCGGAGTCGTGTTCGCGGCGTTGCTTCTTGTTGGGCGCTTCGCGCCGGCTCGCGAGGCACCACTTTTCTGCTCCCCCGCTTCGCTCCTCCGCAGAA
>NZ_JBHTVA010000098.1:0-35631 GCF_042793325.1 Embleya sp. NPDC056575
ATCGACCGTGTGCGCGGCGAGGGCCGACTCGTCGCGCACCGCCACTCCGCCGTCGCCCTCGCCGCCGCCGCGATCGAGGCGTACGAGGAGGAGGAGCGTGCCGAACGCCAGCGGTTGTTCTCCACCGCCTTCGGCGGCCGGCCGCAGGTCCAGCACGAGAGCGGCCGACCGCTCGACCTGAAGCTGCGCGGCGTCGGCTACCGCGTGCGCGTCGCCCGCGTCGGCGCGCACCGCTTCCGGGTCGGCATCGAGGTCGGCGAGGTGGTGCGTACCGCCGATGTCGAACTCGACCGGTTCGACCGGCACACCGGCCAGATCGTGGTCAACGGCACCCGCTACCGGCTGCTCACCGCCACCCACGGGCCGACCCACCTGGTCGAGGTCGACGGCGTCACCCACCGCGTCGGCCGCGACGAGGGCGGCGTCGTACGCTCCCCCGCACCCGCCCTGGTCGTCGCCACCCCCCTGGCCGTCGGCGACGAGGTCGAGGCCGGCGCACCGGTCCTGGTGCTGGAGAGCATGAAGATGGAAACGGTGCTGCGCGCACCGTTCCGGGCACGGTTGAAGGAATGCTCGGTCTCCGTGGGCAGCCAGGTGGAGACCGGCGCCCCGCTGCTGCGTCTGGAACCGCTCGCCGACGACGACGGCGAGGCCGAGGACACCACCGCCGGCGCGTCCGTCGAGCTGGACCTGCCCGCCGCGCCCGAGACCGTCCCCGTGCGCGCACGCACCCGGCGCGGCCAGGAGGACCTGCGCAGCCTGCTGCTCGGTTTCGACGTCGACCCGCACGACGAGCGCCGTGTACTCGACGACTACCTCGCCGCCCGCACCGCCGCCGCCGAGGCCGGCCACCGCCCGCTGGTGCGCGAGCTCGAACTGATCGAGATGTTCACCGACCTCGCCGAACTGAGCCGCAACCGGCCCGCGGGCGAGGACGTCGGCGGCGACGGCCACCTGCACAGCGCCCGCGAGTACTTCCACAGCTACCTGCAGAGCCTGGACGTGGAACGCGCCGGACTGCCCCCGGCGTTCCGGGCCAAGCTGGCCAAGGCCCTGGCGCACTACGGCGTCACCGAGCCGGAGCCGTCCCCGGAGCTGGAAGCCGCGGTGTTCCGGATCTTCCTCGCCCAGCAGCGCGCCTCCGCCGACGCCGCCGTCATCGCCACCCTGTTGCGCTCCTGGCTGCGCGAGGCGCCGCCGGACGCGACGCTGCACGAGCCCGCGGGTCTGGCCCTGGAGCGGCTGATCGGCGCGACCCAGGTCCGCTTCCCCGTGCTCGCCGACCTCGCGCGCGGCGTGGTCTACGACTGGTTCGGCCGGCCGCTGCTGCGCCGCAACCGCGCCCGCGTGTACGCCGGTGTGCGCAAGCACCTGCGGCACCTGGACGCGCACCCGGACACCGCGGACCGCGCCGAGCGGGTCGCCGAGATGGTGCGCAGCACCGAGCCCCTGGTCCGGCTGCTCGGTCAGCGACTGGTTCGCGACAACCTCGACAACGCGACCATGCTGGAGGTGCTGACCCGGCGCTACTACGGCAACAAGGGCCTCACCGACGTCCGTACCCGGGAGATCGCGGGCTGCACGTTCGTGGTCGCCGAGCGGGCCGGCTCCTCGCTGGTCTCCGCCGCGGTGGGCTTCGAGGCCCTGGGCGGCGCGCTGCGCGGCCTCGCCGAACTGGCCGCCGACGGCAACCCGATCGACGCGGACATCTACCTGTCCTGGGAGAATCAGCCGGAGAGCGCGGACGCGACGGCCGCCGCACTGCACGAGGTGGTGGCCGCGCAGCCGCTGCCGCCTCGGGTCCGCCGACTGACCACCACGGTGGCCGGTCGCGGCGGCGCGGTGATGCACCATCACTTCACGTTCCGCCCGTCCGACACCGGGATGGTCGAGGAGCGGTTGATCCGGGGTCTGCACCCGTACATCGCGCAGCGTATGCAGTTGGAGCGGCTGAGCAAGTTCGACCTCACCCGGCTGCCGTCCTCGGACGAGGAGGTCTACCTCTTCCAGTGCGTCGCCCGGGAAAACCCCGCCGACGACCGCCTGGTCGCCTTCGCCCAGGTCCGCGACCTCACCGAACTCCGGGACCACGAGGGCAGGTTGGTCGCCCTGCCGACCGCCGAGGACATCCTCGCCACGTGCCTCGACTCGATCCGCCGCGCCCAGTCGCGGCGCCCGTCGGCGAAGCGCTTCAACACCAACCGGGTCGTGGTCTACGTGTGGCCGCCGAGCGGACTCACGCACGCCGAGATGGAGATGATCGCCGGGCGCGTGCGGCCGACCACCGCGGGCGCGGGCCTGGAGGAGATCCTGTTCATCGCCCGCCAGCGCGACCCGCGGACCGGCGAACTGACCAAGATCGCGGTACGGATCCCGTTCGACGCCGCCGGCGGTACCGAACTGACCATCGGCGAGCCGTCGGACGAGCCGGTCGAACCGCTGGACGGCTACCGGTTGAAGGTGCTGCGCGCGAGCAGCCGCAACACCGTCTACCCGTACGAACTCACCGACCGCCTCGGTGACTTCGTCGAGTACGACCTGAACGACGAGCACGCCCTCGTGCCGGTCGACCGGCCCAAGGGCACCAACTCCGCCGCGATCGTGGCGGGTGTGGTCCGCACCACCACCGCGCGGCACCCCGAGGGTGTCACCCGCGTGGTTCTGCTCGGCGACCCGACGAAGTCGCTCGGGGCGCTGTCCGAGCCGGAGTGCCGTCGGGTGATCGCGGCGCTGGACCTGGCGGAGCGCATGCGGGTGCCGGTGGAGTGGTACGCGCTGTCGTCCGGTGCCCGGATCTCGATGGAGTCGGGCACGGAGAACATGGACTGGGTGGCCGCCGCGCTCAAGCGCATCGTCACGTTCACCCAGGACGGCGGCGAGATCAACATCGTGGTCGCGGGCATCAACGTCGGCGCACAGCCGTACTGGAACGCCGAGGCCACCATGCTCATGCACACCAAGGGCATCCTCGTGATGACCCCCGACTCGGCCATGGTGCTCACCGGGAAGCATGCCCTCGACTTCTCCGGCGGTGTGTCGGCCGAGGACAACTTCGGCATCGGCGGCTACGACCGGGTGATGGGCCCGAACGGGCAGGCGCAGTACTGGGCGCCGGACCTGAACGCGGCGCGCGACGTGTTGATGTCGCACTACGACCACACCTACGTCGCTCCGGGTGAACTCGCGCCGCGCCGGACCGGCACCACCGACCCGACGGACCGCGACGTGTCGAGCTTCCCGCACGTGGTGGAGGGCAGCGACTTCACCACGGTCGGCGAGATCTTCTCCGCCGAGGCCAACCCCGACCGCAAGAAGCCGTTCGACATCCGCACCGTGATGCGGGCGCTGTCCGACCAGGACCACCCGGTGCTGGAGCGCTGGGCGGGCATGGCCGACGCGGACACGGCGGCGGTCCAGGACGTGCACCTGGGCGGCATGCCGGTGTGCCTGCTCGGCATCGAGTCCCGGGCGGTGCCGCGGCGCGGTTTCCCGCCCACGGACGGGCCGGCCACCTACACGGCGGGCACGCTGTTCCCGCAATCGTCGAAGAAGGCCGCGCGGGCGATCAACGCCGCGTCCGGCAACCGGCCGCTGGTGGTACTGGCGAACCTGTCCGGGTTCGACGGCTCGCCCGAGTCGATGCGCAAGCTGCAGTTGGAGTACGGCGCGGAGATCGGCCGGGCGATCGTGAACTTCCGCGGACCGATCGTGTTCTGCGTGATCTCGCGCTACCACGGCGGCGCGTTCGTGGTCTTCTCCAAGGCGCTGAACCCGAACATGACCGTGCTGGCCATCGACGGCTCGTTCGCGTCGGTCCTCGGCGGGGCGCCCGCGGCGGCGGTGGTCTTCGCCGGTGACGTCAACGCGCGCACCGCGGCCGACCCGCGGGTCCGCGACCTGGAGTCGCGCGCGGCGGCGGCCTCCGGCGCGGACCGGGCCACGCTGACCGCCGAACTGGACGAACTGCGTTCGTCGGTGCGGACCGAGAAACTGGGCGAGGTGGCCGCGGAGTTCGACCGGGTCCACGACATCCGCCGTGCGGTGGAGGTGGGTTCGGTGGACGCGGTGATCGAGGCGCGGGAGTTGCGGCCGCGGATCATCGAGGCGATCGGGACGCACTGGGCGCAGTCGGGCTCGGCGGCTTCGGCGGGCTGAGCGAAGGAACGTGCGGGGCGGCCCCGGCTCTTCGCAAACGCGGAGCCGGGGCCGCCGCGGTCAGCCGGTCAGGTGGCCGGTCACGACTCGCATCGCCCGGCGGACGGCCGCTCGGGTCTGCTCGGTGTGGTCGACCGCCTCGAAGCCGTGGCGGGCCTCGGCGAGGTGGATCACCTCGACGTTCGCCCCGGCCGCCTCCCCGGCTGCCAGGAACTCGTGTACCGTCACCGCGATTTCGGCGCGCTCCAGGCCCACCGTGGTGAGCACGATCGGCAGTTCGCCCGCCGACCGCACCGCCGTCGCCGGGTGGAAGCGGGAGTCGGCCAGGCCCCAGTTCGGCATGGGGGCCAGGATCGGGTAGGTCGCGGCCAGGCAGCGCAACCACGACGGCGGGTGTACGAGCCAGTCCGTGGCCAGGAGGCCACCGCCGGAGAAGAACCACAGCGCGATCCGGTCCGGATCGACGCGCGGATGCGCCCGTACCGTCTCGATGGCCGCGGCCACGTCCTCGGCGGCGCGGTCGTAGTCGCCGGGTCGGTGCAGCCGGTGCTCCACGGTCGCGCCGACCACCCCGACGCTCGCCGCGTACCGGCCGTAGCCGACGAACGTGGGCCAATCGCGCGGCGTCGGCCCAATGCCCTCGGGAAGCGGCCCGCCGTGCACGAACAGCACGGCCGGACAGGGGAGTTCGTCGTCGGGGAGGTAGAGGTCGACCCGCCCCACCTGCTCCCGGTCGCACGCGGGGGCATCCAGCGGGAACGGCCCGAGGTGGCTCGGCTCTTCCCGCTTCGCCGACAGGCGGTGGCCCTCGTCGGCCGCCGCGCGGCGCAGTACGTCGGCCACTTCCCCGGGCGCGGACACCATCGGCCAGTGGCCGGTGGCGAGTTCGAAGAAGCCCACCCGGGGGTCGACCAGCCGTCGCAGCGCCGGATTCCCGATGCCCACCAGCGACTCGACGAGCGCGATGCTCGCCCCGTTCCCGGTACACAACACGCCCGTGGTCGCCGGCCCGGCCGCCGCCCCCGACAGGCGCAGCGGTTGGGTGAGCGTGCCCACCGGATGGGGCGCGGCCGACCGGGTCAGCCGGGCGATCGCCGCGTCGGACAGGTCCGCGACGCCGCCCCAGCGCGCCCAGTCCTCGCGCGTCGTCGGTGCGGGGAGGGCGGGATCCCCGTCCCGGGTCGCCAACCGTTCGCGTGTCGCCACGTCCGCGATCGCGGCGAGCGCCGGGTCCCCGTCCTGTGGCAGGCCGGCGTCCAGGTAGACGATTCGCGCCACCCGGTCCGGGCGCCGATCGGCGGCGCCGAGCACCGGGTGGATGCCGTAGCCGTGCCCGACGACGACCACCGGCCGCGCCGCGTCGACGCGGTCGATCAGGTCCACCACGTCCCGGATGTGCGTCTCCAGGTCGATGTCCGGCTCCGCCGGCTGCCGGGGGTTCTCCAGTCCGGTGAGCGTGACCGGATACGCCTCGTCGCCGGCCGCCGACAACCGGGCGGCCACATCCCGCCAGATCCACCCGCCGGTGTGGGCCTCCGACACCAATACGAACGCCGTCATGGTCGTCCCCTCGTCTTCCGTACCGAATCCGCGCTCGACACACTCCGCGGGCGGGGCGCCGACCGGCCGTGGGGCCGCTCCGCGTGGGCCGCTACCGTAGGAACTCCCCCTGAGGGAGGTTCAAGTCGTGTCCGCCGACCACACCTGGAGCATCGGAGAACTCGCCGAGCATGCGGGCGTGACGGTCAAGACCGTGCGCTTCTACTCCGATCGCGGCCTGCTGCCCGAGGCCGCACGCAGCGCCGGCGGCCATCGGCGCTACCGTCCGGAGGCGCTGGACCGGCTCCGGACCATCCGCTCGTTGCGCGGTCTCGACCTGTCGGTGCCGGAGGTGGGGCGTTTCCTCGATCGTGAGGACACGCTGGAGGAGATCATCGCCGGGCAGCTGCGGGAGGTCGGCTCGCGGTTGGCCGAGCTGCGCTGGCGCGAGGCGGCGCTGCACCTGCTCCGGGACTGTGCGCCGGACGAGCGGGCCGAGCGACTGCGGCTGGTCGGCGCCGTGTCCGTGCCGCCCAGTACCGCGCCGGTGGCCCGGTTCTGGCGGGGCTGGCTGCCCGCCCGGCTCCCGGCCCGGCTGGTCACGGCCATCGTGGATCGCTCGGTGCCGCAACCGCCCGCTGATCCGACGCCGGCCCAGGTGTTGGCGTTCGCCCGCCTGCACGCGCTCGTCACCCGGCCGTGCGCGGGACCCGGGGGCCGGGTGCCGGCGGCGCATCGGCCGCGGACCGGGCCGAGGCCGGCCGTACTCTTCGGCGGGCTCGTCGAAGCCCACACCCTCGCCGTCCCCGAGTTGCGCGCCCACCGTCCGCCGCGACCGGGCGAGCCGCTGGACTGCTTCGTCGCGGCCTACGCCCGCTCGTGGGACACGGCCGACACCCCCGCCTTTCGCCGCCGGCTGGCCGGCCTGCTCCTCGGCGAGACCCGGATCGAGCGGTACTGGCAACTGGCCGCCGAGCTGAGCGACCCGGCCGAGCCCACCCCGGGGGCCACGGACACCTGGCTGCGCACCGCGCTGAACGACCAGGTCGGCGAACCGGCGGCCTGATCGACGAAGTCGTGGTGTGTGTCCCGGATCGAAAGGGCGCGCGCCGCCGAAGGCGTCGATCCGTCGGATCGCACGGCCCCTGCGCGTTCGATACGACGCCGACTCGTCGGCGCGCGCGCCACTTCCGCCCCCAGGTCGCCGCTTCGGCAACCCCCGTGCCCGCCCACGGGCGACACACCCGGTCCGGTCGCCGCCCGGACCGCGCGGTCGCGCTCGCGTGCACCGCACTGTCGACATCCTCGCCACTGTGCGCGGTGCGGCGAAATCCCAGATTTCTGGGGGGTATTCGGCAACCGGAGCGGCGGCGATCGAGGACTCCTCCGCGCGGTGGCAACTCTCGTGATCGTTCTCGTAGTCCGATGATACGACCATATGACTACACTATGTCATCGAACATATACTCGTGGTACACATCGCAGGTCAGTGGGTATGCCCCGATCGACGTCAGTGCGCGTTTCGTGCCGCGGCCGCGAAAAGCGCCCGGGGTGTGCTCGGGTCCACCGGAACGGGACCTGCCACCCCGGCCATCGAGATACGTTCCACCCGGCCTGAAATGGGGGCCGCCCATGGCTACATGGGACGACCTGATCGCACATCTGCAAGCCGTACCGGAAGGGGTATACGAGAGCTGGAACCCCCGCGACGGTTACGACAACCGCACCAAGTGGGGACGGGAGTTCGGCGAGGACGGCGTGCCGTGGTGCGTCATCTTCGACTGGTGCATGTACAACGACGTCGGCCTCGCGGACATCGTGCCCAAGGTCGACAACGTCACCGCGTTCGCGAACTGGGCCCGCGCGCACGACCAGTGGTCGGAATACCCGAGCTGGGGCGCCTGGGTCGACTTCGGCAACGGCGCGCACACCGAGATCGTGGTCCGCTTCGACGACGTCCACGTGTATACCAAGGGCGGCAACACGATCCCGACCGGCGGCGACGGCGGCCAGGGCAACGGCGTCTACTCGCACACGTTTCGGCGCACCGACGCGCGGGTGACCGGCTACCTGGCCCCGCGCTTCCCGGACGGCTGCCCACCCACCGCCGATCCGCACGATCCGCGCGGTACGTCCGGAGGCGACGGGATCCCGACCGTCAGCCTCGCCAACATCATCGACTCCGCGCACCTCGACCCACCCGCACCCCAGGGCTCGGCGGCGCACCGCACCGACGTGCTCCTGGTCGAGCAGGCGCTCCAGGCCGAGGGCCTGCTCGCGTCCGCCTACGTCGACGGCTCCTTCGGGACCGCCACGATCCACGCCTACGCCGCCTACCAACGCCGTCTCGGCTACTCCGGCCAGGACGCCAACGGCATCCCCGGTCAACGATCGCTGACCCGGCTGGCCGGCCAACACGGCTTCCGGGTCGACTGACGCACCACCCGCGAGGCGGTCGGGTCGGTCCCCACCGACACGGGCCCCGACCCGACCGACCTCGCGGCCTTCGACGTGGGCGACGAGCCGCCGGGGAGCAGGCACCGACGGGTTGACCTGGAGCGCGGTCCAGGTTGTTGACTCGTGCCCTCGGGCCCGGGCATCGCGGGCCGCGGCGTTGGGGGTCACCATGAAGTACCGCACCATCGGGGTCGATTCGGGCACGCGCCGGGAGGTGAGTGTGCTTGCGCTGGGGGCGATGTTGTTCGGGTCGGTGACCGACGAGAAGACCTCCTACGCGGTATTGGATCGTTTCGTCGAGGCCGGGGGCACGTTCATCGACACCTCCGACAACTACGCGTTCTGGGTCGACGGGGGACTCGGCGGGCAGAGCGAGGAGTTGCTCGGACGGTGGCGGCGCAGTCGCGGCGTAGGCGACGAGATCGTCATCGCCACCAAGCTGGGCGCGGCGCCGCTGGCGGCGGGCACCGGCTACATCGACAACCCCGAGGGCCTGTCCGCGACGGCGATTCGCGAAGCGGCGGAGCGGAGCCGGGAGCGGCTGGGGGTGGAGCGGCTGGATCTGCTCTACGCGCACATCGAGGACCGGACCGTGCCGCTGCGGGAAACCGTGGAGGCGTTCGGGGAGTTGGTGAGCGAGGGTACGGTCGGCCTGTTGGGCGCGAGCAATCACGCCACGTGGCGTGTGGAGCGGGCCCGTTCGCTCGCCGCGGCGGCGGGGGTGCCGCGGTACGAGGTGCTCCAGTATCAGCACAGCCACCTGCGCCCGCGCTACGACATACCCGGCGCGCTCTTCCCCGAGGGCAGCCTCGGTCACGCCGGCCCGGATCTGCTGAGCTACCTGCGCGCCGAGCCGGATCTGACCCTGGTCGCCTATTCGCCGCTCCTCGGCGGTGCGTACGCGCGGCCGGACAAGCCGCTGCCGCCGGACTACGACCACCCGGGCACGCCCGCCAGGCTCGCGGTGTTGCGCGAGGTCGCGCAGGAGATCGGGGCGACGGTGAACCAGGTCGTGCTCGCCTGGCAGATCGGCGGCGCGCTCCCGATCCTTCCGCTCGCCGGCGCCTCCTCCGTCGCACAGTTGGCGGAGAACCTGGCGGCCGTGGACCTGGAACTGACGCCGGATCAGCGCGCTCGGCTGGACGGCGCGCACTGAGCCGGACCCCGGGCGGCGGATCGTCCGGGCGGACCGGGACCCGGCGGAACGGGCGGGCGAGGACGGCGTGTTCGGCGTCCTCGCCCACCGGCCCGTCAGCGCCAGGTCATGTTGATCTCACGCTCGAAGTTGACAAACCCCGCCCGCCGAAACGCGTTCGCCATCGGGACGTTGCCGAGATCCGTCGCCGCGCGGATCCGGGGCACGTCCTGTGCGGCCGGCACGCGCGTGCCCTCGGCCAGGATGTCGTCGACGTAGCCGTTGCCGCGATACGCGGGCAGGACCGCGATGTAGGCGATGACGGGGTTGTAGCCGTTGTGCGCCGGGATGACGAATCCCAGCGGCTCCCCGTCCGGCAGCGTCGCGATGCGCCACCACTCCCGCGGGCTCGCGTAGCGGGCCAGTTCGTCGTCGTACTGGGCAACCGCCGATTCGCGCGCGGTCATTCTGGTCAACTCGTCCCGCCCGTGGGCGTCCAACGTCCCCGCCAGGACGCCGGTCATCAGCGCCACCAGTTCGTCGGCATCGTGCACCGGACGAAACGTCAGCCGGCCGCGTGGCTGCGGAATCGGCGTCCCGGGGCGCCATTCCAACCGCAGCCGCTCCACGAACAGCCGGGCACCGAGGCTTTCCAACGCCGTCATGCGGGCCCGGACGGCCGGGCCGACGAGCGTGTCCTCACGCCAGTCGGGCGGGACGAAGCGGGTGTACTCCGGTGGGCGGGTCCCGGCGGGGAGGATGTCGGACAACGCGGTGCGCACCAGGCGCGCCGCGAACTCCGGGCGCTCCGCCGCCGGGACACCGTCGACGCCGTCGTCGACGTCGAGGATGTCCAGGTAGCGCGGCAGCCGGTCCCCCGGACGGCTCCACCACGCGGCTCGGGCCAGGAGTCGGTCGCCGCGCAGGGCGACCCACATCCATTCCGGTCGGCGGCGGCCGGCGGCCAGGTCGTCCGACAGTTCGGTGTTGAGGACATAGGGCAGTCGGGAGAAGAGGGCGAGTTCGTCGCGTCCGGTGATCGCACGCGTGATCGGATCCTGCTGTTCCACGGTCAAGGCACACTCCGGTGAAGAGCGCCCGTCCGTTTCCGGGGTCAGACTCGGTCGGTCCCCCGGGAGGACACGGGCGCGGTGATGACTGCGTACATCGCGTGTCCCTCCTCTCGTCGTCACGTCCCCAGCGGCGATCCACCGATGGGCGTCCGGCCGCACTTTCTACCGAACGACACCCGTCCCCCGCAAACGCTTTTCCCGCGCACCCGGCCCGCGCACACCCGGCCCGCACAGCCGACCCGCACAGCCGACCGTTACGGTGCCGGGCGGCGCCGGACCCGTTGCAGCCAGCCGTGTGGGTGGCTGGTGACGCCGTAGAGTTCCAGGTCGCGGCGGGTGGTGAAGGCGCTGCCCTGGTCGCCGGCCAGCCAGTCGGTGATCGCCGGGACCACGCCGCCCGGCATGTCGGGCGGGCACAGGTCGGGATCGTCCACGATGCCGTCCTCGACGACGAAGAAGCCGCCGTCGGGCACCAGATGGGCGAAGTTGCGCAGCGCGGCGGCGGTCGTGTCGTACTCGTGCAGGGTGTCCTCGACGACCAGGCAGCGCACGCCGGGCGGGATCAGTCGCTCGACTCGTTCGGCGAGCCCCTCGTCGCGGACGTCGCCCGCGACGAGGGTGATGTCGCGCGCGAAGTGCGGATCGGCGGAGCCGAGCAGCGTCGCCGCGCGCGACTGGTCCAGGTCGACCGAGATCACCCGGATCGCCTCGGGGACGCGGCCGTAGCCGGCCAGCGCGCGCAGTCGGTCGCGGAACCACAGGGTCGAGCCGCCCAGATGGGTACCCAGTTCCACCACGACCTGTGTCCGCGAGGACCACAGCACGTGCTCGAACACGCGCAGATCCTCGGGAAACTTCTTGATCCGCAGACCGGCGTACCAATCGCGGACGTGCTGCCGGCCGCGAGCGCGGCGGTACTCCAGGAGCGTCGTCGCGTGGTCGGCGGCGACGGTCGGCGGCAACCGGTCACCGTCGAAGTCGTCGGTGGCGGTATCGGTGTGGGTATCGGTCATGGCGACCCTCTCCTGTCCCGGTGTCCGGACGGGCCGGAGTGCTCCGGCACCCGTACCCGTGCCCGTACATCCATATCGGGAGAGCACACCTTCGCGCCCGGTTTCGGCGCTGTCGACACGAATTGTTCCACCATCGAACGCCACACGGTCATCCGTCGTCCGCCGGGAGCACACACGACCCGTCCGGGCCGACCGGTTTCGGATTCAGTCCGGCAGTACCGATCGGTAGTAGTCGATCTTGCCCCGCAGGTGCCCCTGCCGTGCCCGCAGCAGCGCGATCTGCTCCTCCACCGAGGCGTCGTGCCGTTCCAGGAGGGCGATCCGCTCGGTCAGCGACTCCCGGTCGCCGGTGCGGGCCAGTTCGGCATAGCGACGCATGTCCGCGATCGGCATCCCGGTGTCCCGAAGGCAGCGCAGGATGCCGAGCCATTGCAGGTCGTGCTCGGTGAACCGGCGATGCCCGCTGGGCGCGCGGTCCACGTCGGAGAGCAGGCCGATGCGTTCGTAGTAGCGCAGGGTGTCCAGGCTGAAGCCGGAGCGCTCGGCCGTCTCGGCCGGGGTCAGATAGCGCGGCGCGGTGGGGGTCATACCGGAATTCTGCCGGGTGGGTATCGCAGGCCGTCGACCCCGTTCACCCGGGGTCGACGGCCTTGCCGGGGCGGGCCCGCCCCGTGTCGGGCCCGTCACGGATCACGGCGTCTTGCTGTACCCCAGCCCCTCGACGATGCGCCCGTCGCGCACCTGCATGAGGTTGACGCCCGCCACGGTGGTGGACTCGGCGTGCGCCTCGCCGAACACCTCGTTCACCTCGCCCGGCGTGAATGTCACCCGCCACTTGATCACCGCGCGGTCGTCGAAGACGTAGACCTCCTCGGGTTGGAAGCTGACCTTCGGGTCGGCTGCCAGTTCCTTCCAGAAGGTCTCGCACGCCTCCAGTCCCTCGTAGCGGGTCCCGTCCGGGGCGGGCTGGACCGTGACCATCACACAACCTTCGCCGACCAGGCCCTCGATCAGCGTCGGGTCGTGCTTGGTGAACGCGTCGTTGAACCGCGCGATGACCTCGGCCGTGGACTTGACTGCGGACATGGCGAACCTCCGGGGGGTGTGGGGGGGTTGCGGTCCGCCGGTGCGGCGGGCCGTGACAACAATCTTCGGTCGGGCGTCCGGGGCCGACAATTCCCTGCGAGTAATGGCCGTTCCGGATCGGACGCACGTCCCGGCCGGGGAAAGTCCCGTTCAGATCCTGCGGGTTCCCCACACGGCGAGCGAGGTCAGCACGCTCAGGGCGGCGCCGAAGAGCAGTACGCCGGCGGTGGAGACGGTGTTGACCAAAATGCCGCCGAACAGGGCGCCGAGCGCGATCGCCAGGTTGAACATCGAGGTGTTCAGGGCCGTGGCCGCCTCGGTGGCGTCGGGCGCGGCCTTGAGGATCCAGGTCTGTACGCCGACGGGGACGCCGCCGAAGGCCAGTCCCCACAGGACGAGCAGTGCGACACCGGTGACCCGCGTGCCGCCCGCGAGCGGGAACAGGGCCAACAGCGCGGCGAGTGCGAGGCTGATGGTGATGATGGTGCCGCGGACGTTGCGGCCGGCGGCGGCGCCGGCGAGGAAGTTGCCGACGATCCCGGCCAGGCCGAAGGCCAGCAGGACCGGGCCGATCAGGTTCTCGTCGATCCCGGATCGGTCCTGCAGGATCGGGCTGACGAAGGTGAACGCCGCGAAGTGCCCGCTCACCAGGAGGAAGGTGGCCAGCACGCCGGCGCGCACGATCGGGTTGCGGAACTGCTCGCCGAGGGTGCGCAGCCGCACCGGTTGTGACGCGGGCATCGGCGGCAGCAGGAGGACCAGCGCGACCACGACCACCAGCCCCAGACCACCCAGGGCGACGAACGCGATGCGCCAGTCGGTGAGTCCGCCGATCAGGGTGCCGGCGGGGACGCCGAGCACGTTGGCGGCGGTGGCCCCGCCGAAGGCGATCGCGGTGGCCCGAGGCACGTACCGCTCGGGGACCATGCGGACGGCCAACCCGGCCGCCAGCGACCAGAATCCGCCGATGCTGACGCCGACCAGGAAGCGCGAGGCGATCAGCACGGGGAAGTTCGGCGCGGTGGCCGAGAGGATGTTGGCCACCACCATCAGCGTGATCAGCCCGAGCAGCACGACGCGGCGATCCAGCCGGCCGATCAGCACCGGCAGCAGCGGTGCGGCGGCCGAGGCGACCAGGCCCGGCACGGTGATCATCAGGCCCGCCGTGCCCTCGGAGACGCCGAGGTCGCCGCCGACGGAGGTGAGCAGGCCGACGGGCAGTTGTTCGGCGGTGACCACGGAGAACGTACCGACCGCCACGGCGGCGACGGCGAACCAGCGTTTGCGGGGGACACGCTCGGCCGCCGCGAGGGCGGGTTCGGCCTCGCCGGTGGTGCCGCCGACGGATTTGGGTTCGGCGAGGGGGGCGGCAGGCGTGGCGGGGCGGACTTCGGTGCTCACAGGTGCGCTTTCCGGTCAGGGTGCTGCCGGGCAAGGGGGATGCCGGGCAGGGTGACACCACGGGTGGTGTGAGGGGGGGTCGCGAGCGGGTCGGCTCGCGGGGACGGCACGGCCGTCGCCGTGTCTCCCCCACCATCCCGCGGGGGCCCGCACCGGCGGAAACAACGAGTGCGACGGCCGCCACAACAACCCGTTGTGACACCCACCCACGCACTGCGCTCACACCGGTCCGGTCCGTCGCGACCCGCCCCGATCCGTCCCGGACAAAGCCGCCCGTACGCTTACGTGATGATCGATCTGGACGTGCGGCTCCTGGAGTCCTTCATCGCCGTCGCGCAGGAGTTGAACATCACCCGCGCCGCCGCCCGGTTGCACCTGACCCAGCAGGCGGTCTCCGGCCACATCCGGCAGTTGGAACGGGCGCTTCGGGTCGACCTGCTCGTCCGCACCCACCGGGGTGTCCTGCTCACCTCCGCCGGCGACGAACTGGCGGCCGGCGGCAAGGCGGTGGTCACCGAACTGGGCGGCCTGATCGAGCGGGTGCGGCGGGTGGCCCGGGAGCAGAGCGGCACCCTGCGCCTGGCGTGTTGCCCCTACGCCACGTCCCTGTTCGCCGGCGAGGTGGCCGGCGCCATGGAGGCGGCGGTGCCGGGGCTCACCGTGGAGTTGACCACCGTTCGCACGCCCCGCGAGGAACTGGTGCTCCTGGACGCGGGGTCGGCCGACATCGCGTTCATGTGGCTGCCGATCGGCGAGGTCGGCCTGCGGTACGCGGAGGTCCGTACCGACGCGCGCGTCGTCGCGGTGGCGCCGACCCACCGGCTCGCCGGGCGCGACTCGGTGGACCTGGCCGACCTGGCGGAGGAACCGGTGGTCTGCCCGGATGTGTTCACCTCCGCCGAGGCCGAGCGGCACTGGATCGCCGACCCACGCCCCGACGGCTCGCCCGCGCCACGCGGTCCGGTGGTGGCCCAGGTCGAGGACGCCCTGCTCACCGTCGCCCGCGGCCGCGCGGTCTGGCTCGCCCCGGAACCGATCGGCCGCTGGGCGCCGGCCGCCGGCGTGCGCTGGATCCCGGTCGTGGACGCGGCGCCGTCCGTCCTGGCCGTGGTGTGGACCGAACGTGCGCCCGAGCCGCTGGTCGCCCGCTTGATCGCCGAGGTCCGCGCGGTCGTCGGCCGGTCCGCGAACTGACCCGCCGGGCCCGATGTCCGGCGGATCCGGGCGGCGTCCGACAAGACCGCGGTCCGCCGGCCGGACCCGCGTCGGCGCCCGCCCTCACGCCCCCGACTCGGGCCCGACGGCCGGAGCCGAACGCATCCGCACCAGCGGCAGGTAGACCTCGTCCACGATGTCGATCACGACCTCGTCCGCGATCGGCGTCCCGAACAGCAGGAATTCGTTGCGCAGCAGGTCGGTGGCCACGCCCGCACGGCGCGAGGTCGGCACCTCGGCGTCGATCTCACCCCGCTCGACCGCGCGTTCGAGCACACGACGGGTCCGTTCCGGGCCGACCGTATGCATCCGCTCCCGAACCAGGCGGGCGAGTTCGGGGTCGTGCGTGGTCTCGGCGAGCAGTCCGCGCAGTATGCCGCCGAGCGGACCGGCCAGCTTGGCGGCCATCTCCCGCAACAGCGCGATCACGTCCGAGCGCAGTTCCCCGGTGTCGGGTGGTTCGCCCTCGCCCACGCCGATCAACTTGCAGGCGTCCATGGCCAGTTCCGCGCGACTGGGCCAGCGCCGATAGAGCGTGGCCTTGCCCGTGCGAGCGCGGGCGGCCACCCGCTCCATGGTCAGTCCGGCGTAGCCGACATCCATCAGCTCGGCCAGCGTCGCCGTCAGGATGGCGTTCTCCAGCTCCTCGCCGCGACGTCGTGGCCCCTTGCGATGGTCGACGCTCATCCCGACCACCGGGCCGACATTCGGTGACAGGTCGACTCCTCAAAGTTATTGAGAGATCGTTGTGTTCTCTGTGGGATGAGCCTAGCCTCCCAAGCAGAGAACCACTCGTTCTCTATCAGATCAAGGCTGCGAGGGGATCGATGACCGAGACCGCTGCGACCTTCCCCACCGACGACACCCCGACCTTCCCGACCGGGACCGGCCCCGACGAGGCTCCCGCCTTCCCGAGCGACCGCACCTGTCCCTACCGACTGCCCGACACCTACAACACGCTACGGGACGCGCCGAGTTCCCTGCGTCGGGTGACCCTGTACGACGGCCGCCCGGCGTGGGTGGTGACCCGGTACGAGGCGGCCCGGAAACTACTGGCCGACCCCCGGCTGTCCTCGAATCGCGCGAACCCCGACTTCCCGCTGACCTCGCCGCGCCTGTACGCGCTGCGCAACCGCAAGCCCGGTTTCCTCGCCCTGGACCCGCCCGAGCACGGGCCGCGACGGCGGATGACCATCAGCGAGTTCACCGTACGGCGGATCAAGGGCATGCGCCCGGATGTGGAACGCATCGTGCACGCCGCGATCGACGACCTGATCGCCGACGGTCCGCCGGCCGACCTCGTCACCCGGCTCGCCTTACCGGTGCCCTCGATGGTGATCTGTGAGTTGCTCGGCGTCCCGTACGCCGACCACGACCTGTTCCAGGACGCGAGCAGGCGCCTGCTCCAGGCCGAGGACGGGCCGGAGGCGGTGGCCGCGCGCGACCTGCTGGAGGACTACCTCGGCGGACTGATCGCCCGGTTCGAACAAGACCCGGGTCCGGGCCTGTTGTCCCACATGGTGACCGAGTACGTGGCCAAGGGCGCGCTCGACCGCGACGAACTGGTCGACACCGCCGTCCTGTTGCTCGTGGCCGGCCACGAGACCACCGCCTCGATGACCTCGCTCGGCGTGATCACCCTCCTCGAACACCCGGAACAACAGGCCGCCTTGCGTGCGGATCCCACCCTGATCCCGGGCGCGGTCGAGGAGTTGTTGCGCTACCTCGCCATCGCCGACATCGCGGGCGGGCGCGTGGCCGTCGCCGACATCGAGATCGACGGACAACTGATCCGCGCGGGCGACGGCGTGATCGTGGCCAACTCCATCGTCAACCGGGACGGTTCGGTCTTCGAGGATCCGGACACCTTCGACATCCGGCGCTCGGCGCGTCACCACCTCGCCTTCGGCTACGGCATCCATCAGTGCCTCGGCCAGAACCTGGCCCGCCTCGAACTCGAAGTGATCATCGCCGCGTTGTTCGACCGGGTGCCGACGCTGCGACTCGCCGTCCCGGTCGAGGACGTGCGGCTGCGACCGGGCGCCTCGATCCAGGGGGTCAACGAACTCCCGGTGACGTGGTGACCGCCCCCGGGCGGGTCGTGCTGCGGGTGACCGGCGACCGGAGCGTCTGTGTCGGCGCGGGCCTGTGCGCGCTGAGCGCCTCCGAACTCTTCGACCAGGACGACGACGGCCTCGTCACCGTACTGACGCCGCACCCCGAACCCCGCGCCCACCGCGCCGCCCGCCAGGCGGCCGACCTGTGCCCCTCCGGCGCGCTCCGCGTCACAGAGGAATAGCACCACCGGCACTTGGCAGCACCGGCACGCAGCACCGCCGAGGAAGAGCACCATCGGGGAAACATCGAGGAACGGAGGTTCCCGGGACCGGGCCCGACGACGGGACCGGTCCCGGTCCCGTCGTCGCCGTTTGTTTGACGCATCAACCACAAGGGACCTGCGAATTCGCGCAGTTGACGACTCGAAACATCGGAGGGAAGCTTTTTACGAACGGCTTCGAGCCTTCGAGCCACGAGTCGCCCGAGGTCTTCACACGGCCACGACGCCCCTCGACGTGTCGTCCCCGTCGACCGGGCCATCACATTTCCTCGTCGCGGCGAGGATTTCATCATGCCTAGGAATCCATCATGGTTGAGCCAGTGGGACCCGTATACGCGGGTGGGTTCGAGACGATCGTGACGGGCAGCGGCGGTGAACGCTACGAAATCCTGTACTTCCCCGACCTGCACAACTCCGAATTGCAGGCGGAGGGAAAGGCCCCGGTCTACTACTGGCTCCCCAACGCGGTCCGGGTGGCCCGCGCCGGGGACGCGGGCGACTACAAGTTCAACCTCCTGCACTTCGTCGGCGTGCTGTCCTCCGAGAGCACGGTCGGCGTGGCGGGCACCCAGGAGGTGACCGGCGGCGTCCTGTCCCTGACCGTCACCAGCGCACCGCCCCTGAACATCCTGCAGGCGGCGCACCAGCAACTGAGCGACCGCATGCGGGCGGACTCGCGGGCCTATTGGTCGTGGCACACCCCCGTCCCGCCGCACTTCCAACCGGTCATCGTCAGCGACAGCCGAACCCAGATGTCCAGCCTCTCGCCCAGGCTGGACGGCTCGCTGCCGGTCGAGACGCCCCCCGCGCCGCGCAAGGCCCCGACCGCCCCGCCGCCCATCGCGGCCGGCGGCGGGCCCGGCGCCCACGGCGCGATCGGCGCTCCCCCCGGAGGCGCGGGCGCGCCGGCCGGCGGCACGCGCACCACCGCCGACCCCGGAGCGGCGCTGCGGCCGAGGCGGATGCGCGAGCCCCGCACCGTGCGCGTCGACCGCGACGCGACCGGCGGTTCCAATCTCGACATGTGGTACATGCGGATCGAGGGCCAGGGTCCGGGCTCGATCAACCCCGCCGGCGAACACGCCTATGTGGCGCTGTGCGGCGCGCTGCCCACCGCCATCCTGTGGCAGGGTTTCCACGGCGCGTACAGCCCGGTGTCGGTCAGCCAGACACTGAACCTGAAGATGTGGAGCGAGACCCTCAGGATCAAGATCCGCGGCAATTGGGATCGGATCTTCTCGCACTTCTCGGCCGCGGCCAAGGGCCGCTCCTGGTGGTTCGACGCCGACATCAAGGCCGAGTTCAACAATCTGCGGATCAACGGCGGCATCACCGTCGAGATCGAGATCGACGGCACGAATCCCGGTGCGGACAAGATGAAGGAGGAGGTCGACAAGCGGGTCGACCTGATCGTCTCGAAGTTCACCGAACAGGCCAAGGCCCGCATCTTCGACCCGGCACCTCCCGACGTGAAGCCGGCCGAGGCGAGTTCGAGCGGCGGCGGCATCCTGGGCGGGTTGTTCGGCTTCGGCGGCGGCTTCGCGCTGAAGTACCGGCGGGACGAGACGAAACTCGACCTCGGTTACGACGAGACCCGGCAGGAGCGCTTCAACCTGCCGATGACGATCAGCAGCACACTGGAGGGTTTCTACAACGCCATCAAGGCCGATCCGGCGGCGGAGCGGAAGTACTTCACCACCCTCTACCTCGAGGACTGGGACCGAAAGATCGGCCACACCGTCAAGCCCGTGGCCAACTGGCCCGCCGCCGACGGTAGTTGGGTCGGCGACCCGGTCTCGTTCATGGGCGTGCAGATCGGCTATCCGAGCGCGCGCGGAGACATCCAGTGGCTCGCGCACGTCTTCCAGAGCACCGACACCGGAGAAGCCACCTCCTGGCAGACGGCGGTCGCCAAGAAGAACGCCTCGGATGTCATGGACGCCCCCGCCGGCTGGACACCGGACGTCAGCTACGTCAAACGCACCGTGCACTTCCTGGAGCCCCCGGCCGGGGCGGTGCAGTCCTTCCACCACTGCTTCATCGAACAGCAGGTCGTCGACCTGGATCCGGAGCCCAACGGCACCGCCACCAAGGACATGAACCTGGAGGTCCGCGCGGACAACGCGGGCAAGTTCGATCTGGGGCCGATCAACCTGGATCGCCAACTCAGGGACGACAGCCAGATGGTCGACGTGGAGTTCCAGGCGGCCGGCAAGACCGTCGACGGCACCGAGCGGCCGATCCATACCTATCGGTTCAAGAACTCCGACCAGGACACCGACCGGCGCTGGACCATCTTCACCGGACAGAAGGACTTCGTCCCCAACTACCGCTACCGCGTGCACGTCGTCGTGATGGGCGACCTGTTCTCCGACGGACAGGCCTGGTCCGGCCCCTGGGTCGAGAGCAGTGGAATCGGTGCCAAGACGATCCACGTTCCCAAGTCGACGGACGCGGGCGTGGTGGTGCGCGGCGTTCCGCGTACGGCGGCCGGCACCACGGCGCCCTCGGCGATCCCGGCGGCCTCCGCCGCACCCGCCGCCGCCGGCCCCGGGGCCGGCGCCCACCCCGTCACACGCGGGCCGGCCGCCGCACCCACCCCCGCGACCGCGACCATCGGACCGCCGCCGGCGACCCGGGAGCCCGCACGCGCGGCCGGGCGTACGGTCGGCGGCTTCTCCGTGTCGCCCACGCCGAAGACCGAGTCGACGCCGGCGGGCACCGGCGGCGGTGCCACCACCCGCTACCCGAACGCGCCGAAGGAGGCGGCCGGCACCCGGTCGACGCCGCCGATGCCCGCCAAGGCCCGCAGCACCGCGCCCGCCCCGAGCGGGAGCACGTCCGCGCCGCCCGCCGAGGCCCGCCACGCCGACGAGCCCGCCGGGTACGCGGAAGCGTCCGAGGAGGCGAACACCCCACCGGTGACCGCCGGTTGGACCAGTGTTCCGCCCAAGAGCAACGCCTGAACCGCCGAGGAGGCGACCGAGGTGTCCCCCACCGTCTCCGGACCGGCGGCCACCGCCGAGTGGCAGCGCCGACCCCCGGACCCGGGCGTGTCGGGTCCGGCGGTGTCGACGCTGCCCGACAGCGCCGATCCGCGCCTGCTGTACTACGTCCCCGAGCGGCCGACCCTGGCCCGCGACGCGAGCGGCGCCCCCGTACTGGCCCTGACCCTGATGCTGAACGGGCTGCCGACGGCGGACGAGAGCACGGTCGTGCCGCGCATCGAACGCGGGTTGCTCAGCTGTGAGTTCGCCCTGACCGCCGATCCGCCCACGGTGGAGGGGCCGGCGCCCATCCCGCTGTTCGCCCGGCCGGCCCGGATCGCGCTCGTGGTCGGGGCGGACACCCGCCTGTGGCGCGAGGCGACAGCCGCCGAGACGACCGGCCCGAACGCCCGCGTCGCGCTCACCACCACGCTGGATCGGGACGAGACCCTGGCGTTGCTGGCCGCCCTCGACGACGCGGACGCCCCGGACCCGCCCACCGCGGCGTTGTCGCTGACCACGCACATCACCTACCGGGCGGTGTCGCCCGAACGCAGGCTCAGGTTGCGCGGCAACTGGGCGCGGGTCTGGGACGCGATGACCGCGCGCCATCCCGACGGTGTCCTGACCGATGCCCAACTCCTGGACGAGTACCGCCACTTGATCCGCACCGGGGCGATCGTCCTCGGCAGCGAGACCCCCGACGGAACATCGGCCGCGCCCGGACCCGGCACGATGACCGGCGCCCACGGCGCCCACGGACCCGACGGGGTGGCGAGCGGCACCGGGTCGTCCCCGGGCGTCACCGTCACCCCAACCGACGTCGCCGACACCGCCGATCTGCTCTTCCACACCTTCGCCACCCTGGCCGGCGCCGTCCTGTTCACCGAGAACGCCCCCGACCACCACCACCTCGGCAATCACCCCTCCCCGCTCTTCGAGTTCGACATCACCAAGTCCGCCGCCCTCGACACCGAACGCACGCTCGAGTTCACCACCCCGCTCCGCGCGTCGCTGGGCCCGGCCCGCTCGTTCGACCGGGATCGGCTGATCACGCTCGTGTCCGTCGCCCCCTCGGGACCGGCCGCCGGCTCCGACGACGCGACCCGCACCCGCGCCCCCGGCACGTCGGCGACCGGGCCGGGCGTGATCGCGCGCACCCCGCGGCGGATTCGCTCCGAGCCGGACGGCTGGCCCGGGGCGCGCGGGCCGCTGCGGCTCGCCGAGTCCGCGACCCCCGGCCGTTGGACCACCGTCGGCGCCTTCCTCGACGCGCCCTCGGCCCGGCCCGCCACCAAGGCCCACCGACTGATGGCCATCGCCGAGGCACAGGGGGTGGAACCGTTCGCCGACGGCTCGCCGTCCTGGCGGGACAGCGTGGTGGTCGGCGACACCCGCGACTTCGTGCCGGACCTGCCGCGTGTGCCGGAGGACGGCGGGTCGACCATGAACTCCTGGCCCAGCGCGCGCCCGGGACGACCCCGGTTCCACGCCCCGATCTACCGGCTCGTCATGCCCGCCGCGACCGACACCGGCGCCGAAAGCCCGTTCCGGTACTCGTTCACGGCGACCCCGACCCCCTCCGGGCAGCCGGGCCTGACGGCCACCATCACCTTCCGCCTGACCCCCCAGGCGCACCCCGACAGCCGACCGGTGCAGATGGAGAACTTCTCCGTCGGCCTGTCCGTGCCGTTCCGCGACGTCCAGGGACACGAGTTGTCGGAACGTTTCGAGGCCACGTTGGGCTACGACGCCGGCGACTGGGTCGCCACCGTCTCCCTGATCGACGACTGGGCCCGGCTGGCGTACAGCGCGCTGTCCCAACCGGACTTCCAACCCCGCCGCGTCATGGTGGATGTGGCCTGGTCGTTCGTCGGCGTCACGCCACGCCCACGGGACGTGCTCGTCTCGGTCTTCGGCGGCAAGCGGGCGTTCACCCCGGTGCTGTACGACGCGCAGGACGGCCATGACGGTCGCGGCGGCTTCCTGGACGCATCGTCCCTGACCTACCGGAGTGCGGTCGGCGACTTCGCGCTGCGGGTCGTCGACGAGAGCCGGCCCGCCCCGCCACCGGCCGACCGCCAGGAGGTGACCGTCGCGCTGCCCGGTCTGCGCAACGGCCCGATCAAGTACAACGGCGGCACCGACAAGGTCACGGACATCGCGGGCACGCTCGGCGGGCCGCAGCCGGCGACGATCCAGGAGTACTTCTTCCGTACCCAGGAGTTGCCGCTGTCGGTGCCGTGCGCGCAGTTCGGTGCGGTCTACGTCGAGCAGCGCCCCGAGGGTCCCGTCCCGGTGGGCTGCCGCAACGCGCTGACCCTGGGCGACACCTCCTACCGGCAGTACGAGGAGGTGGCGGCGCTGGCCGTGCCCGCCTACCGGGTGTTCCGGTCGTTGCAGCAGCCGGGGCGGTTCCTGGTGTTGCCGACGCGCTACCTGATCGGGCGTTTCCCGGTGTCCGATCCGGACCACGCCTACCGGCCCCGGATCCTGATGTACTCGGTGGTGGACATCGCGCGTCCCACCGACGACCAGGCCACCTTCGAGGCGGTGTTGCAGGCCGACATCCCGCCCTACGCGTGGGCCCGGCTCACCGACGTGCTGACCTCCTCCTATGCGGCGAATCCCACGTTGGTGTTGCCGACCGACGTGGACATGCGCGCACACTTCGCCTGGACGGTGACGGGGCTCGCGGACGTGCGGGTGAGCGCGGTGCCGGCGCCGGACGGGGTGCGCGCCTCGCTCGGTGCCGCCCTCTCGCGGGCGCTGCTGCTGCGCAATCTGTTGGTCGACACCGGGATCTCGGGTTCGGTGGAATTCGAGTTCCCGGACGGTACGTCGCTGTCCTCGGCGCTGGTGCTCGACCTGTCCGAGCTGACCGGCCCGCCCGACACCGGTCCGGTGCAGGCCCTGCTCGACGGCGATCGGGCGATCCTGGCCAACCGGGTCGAGCGTCCGGTGGTGGTCGGCGATCTGCTGGTGCACACCGGCGCCGGGCAGTTGACCCGGGTGCCCGTGGAGACCTCGCTGCCCGCCGGGCAGTCCACCACGGTCACGCTGCCGGGCGGCCTGGCCGCGCGCACGGTGTGGCCCGTGTACACGGTGCCGCCGGCCGGTCCCGCGAGCCTGGAGGAGGTCCGTGCGTTCGTGGAGGACGTCAAGACCAACGTGGTCTTCGCCGACCTGATCGACCACGCGAGCCACGGACTGACCGCCCTCGACGTACGGGCCCGACTGGTCGGCGTGGCCGGCGAGCAGGACGTGGTGATGACCGGGCATCCGGCGCTGGGCACGGCCTTCTTCGTGTTGCCGTTGACCACCTATCTGGCCCGACGTGTGCTCCAGTTCCGCCTCACGGTCCGCTCGGGGGCCGGCGCGCCGGTGTCCACCGCGTGGCTGGACTGGGACCTGGCCGCCAAGGGCAACCTGGTCAGCCTCACTCCCGACCTGCTGCCGGTGGTGCCCGTCTGATCCTCCCTTCCGTGTTTTTCCACCCCGGCCCGACGACGGAGTTCGGCGATGAACCAGCCCATTTCCCCCAACGGTCCGCTCGCCTACCACCCCAACGCGGACGGTGGCTCCGCCACCCTGGTCCGCGACCCGGTCAAGGTCGCCGTGCGCTTCTCGGGTCGGGCGCCGCTGTCCTCTCCGGCGCAGGAATTGTTGCGTCGACGCTCCGCACCCGTGCGGCAGTTCCGGCCCTATCGGCTCAACGTGTACGCCGTCGACGAGGAGACGGGCGGCGAACGGGCCGTGGACATGCTCAACCGCGAGCGCGAGGTCGAGGTCGCCTCGCCGGTGCTGCACCGGAGCGCGGACGACGGCAGCGGTCGCACGGGCACCGACGACATCCTGCTCACCGGCCGCTTCGTGGCCCAGTTCTGGCCGGACGTGAGCCGCGAGCGCATCGACGCGCTCAACGCCGAGTCCGGGGTCACCGTGGTGTCCGAACCGGGTTACGCGCCCGACACGTTCGTGCTGGCCGCGCCGACCGGGGTGGACGGGCTGGGCGCGCTGGAGACGGCGAACGCCTACCGGGCCACCGGCCTGACCCGCTTCGCCCACCCGGATCTGATCACCCCCAAGCACCGCCGGGCCACCCTGCTCACGCGCAACCCGGCGGCGACCGCGCCGCACGAGCGCGACGTGATGTACCTGAGCCGCCAGTGGCATCTGAACCGGGCGCGGGTCACCGACGCGTGGAACGTGACGCGCGGTATCCCGGAGGTGTACGCGGCGGTCCTGGACGACGGGGTGGACACCGCCCACCCGGAGTTCGCGGGCAACCTGCGGGCCCAGTACGACTTCGCCCACCACACGCCGGACGCCTCCCCCCAGTCGCCCGAGGACCGGCACGGCACCTCGTGCTGCGGCGTGGTGGCCGCCGCCGGGCTGCGCGCCTCCGGCGTGGCGCCGGGGTGTTCGCTGATGGTGGCGCGGTTCCCGGACGCGTTGGGCGACGCCGACGAGGCGGCGATGTTCCAGTGGGCCGCGGACAACGGCGCCGACGTGATCAGTTGCAGTTGGGGGCCGGCCGACGGCACCGGTCTGCGCGATCCGCTGCCGGGCAGCACCCAGGCGGCGATCGCGTACTGCGTCACCAACGGGCGCGGCGGCCGGGGCGTCCCGGTGTGCTGGGCCGCGGGCAACGGCAACGAGTCGGTGGACCTGGACGGCTACGCGGCCAACCCCGACGTGATCGCGGTGGCCGCCGTCACCGACGCGAACGAGCGTGCCTGGTACAGCGATTACGGCGACGCGATCTGGGTGTGCGCGCCGTCCAGCGGCGGTAGCGCGTCGATCATCACCACCGACCGCACCGGCGCGGCCGGCTACAACGCGGGCGCGGAGAGTGTGGACGTCGACTACACCGACTCGTTCGGCGGCACCTCCTCCGCCACGCCGCTGGTCGCCGGGGTCATCGCGCTGATGTTGTCGGCCGATCCCGCGCTGACCGCGACCCAGGTGCGGACCATCCTCAAGGACACCGCCGACCCGATCGGCTCCGACCACGACGCGCACGGCCACAGTCCGATGTTCGGGTACGGCCTGGTGGACGCGTACGCGGCGGTGCGGGCGGCGCGCGACGCGGGCTCGGGTGGCGGCACCGGCCCCACGCCCGGCGCCACCGCGCCGTCGATCACCGGTCCCGCCGAGGCGGATCGCGGCGACTCCCCGCCGTCGTTCGCGGTGGATCCGGGTTCGGGTCCGGCCATGTACTACGCGGTGGAGGTGGCCACGGCCGCCGCCCTGTTCGACACGGCGGCGCACGGCGCGGAGCGCACCGACGCCACCTTCTACGCCACGTGGCAGGACCGGGGCCTGCTGTCGGTGAATCCCTTCGTGTTGCCCGACCCGGTGTGGCAGCGCCTGGAATCGGCGGACACGCTGTTCTACCGGGCCTACTTCTCCTCCTCGCCCACGGCGTGGACCGACGTGGTGGTCACCACCGACGACGCCTCCGCCGCACTCGCCCCGTCGATGGCGATCACCGACCGGACCCGGCGGCACCTGCCGCGCCGGCGCGCCGAGCGGTCGGGGGTGCCCACGCACGCGGGTCTGGACAACCGGACCTATCCCGGCGACGAGGTGATGCGGGACCTGTACGCGAACACCAACCTGGCCTGGACCGGGTTCTATCTGGCCCCGGCGCCGTCCCAGGGCTACACGGGGTGGATGACCAAGGCGGCCTATCTGCGCGGTCTCGGCTGGGGGCTGGCACCGATCTTCGTCGGCCAACAGGCCGTCGGCGGGCCGGGTTCGCACACGTTGACCGTCGATCAGGCACACAAGGACGCGGCCCGCGCGGTGGTGCTGGCCGATCAGGCGGACATCGGCGCGAACGCGGTGATCTACCTCGACATCGAGATCGGCGGCAACCTCGCGCCGGACCTGTTGTCGTACGTCCAGACCTGGATCGACGACATGCGGGCCGACGGCCGCTATCGGCCGGGCGTGTACTGCTCCTATTCGCACACGGCCGCGCAGTTGCGGGCGAACAATCCGGATATCCACTACTGGGTGTTCCGGCTCGGCGTCATCCCGGCGTCCCAGCCCCTGGACGGCGAAGGCAACGTCAAGACCCCCGACATCGCGGACAGCGGCGTCGAGTTCGCCACGATGTGGCAGTACATCCAGGGCGCCAATCTGCCGGTGCCGCACGACGACGGCACCACCGGCAAGCTCCAGGGGATCGACGTGGACTGCGCCACGGTGCTCGATCCCTCCTTCCCCGAGGCGGCCGGCTCCGGCGGCGAGTCGGGTGGTGAATCCGGGGGCGAGTCCGACGGCACGGCCACGACCACGACGCCGCCGAGCGTGACCGGGCCCGCCGAGGCCGATCGGGCGGGCCCGGCACCGTCGTTCGACGTGAACCCCGGTTCGGGACCCGCGATGTACTACGGCATGGAGGTGGCCACGTCCCCGGAGTTGTTCGACTGGGCGAACCACAAGGGCGAGTGGACGTCGGAGAACCACTACGCGACCTGGGACGACTCCGGATTCCTGGCCTCGAATCCGTTCCAACTCGCCGACGGGGTGTGGCGACTGCTGAACCGGGCGGGCGCGTTGTACTACCGGGGTTGGTTCTCCTCCTCCGACAGCGCGTGGACGGACACGGTGGTCACCGTCGCGGACGCGGACTACGCCGCGGCGCCGTTCGTGACGATCACCGACGGCGGTACCGCCACCCGGACGGTTCGCGGATTCCGACGGCTGCGCGACGTCCTGGGCGGCCCGGAAACGCGGGACCTCCCCGGGACGCGGGACGTGCGCGAGGTCGCGGACGAGCGGGCCGAGCGCGCCGGGCGTCGCGAGGTGGTGCACCCGGCGATGACCGGACCCGACACCGCGGACGCGAACGGGCCGGCGCCGACCTTCCACATCGACCTGCCGCCCGGAGCACGCTCGTACCGCGTCGAATTCGCCGCGGAGGCCGCGCTGTTCGACGACGCGGAGGCCGAGCGGCGGACCTCGGACACCTTCTTCGCCGGCGCCGTGACCGCCGCCTCCGGCAGCTTCGACCACCCCCTGCCCGACGAGGCGTGGGCGGCGTTGAAGGGGCACGGCCGACTGTTCTACCGGGTGAGTTCGGCGCCCACCGACGCGGCGGCGCCCGACTGGCGGGCGCAGGACGACTCCACCCCGGACGCGGCGGCCGAGCAGGCGCCGTGGGTGCTGGTGTACACGGTCGACGACCCCGAGCCCGAGATCACCAGGATCTGACGCCCTTCGGGCACCCTTGACCATAAAAACCGATCACCTTATGGTTTTCGAACCGGGCGGTGCCCTCCCCGGCCCGCCCACGGAGCCATCGATCGGAGTCGCCTGGTGGAGCACGACCTCACCCTCGCCGACAAGGCCGCGCTGACCAGCGGTGCGGGACAGATGACCACCAAGGGGCTCGACGCGGCCGGCATCCCGGCGGTCACCATGTCCGACGGCCCGCACGGACTGCGGCTCCAGAGCGAGGACCCGCAAAACGGCCAACTCGACCTGCGCCCCGCCGCCCCCGCGACGTGCTACCCACCCGCCGTCGCCCTGGGCAGCAGCTGGGACGTCGAACTCGCCCACCGCGTCGCCGGCGCGATCGCCGTCGAGGCCGCCGCGCACGGCATCGGTGTACTCCTGGGACCCGGCGTCAACATCAAACGATCGCCGCTGTGCGGACGCAACTTCGAGTACTTCTCCGAGGATCCCGTGCACTCCGCCGCGCTCGGCGGCGCGATGGTGCGCGGCCTCCAGGACGCCGGCATCGGGGCCACCCTGAAGCACTACGCGGCCAACAACCAGGAAACCGAACGTATGCGGGTCAGCGCGGACATCGACGAGCGCCCGCTGCGCGAGATCTACCTGCGCGCCTTCGAACGCATCGTCCGCGACGACGATCCGTGGGCGGTGATGTGCGCGTACAACGGCGTCAACGGCGTGACCCTGTCCGAGAACACCCGGCTGCTCACCGACATCCTGCGCGCCGAATGGGGCTACGAGGGCCTGGTGATGTCCGACTGGGGAGCGGTCCGCGACCGGGTCGCCGCGCTGCGCGCCGGCCTCGACCTGGAGATGCCCCCGACCGGCGGCCGTACCGACCGCGAGGTGGTCGCCGCCGTCGACTCCGGCGAGTTGGACGAGGCCGTACTGGACCGCTCGGTCGCCCGGCTGATCCGCTTCGCCCACCGGGGCGCCCGACCGGCCGGCGACGGCTCGACCGCGCCCTACGACGACCACCACCGCCTCGCCGGCGAAGCCGCCGACAACTGCGTGGTGTTGCTGCGCAACGACGGCGGCCTGTTGCCCCTGGACCCGACCGCCGGGCGCGTCGCGGTGCTCGGCGAACTGGCCCGCACCCCGCGCTTCCAGGGCGGCGGCAGCTCCCAGGTGACGCCGACCCGGGTGGACGTGCCGCTGGACCGGCTGCGCGCGCTGGCCGACGGCGCCCGGGTCGAGTTCGCGGCCGGATACCCGCTGCCGGACGGCCCCGAACCCGACGCCGATCCGGCCGTGTTGGCCGAAGAGGCGGTGCGCGTGGCCGCCGCGAGCGACACCGTCGTCCTGTTCCTCGGCCTGGCCCGCCAGGACGAGTCGGAGGGGTTCGACCGCGAACACATCGACCTGCCCGCGGACCAACTCGCGCTGCTGGAACGGATTTTGACGGTCAATCCGCAGGTGGTGGTGGTGCTGTCCAACGGCGGCGTGGTGCGCACCGCCCCCTGGCACGACCGGGTGCCCGCGCTGGTCGAAGGGTTCCTGCTCGGACAGGCCGGCGGCGGCGCCCTGGCCCGGGTGCTGTTCGGCGCGGTCAACCCCTCCGGCAAGCTCGCCGAGACCGTGCCGCTGCGCCTGGAGGACGCGCCGAGCTTCCTGTCCTTCCCCGGCTCCGAGGGCCATGTGCGCTACGCCGAGGGCGTCTTCGTCGGCTACCGGGGCTACGACGCCGCCCGCCGCGAGGTCGCCTTCCCGTTCGGGCACGGCCTGTCCTACACCACGTTCGACTACGGCGACCTGCGCGTGGAGAGCACCGACGAGGGTGCCGGGTTCACGGTCCGGGTCACCGTGACCAACATCGGCGACCGGGCCGGGCGCGAGGTCGTACAGATCTACTCGGCCGCGCCGGCGGGGTCCCGCGTGGAGCGTCCGGTCCGTGAGTTGCGCGGCTTCGCCTCGGTGCGGCTGGAGGCGGGCGAGAGCCGCGAGGTGGTGGTGTCCTTCGCCCGGACCGACCTCGCCTACTACAGCGTGCGCGAGGACGGTTGGCGGGTGGAGGGCGGCACCTACCGGATCGAGGCGGCGGCGTCCTCGCGGGACGTGCGCCTGACCGTCGAGGTCGACGTCGAGGACTCCTCGCGCACCGGCCTGGACCTGCGCAGCACGCTCGGCGAATGGCTGGCCCATCCCGTCGGCGGCCCGCTGCTCCTGGAGTGCCTGGCCGCGACCGAGCACACGATCGCCTCGCGCCTGGCGGACAACCCGATGTTGCTGCGCGCCGCGCAGGGCGTCCCGCTGGAGGTGATCGCCGACTTCGCCGGCGGCATCATCCCCCACGACCAACTCGCGGAACTCGCCGCCCGCGTGGCCGCCCCCGTCGGCTGAGCGCGGCGAGTCGGGTGGGCGGGGGCCCCTTCCCCGTGGGTTCCCCGCCCACCCCTGCCCGGGGCGCGGGCGCTATTCGGGGCGCGGCCGCGCGATCAGTTCCAACAGGTCTTCGAGTGCCTGCTCCATGTCCACCGAACGATCGTTGAGCCACTGCAACTGGATACCGTCGGCCACCGCCAGCACCAGCGCCGCCAGTCGCTCCGGCGGAATCGTGCTCTCGATCACGCCGTTGCGCGCCTGCCGGGCCAACAGCTCCCGGATCTGGCCGCGCACCCGCGGATACCGCTCGGCGAAGAACGCGTGCGCCGGATGCCCCGGATCGCTGCCGGCCGCCGCCATCGACACGAACAGCTCGATCAACCCGGCCGCCCGCGCCCCCGCGCGCACGATCTCCAGATGCGGATCGGGCCCCTCGTACTCGTTCCAGAGCCGCCCGTTCTCCTCGTCCCGAGCCCGAAGCACCTGCGTCAACAGGTCTTCCTTGGACGCGAAGTAGTGCATCAACCCCGGCAGGCTCAGATCACACCGCGCCGCCACCTTGCGCAGCGACGTCCCCCGGTATCCCTCCTCGGCGAAAACCTCCAGCGCGACCCGAAGAATCTCCCGCCGCTTCGCCTCACCCTTCCCGTACGGGCCACGCTTCACCATGCCGCCACCCTAACGGCGTTCCCGGCCGCCGAAGGGTTCGGGTGAGGCGGGGTGGGCGCGGGGTCAGCGGGGGAGGGTGGCCCTGGTTCGGAAGTCGTCCATGGAGACGATCCGGTCCTCGGTCGGCAGTCGAATGCTCACCGGGGCGCCGAAGGAGTCGTAGGTCGTGGTGGAGACGTGGCCGGCGCGGTTGGAGTCCAGCCGCAGTACGTAGGGCTTGTCCTTGGCGATGAAGTAGGTGTCGGTGGTGGTGGCCTGGCGGGCGACCATCGCGGTGGCCGGCACGCCGGCGATGGTGGTGGCGAGCTTCCTGTCCTCCTTGGCCGAAGAGGCGACCTCGTAGAACATGCCGCACCCGTCCCTGGCGGGTCCCCGCACGAAGGACTGCTTCAGGTCCGCGGGGACGTCGTAGGCCGCGCCGCCCGCCTTGCGCAACGATTCCACCGCGAGGTCGGTGCTCAGGTACAGGTCCGTGCCGTGGCAGAACATCTCGCCGGCGCGTTCGGTCCCGCCGATCGTGATCACGATGTGCATGCCCTGCTGGGGGTCGGACCAGATCTCCTGGGTGCCGCCGGCCACCGCCGTGGTCGATCCCTTGGCGTGGAACGTGGTCGTGCCCATCGCCGTGTTCACCCGGGTGGGGGTGCCGCCGGATTCGTCCTCCGACGTGGAACACCCGACCGCGGCCACCCCGAGCGCCACCGCGGCGACGGCCGCCGAGCGTATGCGGATCCTGCCCATGCGTCCTCCGTACCTCGACCGATTCCCCCCGGGAACCGGCCCGACGATCATCCGCCGAGCCTAGGGTCCGCCCGCGCGCGGGTCATTGCCGGATTCCGGCAGTGAACTCGACCGGAGAGCGCGGCACACGCGTCGGGCGTACCCGGCCCGGTTGGGCGGCCACCAGAAGGAAGGCCAGGCCGTAGGCCACGTAGCAGGACGAGCGGAACAGTTCGAAATCCGTCATGTGCCACTCCTGATCGGGCAGGTGTGGCACCGACCAGACCAGGAAGCTCGGAAAAACCAGGAGACCGGCGAACAGCGCGGTGTGCGCCCGGGTGTGCGGGCCGTGCAGCGTGGTCCACAGCAGCAGGGCGATGGGTACGCACCACACCCAGTGGTGGCTCCACGAGATCGGACTCGCCAGCAATCCGGTCACCGCGCACGCGGGCAGGCCCCACGCGTCCCCGCACCGCCGGTACGCGATCAGCGTGCAGCACAAGCCGAGCAGGCTCAGCACGACGATCACCGCGCTCCAGCCGAGGCCGAGGTCGCGACTGCCGGCGAGCCGGGTGAGCAGGCCGCGGATCGACTGGTTCGCGGCGTTCTCCAGCCGCCCGACCCGCTCCGGATCGAAGACCAGGTCGGTCCAGAAGCGTCGGGTGACCTCCGGCAGCACCATCGCGGAGAACGCCACGGTCGCCGCCGCCGCCGCCAGCGCCGTGCCCGCCTCACGGCGCCGCCCGGTGAGGAGGAGGTACACGACGAACACCGCCGGGGTGACCTTGATCCCGGTCGCGATCCCGAGCACCACCCCGCGCGGCACCACCCCGCGCGGCCGGGTGAAGTCCCACAGGACCATGGCCGCCACGGCGAGATTGACCTGCCCGTACCGCATGGTCGTGAACACCGGCTCGAACCAGATGGCGAACGTCGTGGCCGCCGGCACCACCGCCGGCCCGAGCCGACGCCCCTCGGGATCCACCAACCGCGTCGACAGGCGCACCACGACCGCGACGAGCAGCAGGTTCACCGCGACGCCGACCCCGAGCAGCACGCGCGGCGGCAGGTAGGTGAACGGCACGAACAACAGGGCGGCGAACGGCGGGTAGGTGGCGCGCAGGCCGTGCGGCGTGTTCAGCGGGCCGTACAGGTCGATCCCCTCGCGCACCGCCAGCCCCTCGGCGCGGTAGACGACGAGGTCGACCATGGACGGGTGGCTGAGGTGGCGCACATACAGATATACGGCGATCGAGCACGCGCAGGCGAGGGTCCATCCGACGATCCGCCGTCGCTCCCCGAGCCGTCCCCACTGTGCCCATACCGCGGCCGGTCCGAGGCGCGGGGGCGCCGAAGCGTCTCGCCGAGCCATGAGATGTGAACCGGACCCGACGGGTCGTCTCATGGGACGAAACTAACCCGTCGGGTGGGCGCCGGCGCGGGTATCGGCGCCCGCGTGTCGGTCCGGGTGAGGCGCGCCACGTGGCTTTCGGGTTGGAAATTGTCCGAATTTGCCTTAGATTCGATGGTGCATGAGGCGTTTTGTGCACCCAAACAACAACCATGTGAGCACATGTGCCTTGGATTCGAACTGGAGGTAGTTTCATCCCCGGCGCTGTGCGTGAGTATGTCCTTGCCCACCAGACCGGCATTCTCTGGGCGGCCACCGCGCTGTCGCTCGGCCTGCTCGTCTACATGCTGTTGGTGTTCGGCCGCTTCCTGCTCTATTGGGCCGGCACCCGGCACGCCTTCCGACACAACCGGCCGGCCGATCCCGGCGACCCGACCGCCTTCGAATGGCACCTGGTCGTCCCCTGCCGCGACGAGGAGGCCGTGGTCGCGCAGACCCTCGCGGGCCTGCGTCGTTCCGCCCCGCACGCGCACCTGTGGATCGTCGACGACCACAGCGACGACCGCACCGCGGAACTGGTCCTGGCCGCCGCCGAGCACGACGAGCGGGTGCACCTGGTCAGCCGCCGGCGCCCGGACGCGCGCGTGGGCAAGGGCGCCGCGCTCAACGCCGCCTACCGCGAGATCCGCGCTCGGCTCCCCGCCGACGCCGACCCCGCGCGGATGATCGTCGGCGTGATCGACGCCGACGGCCTGCTCGACCCCGGCGCCCTCGCGATGGTCTGCACCGACAAGGCGATGGGCCGTCCCGACACCGGCGCAGTACAGATCGGCGTACGCATGCGCAACGTCGACGACCCGCGCCCGCTGCCCGAGCGCGGCCGGTTCGCCAACGCCCGGGCCCGGCTCCTGGTCCGCATGCAGGACATCGAGTTCCGCGCCAACAACACCGGCATGCAGCTGCTGCGCCGGCGTACCGGCAGTGTCGGACTGGGCGGCAACGGTCAGTTCGTCCGGCTCGCCGCCCTCGACTCGCTCGCGGGCGAGGACGGTCGGCCATGGCCCGAGCGTGCGTTGCTGGAGGACTACGAATCCGGCCTCGAACTGCGCCTGGCGGGCTGGCGGCTCACCCACGTCGCCGAGGCGCGGGTCTCCCAGGAGGGCCTGCCCTCCTCCCGCCGCTTCCTGGCCCAACGCACCCGCTGGGCCCAGGGCAACCTCCAGTGCCTGCGCTACACGCGGCGGGTGCTGGCGTCCCCGCACTACCGCCCGTCGGGCAAGGCCGAGGTGCTCTACACCTTCCTCCAGCCGCTGGTGTGCGTCCTGCTGGTGCTGCTCACGCCACTGTCCCTGGCGATCACCGGGGTCGGGCTGATCGTGTTCCCCGACGAGACGGCCGACTTCCAGTTGCGGTTCGGGCCGGTGATGGCCGCCGCGTTCGTACTCGCCGCGGTGCCGATGGTGGCGTGGGGCCTGGCCTATCGCAAACAGGTGTACGCCGACCGCGGATGGCTCACCGGACTGGGGTGGGGCGTCCTGATGTGGCTGTACACCTACCACCTGTTCGTGGTCGCCGCCCGGGCCGCCGTCCGGCTCGCGCGCGGCCGCAACGGGTGGGCGAAGACCCGGCGCAACGCCGAGGTCGAGCTCGCGGGCGTACCCACCGCGCTCGAAGCCTGACCCCGATTCTTTGCCACCGCCCGCCCCCGGCTCGGAGATCCGTACGTGAACGTGCCCCACCTGCCCGCCGCCAGTGTCGCCGTCGTCCTCGGCACCCGTCCCGAACTGGTCAAGCTCGCCCCGCTGATCCACGAACTCGGCCCCGCCGCCCGGCTGGTGCACACCGGCCAGCACTGGGACGAGGCGATGTCCGGGCGTTTCCTGCGCGACTTGGACCTGCCCCGCCCCGAACTGCTGACCGGTGTCGGCGGGCGTCCGCGCGCCGGGCAGATCGCCCACTCGCTGGACCAGCTCGACGACGCCTTCGCCGAGCGGCGGCCGGTCGCGGTGATCGTCCAGGGCGACACCAACGCCACCCTCGCCGGCGCGCTGGCGGCCAACGCCCGGGACATCCCGCTCGTCCACGTCGAGGCCGGGCTGCGCAGCTTCGACCGGGCGATGCCCGAGGAGCACAACCGGGTCATGGTCGACCACGTCGCCGACGTCCTGTGCGCCGCCACCGCCACCAACGCGGCCAACCTGCGCGCCGAGTCGGTCGACGAGAGCCGCATCGAGGTCACCGGCAACACCGTGGTCGAGGTGGTCCGGCGCCGACTCCCCGACCGGGCCGCGCGGGCCGCGCTGCTCGCCGGGTACGGCCTGCGGCCCGACGGCTACGTCCTGGCCACCGTGCACCGCCCCGAGAACACCGACACCGCCGAGGCGCTGCGGGCCGTGCTGACCGAACTGGACGCCATCGCCCGGGCCGGCACGCCGGTGCTGTTCCCGATGCATCCGCGTACCCGCGCCGCCGTCGACCGGTTCGGCCCGGCCGCGCTGCTCGGGCGGATCACCGCCGTCGAGCCGGTGGGCTACGGCGAGTTCCTGGCCCTGGCCCGGCATGCCGCGCTGCTGGTCTCCGACTCGGGCGGCATCCAGGAGGAGTGCACGGTCCTCGGCCGGCCGCTGCTGGTGGTGCGTCGCTCCACCGAGCGTCCGGAGGCGATCGACGCGGGCTTCGCCGTGCTGGTCCGGCCGGGTCCGGAGTTGGGCGACACGGCGCGGTCGTGGCTGGCCGACTCCGGGGAGCGGCTGGCTCGGTTGGCCGCGACGGCCAGTCCGTACGGGGACGGGCTCGCGTCGGCGCGTATCGCTCATCTGACCGGGCGGCTGGCGGGGGTGGCGGCGCCGGTGGCGGCCTGAGGCACCCGTCCGGGGAGTGTGCGCGACGGCCGACGCCGGTCGCCGGGGGGTTCCGGCG
>NZ_JBHTVA010000099.1:0-33927 GCF_042793325.1 Embleya sp. NPDC056575
GCCGATTCGGCACGCCGGTCGACGCGTTCGGACATTCATCCGCAGTGGGTCACCCGGCCTGCCCTCCGGGGGCCGGGGGCCGACGCGGGATGCCGGTGGTGCTGATGTCGATCACGGCTCCCGTCGCGGTCGCCGACTCGCGCGCGGCGAGCAGCACGTACGGTCCGACGCCGTCCTCGGCCCGGACCGCGACGCCGAGCGCGGACTGCTCGGTCACGATGCGGTCGATGGGCACCTCCCGGGCGATCGTGGTGTCCGCCAGTCCCATCGCCTTCGGACCGCTCAGGCCGGTCGCCATCGGGCCCGGGGCGACCGCGTTCACCCGGATGTCCGGAGCCAGTTCGTAGGCGAGTTGCCGTACCAGGCCCAAGCCCGCGTGCTTGGCCGCGGTGTACACCGGCCCACCCCCGGGCCCGGGGTAGAAGGAGGCGTTGGACAGGGTGAACACGATGCTGCCGCGCGACCTGCGCAGCAGCGGCACCGCGGCCTTCGCGCCCAGCAGGTAGCCCTTGACGTTGACCGCGAACAACTCGTCGAAACCGGCGGCCAGGACGTCGGCGGGCGTGTCGGTCAACGACCGGGCGAAGTCCCACAGTCCGGCATTGCCGACGAAGGTGTCCAGGCCGCCGAACGCTTCCTCTGCGCACGCACACGCGCGCTCGTGATCCTCGTAGCGGGTCACGTCGCCGACCACGGTACGGATCGAATCGCCCAACACGGTGGTGAGTTCGTCCAGCCGCTCGGCGGACCGGTCCAACACGACCACCCGTGCGCCTTCGGCGACGAAGCGCTCGACCACGGCGCGACCGACGCCGGATCCGCCGCCGGTGACCAGGATCGACGAACCCTCAAGCCACCCCATGGCCGGTCCCTTCCGCGTCCCGGCCGCCCGCGTCCGCACCGACCGGGCGCGAACCGCCGGCCTCGGAGCCGATCGTGCCCGGGCATCGCCGCTCGCTCGAGGTGTCGTCGCCCCGGGCGATGCGCACGTACACATCCGCCCCGTCGACCCGCATCTCGTGCGTGGCCAGCGGCCGGTACGCGGGTGCGGCGAGCGCCGCGCCGGTGCGCAGGCAGAACTTGGCCAGGTGCAGCGGACATTCCACCGTACCGTCCTCCACCCAACCGTCCGCGAGGGAGAAGTCCTCGTGGGTGCAGGTGTCGTCGACGCAGAACAGCTCGCCCCCGGACCGGAACACCGACACCGGTGGGGTGGTGTCCAGCCGCACGGCCTGGTCCTCGGGGAACTCGTCGACCCGACCGGCTCGGATCCACGGCTCCCGGTTGTATTCGCTCATTGGAAGAGTCCGCTCACAGGAAGATGCTGATGCTCGGGGCCAGAAGCGTGGTGGTGTCCAGCACGATCCGGCGTCGGGCGATGTGGAATCCCGGCTCCTGCGGGATGCGGCGCAGCAGGTCGGTACGTTCGCCGAAGAAGGTGTCGTGGTGGCGTTCCGCCCGACTGCGCAGGACGTGGAAGTTGACCCGGACCTCGAACTCGCCGGATTCCAACCGGTTCGGTCGGATGTTGGTGAGCAACCGGCGGGTCCTGGAGGGGGGTTCCTCCGACCACGAGCGGCCGGAGGCCAATCGGCGTACGCGACCGGTCAGGAATGCCTTGTCGTCGTCGAAGAAGGCCGCCCCGTCCGGGCCGGCGATTTCCAGGTCGCGTTCGCGGACGGTTCGGGTGGTCCGGGTCGGCAGCCAGTAGTGGACGTCGTCGTCGAAGAGTTCCAACCAGTCCTCGAACTTCTGGTCGTCCAGGAGTTCGGCCTCCAGGTAGAGGAAGCGCTCGATGTCGTAGCGGGTCGCGAGGTCGACGTCGGTGCGTCGTTGTGGTGGTGGTGGTGTGGTGGTGGTGTTGCTCATGCGCGGTGTGCCTCCTGTTCCCGCTGCTGCCGGGCCTTGTCCCGCTCGGTGATCTCCGGCCAGCTCAGCCCCGACATCAGGTCGGCCCAGCGTCGGTACATGCCGCGGGCGGCCATCTCGGTGTACATGTCGTCGGTGACCCGGCCCGGCATCCCGTCGGTGCCGTGCCGCTCGTGGCCCAGGCCCATCCTCGCGTTGAAGGTGGTCTTGCGCGCCTGGTGGCCGCGCAGCACCTGTTGGATCTCCGTCCAGTTCTCGCCGTCGTCGGTCTCGAAGACGCCGGCCGCGCTGAAGGTGCGGATGGTGCTGGTGCGAACGGCTTGCTTGGCCCGCTCGTCGGCGTCCTTGGGCAGGTAGGTCCAGGACCAGACCTCGATCTGGCCGGGGCCGCGCGGATGCCAGACCCGCATGGTGTTGTTGATGGTCAGCCAGGAGAAGTTGGGGAAGACGGTGTTGTGTCCGTTGACGGCCAGCGCACGCTGTTCGCCGATGCGGCGGTAGATCTGTTCACGGTTGGCCACGACCCACGCGTCGAAGTCGGGCCCTGCCTGGGTGGGCACCATGTCGGGGCGCAGGCCGAAGCCCGAGCCGTGGCCGTTGCCGGCGTACTGCCGGCCGGGTGCGGCGGTGCTCTGCTGCTGGAACTCGGCCAGTATTGCCGGGTCTTCGATCAGGGCGACCAGTGCGGAGGCGTGCGAGGAGGGCACGTGGTACATGTCGCTCGCGAACTGTTCGGCGGCGAACTTCCAGTTGCAGTCGATGACCCATTTGGTGGCGCCGGGTACCAGGGTCAGGCCCGCGTCGTAGCGGTCGGCGAGGGCGTCGAAGTACCAGAGCATGTCGCCGAGGTAGTCCTCGAAGGAGGGTGCGCTCTCGTCCCACGTGCCGAAGATGAAGCCCTTGTGGTTGTGCAGGCGCGGCACCTGCGTCGGGCCCCACGCGGCCTTGTCGATCTCGTCGTGGTACGCCCGGTCCTGCATCGGCACGTTGACCAGTTCGCCGGCCAGGTTGTAGCCCCAGCCGTGATAGGTACAGGTGAACGCGCGGGCGACGCCCTCGTCGGCGCGGCAGATGCGCATGCCCCGGTGCCGGCACTGGTTCAGGAACGCCCTGACCGACCCGTCCCGTTGGCGAACCACCAGGACCGGGTCCTCGGCCATATAGGTCTGCACGAAGCTGCCCGGCTCGGGAATTTGGGTGTCGTGCGCCAGGAAGAGCCAGCTGCGGGCGAAGACCCGTTCCAGTTCGGCCTGGTAGACCTCGGGGTCGGTGTAGATGCCGGGGTTGATCAACCCTTGTTCGGGCTGTACCAGCTCGTTGACGTCGAACATGACGGGCTCTTTCTCGGTTCAGTCGGTCGTGGGGCCGGGCACGGCGGCGAAGCGGTGTCCCCAGTTGCTGGGCGACTCGTAATGGCTGACGGTCCAGTCCCGGTCGTCGATGACCCGGCCGTTGTAGCCGTATTCGATGTCGAAACCGGAGGGGGTGCGGACGTAGAACGAGGTCATCCGGTCGTTGCTGTGTTCGCCGATGGACAGCGGGATGGGCATCTCCTGTTCCTGGACGGCGTCCAGGGCCCGACCGACGGCTTCCAGGGTGGTGACTTCGAGCATCAGGTGGCCCAGGCCCGAGGCCGGTGCTCCCGGCAGGGCGGCGAAGGCGATGGAGTGGTGGCGGGGGTTGCAGTGCAGGAAGTGTGCGGACTGCGGGCCGAACGCGATCGTGTCGGAGAGTTTGAAGCCGAGGTGCTCGGTGTAGAAGGCGGCGGCTTGGGCGACGTCTTCGGCCAGCAGGAAGGTGTGGCCGATGCCGATCTCGCCTGCGGCGGTCTCGCCGGCGACGAAGGTGACGCCGCGGGGTGAGGTGAAGCCGGTCTTGTCGACACTCGGGCCCCAGTACGCCTCGAGGGTGTTCCCGGTCGCGTCGCGGAACACGATCAGGCCGCGGACCCGGCGACGTTCGGCCAGGTCGGGGTCCTCGTGCACCTCGATGCCGCGCGAGCGCAGCGTGTCGGCGAGGGCTTCCAACCGCTCTGCCGACCTGACCTCGAGGCCCAGGGCGACCAGGGACTGTGGGCCGGCGGGTTCGCCGGCTTCGATCGCCAGCCGCCACGAGCGGCTGTCGGTCTTGAACAGGAGGGTGTCCGGGTCGGCCGAGGGGGCGGGCTGCAATCCGAGAATCTCGGGGCCGAACCGCTGCCACGCCTCCAGGGGGCCTCGTACGACGACGTAGCCCAGGGCGCTCACGATGTTCATGGTCTGGTCCTGCTCCCTTGTTCGGTGGATGGCGGTGCGGGGACGAGTGCGCGGTGGGACGACTTTCGGGTGATACGGGAGGCGCGTGCGGTGGGCCTACAGGGCGCCGGCGAGGAAGGCGCGGGTCACGGCCTGGAATCGGTCGGCCTGTTCGATCTGCGCCCAGTGGCCGCAGTGCGGAACCAGGTACAGCCGGGCATTGGGGATCCGGCGGGCGAACCACTCGCTGCCCTCGGGCGGGACGATCACGTCCTCGCGTCCGTGCACGAGCAGCACGTCGTTGGTGATCCGCTCGAGCGCGATCTCGGGCAGCCCGGGGCCGGCGCCGGGTGCCATGGTGAAGGTCTGCCGGTGTGAGCGCTCGACTTCGGGGCGAATGGCCATCGCCAGGCGTTCCTCGGCGATGGCGCCGAGCCGGTCGCCGAACAGCGTGGGGTCGTACAGCATGAACGAGATCAACTCGGCCATCGATCGCGCGGTGGGGTCGTCGTAGAAGGTGATCAGCCGCATCATCGCGGCCGTCGGCGTGGTCGTGTTCCCCGCGCCGGCGGCGCCCATGAGGACGGCTTTGCCGAACCGCTCGGGAGCGCGGACCAGCAGGTGCAGCGCGAGTGCGCCGCCCAGCGAGTTGCCGACGAGGTGGACCCGCTCCAGGCCCAGTTCGTCGAGCAGGCCGAGACAGGCCGCGACGTTCTGCCGCAGGCGCGAGCCGGGCGGGGTGTGCTCGGGGTGGCTGGAGTCACCCCACCCGACCTGGTCCACGACCAGGCAGTCGTAGGCGTCGGACAGGGCGTCGATGGTGCCGGCGAAGTTGGACAGTCCGGTGGCGCCGGGCCCCGAACCGTGGAGGAAGAGAATCGTCTCGGCGTTGCCTTGGCCGGCGCGGTTGACCCGGAGGGTGTGTTCTCCCACCGTCACATCGGACGTGACGATCGTGTTGCTCATGTGTTGGGCTCCCATGGGGTGAGTCGCCTGGATGTCGCGTGGATGCCCCCCACGCGGGGCGGCACCCGTACAGGCGCGGGTGCCGCCGGGAAGTGGTCGACGGGCCGCTCGGTCGCGCCGTGGCGGGCGGGGTGTGGTGGTGATCGCATCCACGCCTGCGAGTCTCGGGCGCGCCGCGCACGCTTGGGGAGGATCGTTCCGGTGGCCGGGACACCCGGGTGGCACGGCCGTGCGGCCGGAGGGGTCGGTGTTCGGTCGTCCCGGCCGGCGGAACGGATCGCCCGTACTGCCGGACATCGCAGCCGCCGGCCTGTTGAATCGGCTGTACCCGGGGTACCGGGTGCTGTTCCGGGGTTGTGCCGCCGTGGCCGTGTGCTCGGTGCTCCCGGTCGTCCTGGGGACGGGACCGGTCCCGGTGTCGCGGGGCGGCATGACGATCGCGTCCATGATCGCCGCGCCGGTCGGTCGTGCGCTTCGGCGCCCGCTTCACTTTCGTGGCGGCCGGACTCGCGGGAGTGGGCGGGTTCGGTGTGCTGACCGCGGCGCACGATCGGCCGTACCGGGAGGTGACGGCGAGCTTCGCGATCGGGGTGATGGTGAGTCTGGGGTACGCAGCGATCCCGTCGCTGTCGGCCGAGTTCGTGCCCGAGTCCCGGATCGGCATGGCCGACAGCGCGCACACGTTGACCCGTTGGATCGGCGCGCCGCCGCGAGCAGCTTCGTCGCGGCGGTCCTGGCCGCGTTCACCGCGAACGGGAGGCCGCCGCGCGAGGGGGCGATCGCCGTACTGTCCGGATCGGGCGTGATCGCGGCGCTGACCGTGGTGTTCCTGGCCTGATTCGGCCTTCCCGCGCCGCGGGCCGCCGAGGCGGGGCTAGCGCGTGTCGTTCTCCCGGGCGGGGCCCTCTCGGCCCGCGTCATCCCTGATGGTGGCCAGGACCAGTTGGCGCAGGCGGTGGATCCCGGAGGGGATTCCGACCGCCTCGGCGTCGGTGAAGACCACCAGGCCGGCGGTGAACGACATGGTCAACTCCGCCAGTTCCAGGGCGAGTTGCGTCGGTTCGGAGACGCCGCAGCTGCGTGCGACCGGTTCGATCACCGTGATCAGCTCGGTCCGCACCCGACGGCGTGCTTCATGTACCAGCGGCGCGATGGTCCCGTCCTTGTCCTCCTGGAGTTGCAGCAGGAACATCAGCCGCATGAACAGCACCCGGTCGCCGATCACGTGCGCGGCCGCGTCGTAGAAGGCCCCGAGTCGGTCGAGCGGGTCACCGGGCAGGTCGTCCACGGCCGGCAGCGATTCGAAGAAGAGGCCGGAGGATCGTTCGAACACCGCCGCCAGGAGACCGTACTTGTTGGTGAAGTGATGGTAGATCGAACCCACCGGGAAACCGGAAGCCCGGCAGACCTGACCGACGGTCACGTCCGCATAGCCTCGGGTGCTGAACAGCCGCTCCGCCGCGTCCAGGATCCGGTCCCGGTTCGCGCTGGTCTTGTCCATGGCCGCCACCCTACCCACCGGTCGCAATCAGCCGACCGGCCGATCCGGCCGGGAGCGACCGGGAGATCGCCGCGGCAGTGCGGCGCAGCGGGTCGATCAGTACGGCGCCGCTGCCGGCCGCCGCCGCGAAGCCGACCGACACCGCGGCGACGGGCCGGCCGTCGACCAGCACCGGGACCGCGACGCAGGCCATCCCGTCGACGGCCTCCTCACGGTCGACGGCGTAGCCGACGGTCCGGATCGTGGTCAGGTGTCGGCGGATGAGCGCCGGTGAGGTCAGCGAATGGGTGGTGCGCCGTTCCAGTGGTGCGGCCAGTACCTCGGCGACGGTGCGTTCCGTCGAGTGGGCGAGCATGGCCTTGCCGATCGCGGTGCAGTGGGCCGGGAGTCGACCGCCGACCAGGGCCGGGGAGCGGTCGTATCGGCGGCTGCGGAGCTTCTCCAGGTAGACGGCGTCGCCGTCGCGCAGGATCGCGAGATGCAACGTCTGGCCGGTCACCCGATGCAGCTCCTCCAGGTGCACCAGGGCGGCGTCGCGCAGCGCGACCTCCGGAGGGAGCGTGCCGAACGAGAACATCCGCAGTCCCATCCGGTAGCCCTCGCTGTGCTGCTCGACCGCGCCGACCTCGAGCAGCATCGCGAGCACTCGATGCGCGGTGGACTTGGGCAGCCCGCTTCGGCGCACGATCTGGGCGAGTGTCAGCACACGCCGGCTGTGACTGAACGCCTCCAGCACGCGAAACGCCTTCCACAAGACCGACGGAGCCGCATCCGCCCCGGCCCCGAGCCCGGCCTTCGCCGTCGATCGATCCGTCGTATCCATGTCCATGTCCTGACTCCATCTCGACACAGCCCTAGAACGGAGACTCTAGAATCGATATTCTAGACATTCGTCGGCGGGCGAGGTCAACCGGGATCGCTCGACCGGGCCACGTAGCGAGTCGATGGACAGGGACCAGGGCACGGACATCGCGCGGCTCTGGTCGTCCGGCAACGCGTCGGGTTCGGGCAACCGCTCGGCGAGCAGACGCCGATAGGCCGCGCATTCCATGGCGGCGCCCCGGGGGTGGTCGGGGCGCAGGGGACGGGGACTGTTGGGCGGCCGAATCCGGCACGGCTCCGGGCCCGATCGGCGTCCCGTGCCGTCGCGCGGGTTCACGCGTCGCGCCGTCGCAGCGTCGCCGTCGCGATGCCCGCAGCGGCGGCCCACATCGCGAGGATGAGCAGTGCCGGGCCTCGGCCGTATGGGGCGGGGGTGTTCGCGGTGAAGCGGGCGCCGGCGGCCTGCGGAAGTGCCTGCGCCACGTCGTGTGCGGCGGCCGCGCCGGTGGCGGACAGGGTCACCGGGGCGAGGATCAGCAACACGAACATCGTGACGAGGGTGGCGGTCGCGTTGCGGGTCAGCGCCGCCAGACCGAGGGCCAGGAGACTCGTGAGCGTCGGATGGACGGCGATGGCGACCGTGCGGTCGAGCGCGCGCACGCGGTCGAACCCGGTGGTCTCGAACGCCAGGGCGCCGGCGAGGATGCCGAGAGCTCCGAGCACACATCCGATCGCGAGGACGACGACTGCCACCGCGATGCACTTGGCGAGCATCAGCCGGGTGCGATCGGGGACACACTGCAACGTGGTGACGATCGTGCCGGTGACGTATTCGCCGGTGACCGATGACGCCGCGAGGGCGGCCGTGACGAACACGACCGGGTACATCGCCACGGGGGTGGCCGGATCGCTCACCCTCGCCGCGGCGTCCGCGCCCTGCTCGGCGTGCGTGGCCAGGCCCAGGAGCGTGGTGCCCGCGGCCATGGTGACGACCGCCGCGAGCAGGAGCATCCAGGTCGAGCCCAATGACCGGAGTTTGGTCCACTCGGCGGCCACGGCTCCCGGCAGACCGCCGCCCCGGACCCGGCGAAGGGCCCGTGGTCTCGCCGCCGGGAGCGCGCCGTCGCGCATGGACGCCGTCATGGTGCGGCCACCTCGTGTCGCCCGCCGGATCCGTCACGCCGGCCCGAGAACTCGACGCTGCCGCCGACGAGTTCCACGTACGCGTCCTCCAGTGACGTCTCGACCGCGCGTAGTTCGTGCAGTGCGACACGCAACTCGTGGGCGACGTCGCCGACACGCTCGGCGGTGTGACCGGTGACGACCATCACCGTCGGCGCCGACCACCGCACGCAGGCCCCCTCGACGGCCAACCGCCGTGCGAGCGCGCGCAATCGGTCCGGTTCGGGTCCCCGGACCCGCACGATCGGGCGGGACGCGTGCGCGAGGAGGTCCGCGATCGGGCGGTGGGCGATGAGCCGGCCCCGCCCGAGGAGCACCAGCCGATCGGCGACCGTCTCCATCTCGCTCATCAGGTGGCTCGACACGAACACCGTGCGTCCCTCGGCCGCCGACCCGCGCAGGAAGGCGCGCATCCACACCGCGCCGTCGTGGTCGAGGCCGTTGACCGGCTCGTCGAGCAAAAGCACCGCCGGATCGCCCGGAATTGCGCCCGCGATACCCAGCCGCTGCCGCATGCCCAAGGAAAACGAGCGGGCGGGCCGCCCTGCCACATCGGCGAGCCCAACGAGATCGAGCACCTCGTCCACGCGCCGCGCGCCCAGCCCATTGCTGCGGGCCATGGCGAGCAGGTGCCGATGGGCACTGCGCTTCGGATGCACGGCGCCGGCGTCGAGCAGGGCACCGACCCGGCGCAGCGGATGGGTCAGTTCCGCGTAGGGTTTCCCGTCGATCAACGCGGTGCCCGCCGTCGGACGGTCCAGGCCCACGATCATGCGCATCGTCGTGGACTTTCCCGCGCCGTTCGGACCGAGGATGCCCGTCACCGCGCCGGATGCGACATCCAGCGTCGGATCGTCGACGACGGTCCTGCTCCCGTACCGCTTGGTCAGACCCTTCAGGGCGAGCATCGTCACCCATGTCCTCTCGTTCGGCGCGAGAGCGGCCACCGGACGGCCCACGCCGTCGCGGCGTCCCGGCCGGGCCGCCCCGAGAGGCGACCCGGCGGTATCAGGGTCAGTTCGCCGGCAACGTCCGCAGATGCCGCCGGCGCCGGAGCCGGAGCGCGGAGACCACGGCCAACGCGAGCGAGAACAGGAGGGCGCACGCCAGGCCGTGGGCGACGCCGCGCACGAGGAAGCCGGTATCGGTGTGGTCGATCGCGTAGGTACCGATCTCGCGCCCCGACCAGAACGGCATCAGTCGTGCCGTGGTCGTCGCGGGGTCGGCGACCATCTGCATCCCGACGGTGACGAGCAACAGCAGCGTGCCCTCGAACTCGCCTGACACCACGGCGCCCAGGAGCAGGCCGAACGGTGCCGCCACGGCCACACACAGCACCATCGCCACGGCGAGCGCACCGTGGCGCACGTGTGGTTGATCCACCACGACGAGCGCCAGGTAGGGCAGCGTCACCACCGTCCCGATCAGCCACAGGGCCGACATCCTGCCCATCCACAGGTGGTGGGCACGGTAGCCCGAGAGGCGCAGCCGCGGGTCGATGGCGCGCCCGCTGTGCGCGACGAACACGGCGGAGCCGCTGATCGCCCAACTCAGGCCCACGAACAGGAACCTGATCGCCTGTCCGGGGTGCTCGGCGCGTTGGAGCAGATAGAACGGCAGCGGAAACAGCAGCAGGAGGAAGAGCACCGCGCGGCGGCGCAGGATTTCCCGACCCGTCATCTCGGCTATGGTCGACAGTCGCCTCACCGCGGTTGGGTTCCCTTCGGATGGTGCCGGCCGCGAACACCCCGGGCCGCGTGGGGGGATGGCGTCAGGTCGACGACGGTGTCGGCGCGTTCGAGCCGGTCGAGCAGGTGGGTGACCGCGACGATCGCCCGGCCCTCGTTCGCCCATTCCCGGACCCGGTCCCAGAAGTACCTGTACGAATCGCGGTCGAAGCCCTGGTAGGGCTCGTCGAGGAGGAGTACGTCCGGGTCTCCGAGCGCGGTCAGGATCACCTCGAGTTTCTGTCGGGTGCCGCCCGACAGGCGCGCGGCCGCGATGGGCGCCGGCCGGGGCCACCACAGGTGTTCGGCCAAGGCCCGACCGGCTCCGCGCGAGCGGTCGCGACCGAGCCCGCGACCGGCGCCGACGAGGACGAAATGCTCGTCGGGGGTGAGGAAATCGCTGGTTCCCCCGCCCTGCGGGCAGTAGCCGATCGAGCCGCGCACCACGACGCGGCCCGCGTGCGCGCGCTCGACTCCCGCGCAGATGCGCAGGAACGTGCTCTTGCCGCAGCCGTTGGCGCCGACGATCGCGGCCACCTCGCCGGCGTGCACGGTCAGGTCCACGTCGTGCAGCAGGCGGTGCCGGCCGTGCCGCTTGCCGATGCCCGTGGCCTGCAGCCGAGGCGCCTCCGCGCGAACCACCCGTCGTCGCGCCGGAATCGGTGGCGTGCCGAGGCTTTCGTGTACCGCCGCCGCGTAGGCCGAGGGTGTACCGAACGCGCGGGCGGGGTCCTCGCCCGCGTCCCACAGATGGGCCCGGGCCTCCCCCAGCACCCGGGTCACCTGATCCTCCGGCAGCCCGCGGAGTCGGAGCTCACCCGCCAACACGTCGAGCCAATCGGGATCGTCGATCACTGTCGCACCCCTTCCAACATCGTGCCCACACGCGCGGCGAACACGGACCATTCGTCCGCCGCGGCGCGCAGTTCCCCCTCGCCCAGGGGCGTCGACCGGTAGTACTTGCGAGCCGGGCCCGCATCGCCCACACCCCAACGCGACGAGATCAACCCGTCGCGTTCGAGGCGCAGCAGGACGGGATACAACGTGCCACCGCGAATCGCGCCGAGGCCGGCCGCCTCCAGCGCCTGGGCGAGCCGATACCCGTAACTCTCACCGTCGGCAAGCAGGCTCAGGACGCACAAGTCCAGTACGCCACGCAGCCATTGGCTGTGCCGCTCCGCATTCATGCGGCGATACAGTAGCAGGGCTATCTAGCTGGTATCGCTGACTAGTGTGCCCGTCGGCCCGGCCGGGAGGGGGCGTCGTACGGATGTTCACGAGGCGGGAAGTGGGAGACGTTTGTGAGTGTCGTTCGGCGAGTTCGGCGAGTTCGGTGCGAATGGCGGGAATGGTGGGTCGGTCGCGGACCTCGCCGGGTGCTTCGTGGTGGGCGGCGGTGCCCTGTTCGGGTTTGCCGAGTTGCCACCAGGCGCGCCACACCCTCACCAAGGGCACCGGGGCGAGATACGTCCGGATCTCGCGGAGGGCGGGCCGCCACTGTCTCGAACGTTCGGTCGGCCCCAGAACTTTCGTAGGGCGGCGTTGACGACGGCGGGCTCCTGGGTGTGCGGGTAGTACCCGGGTACCCGCAGGAGGCGGCCCCCGAGGGAGTCCGTGAGGGACTCGGCCACGGCCACGAGGGGTAGCCCCACATGCTCGCGGTACGCGACCGGTGCGTGCTCCCAGGACCCGCAGATCACCAGAACCGGCGGAGCGGCGTCCCGGATGGCCTCCAGCGGGATCTCCGCCTCCCAGATGGGGCGTTCCCCCATCGAGGTGGCGACGGCACGGAGTCGGCGCGGGGTGGGCTCGGGCATGGCCATCCCCAATCCCTCGGTGGACGCACGCAGATACCGCTCCGGGGTGACGTCGTCCGGGATGCCCGGGGCGCCGTCGCGCATCCGGTCGAGCAGGTCGGCGACGATGGGATGGTGGGCGGCGGCCGTGAAGGCGGAGGGCTGGACGAGGGCGAGGGAACGGACGAGGTCGGGTCGGCGGGCGGCGGCGATGAGCGCGGCGACGGCACCGTTCCCGTGCCCCACCAGGTGTGCGCCACCGAGCCCCGCGGCGAAGGTCTCGCCGAGAACCTCCACGATGTCCTCGGCATCGATCTCGAAGTCGCTGCGCGCGGTGTCCGGGCTGTCCCCGTAACCCCGGCGATCCATCAGGAGCAGCCGCCGGCTGTCCGCGAGGGGGCGTTGCCCGGCGAACCCGTACGTGGGGTCGCTGCCCCAGGTGAAGATGTTGTGGACGAAGAGGGCGGGGGCGGCAGCGGTCATCGGGGACACCGGGACCGCCGAAGCCGTCGGGCCCGGGTTTTCCCCGCCCCGATCGCGGTCGTCCCACACGGTCACGTGCACAGCCATGAGTTCACCTTCCCGGGGCCGAAATATGTCGACTCCCGTGAGACCGATGGGTAGGTCGTGTAATCGGGGGCGTCGAGCAGGCCGAGCCACCCGTCGTGCCCAAGGCGTCTCGCCCTGTCGTGGCACGCGGACCGGCCCCATGCGCGTCGAGGCCGGCGCGGCCGAATCACCGCCCCCTGTCGGGCCGTTCCCTCCGGCGCCGGATCGTTCGTACCCCGTCGGGTGGCGCAGGCCCGGAGGGATCGCCCCGCGTCTATGCGAGGTCCAAGGGGGCCGGGTCGCGGCCGTCCCAGATGCGGCGGGAGGCGGCTTCCGGGTACGGGACGGTCCTCGACTCGACATCCAGGACGCGGGTGAGCCGCCGGTCGGGCCCGTGGGCGGGCCATCCGGGGTTCCCGGTCGCGGCGAAGCGCACCCATGCCCGCTGTAGTTCCCGGGATACCGCCGAGACATCCGGTGTCGGCCGGTCGCCGAAGAAGTGTCGGCCGATGGGGCTGTCCAGGGTGCCGAAGGCCAAGGGGACGTCGAGGCTGTGGCAGGCGCCGAGGAGTCCGCCGCCCGCCGGGGCCGCGAGTCCCAGCTCGAACAGGAACGACGTACCGCCGGCCGCCCGGTTCGCTTCGGCCAGGCGCAGTGAGGGCATCCGGAAGAGGGCGTCGGAGTGCACCAGTTCGAGCAGTTCCTCGGGCGTGGCCGTGGGATGGGCGGCCCGGTAGGCGTCGGCGGCGGCCGGTGTCGGGGCGAACAGGTCCAGGGCGGTTCGGGTTTCGTCCTCGGTGTAGGTGCCCAGTCGCCCCATCATGACGCTGAAGAGTCGGAATTCGTCGCGGGTGTGGCCCACGAGGAGTTCGATTCCGTTCGCTCGACCGTCGGCCAGGGCCTTCCAGGGTGTTTCGGTGAGCACTTCGCCGTCGAGGACCGGGCATACGGCGACGCCGATCCGCGCGAGCCGGCCCCACCTCTCGCGGTGGTCGGCGAGATCGGCGCCGAGGGCGGTGAGTTCGCCGGCCAGGCGCGAGGGGGCGATGTCCGAGAGGGCTTGGACGTCGGGCACCGTCCCGGCCCGGGCCGCGAGCGCGGCGGCGACCTCTCGGGCGAGGTCGCGGGTGCACAGAAGGCCCGGCACCGAGTGGGCGATGGCTCTGCGGAACAGTCCGCGCGCGTGCTTCATCGTCAGCAGCGCCGCGATCGACCCGGCCCCGGCGGATTGTCCCGCAACGGTGACCCGGTCGGGGTCTCCGCCGAAGGCGGCGATGTTGCGCCGTACCCAGTGCAGGGCCGCGATCTGGTCCAGGAGCCCGCGATTGGCCGGGGCGCCCTCGACGAGGGCGAAACCCTCGACGGCGACCCGGTAGTTGATGCTGACCACGACCAGCCCGGCTCCGGTCAGCGCCGCAGGATCGTACATCGGGTCGCCCGAACTCCCCGCGATGTAGGCGCCGCCGTGGATCCACACCAGCACGGGCAGCCCGGCCGCCCCCACCGTCGGGGTGGCGACGTTGAGGGTGAGCCAGTCCTCGCCGACCGACCGCTCCGCCGTCGGCCCCGCCTGCGGGACCACGGGGCCGAACTCGCCGGCCTGTCTCGTCCCCTCCCATCCCTCGATCGGGGCGGGTGCCCGGAAACGCAACGGCCCCACCGGTGGCCGGGCGTAGGGGATGCCCCGGAAAACCGCGTGCCCTCCCCACACGCGCCCTTCGACGACCCCCTCCGCGGTGTGCGCTCGTGGTCGTTCGGACATGCCACCCCTTCCTCTTCGCACGGGCTCCAGCTTTTACCGGTCAACTGTATTATGTCAACCGTATTGAAAAGGAGGCCGACGATGCCCAAGCAGGTGGACCATCGCGAACGCCGCGAGACGATCGCCCGAGCACTGTGGCGCGTGGTGGAACAACGCGGCATCTCGCACGCGAGCGTGCGCGAAGTGGCCCAGGAGGCCGGGATCTCCCACGGCGCGGTGCAGCACTACTTCGCCACCCGGGAGGAGATGTTGGTCTTCGCGATGGACTTCGCGTCCGAACAGACCTCACTGCGCGTCGCGGAACGTGTCGCGGAACTCGGCGACGCGCCGCATCCGCGCGACGTGCTCCGAGTGACGCTCACGGAGATGCTTCCGCTGCATCCCGAAGCACGCGCGACGAGCCGGATGAGCGCCGCCTACGTCCTGGAGGCCCTGCACGACGCGCACATCCACACACGCGCACGCGAGGGCCTGACCCACGGCCGCGACCTCGTCGAACACCTCGTCCGCCAGGCCATCACCGACGGCCACATCGACCCCGACCGCGACCCGGCGATCGAAACCAACCTGCTCCTGGCACTCACCGGCCTGACCCCGCTCGTCGAGTTGGGCGTCATCGAACCCCGGGAGGCCACGACCACGATCGCCCGCCACCTCGACCGCCTGTTCACCACTCGGCCCTGACCGCGTCGCGACATCGACGATCACGCGGCCCGGACACCCGGCTCCATCGGCGCACCCACCACACGACCGCACCGACGGGGAGCGTCCCACCGTCCGCGGTGTTCGAACCGCAGCGCCCGGAATCCCGGCTATCGCGGGCCTCGACGTCCCCCGGGCCGATCCGGGGGACAGCGTGCCCAAGGCTCTCGACCCGTGCGGTCCGCGCGCTCGTTCGGGCTGGTCGTCACCATCCGCGAGGCGGGCGCGCCCACCCGCGTCGAGGACACCGCATCGTGCGCGGCACCGGAGCGCACGTCGTCGAGCCCGACGGGGACACCGTCACCGAGGACACGCTCCACGTCGGCGGCGACGTCCACCGCCGCACCACCGCCGGAACCCGGGAACACGACATCGCGCGCGAGGACACCACCCCCGCGACCGCCAAGCGCTCGAAGTCCTTCGGGGGTTGATCAGGCTGCCAAGGCGACGGAGATTCTTTTTGTCGGTCGACAGGTGTGTGTCGGTCGAGCCGGGCCGGCTGATCGTCCCGTTCGGAGGCGGTGAACTTCCAGTCGCCGAGGGCCGAGGGCGCTCACGCGGCGGAGCGGCCCTTGATCGCGTCGCTGAGGGCGGTCTGCTCTTCGTCGGGAAGGCGACGCTCGGCGTGGAGCATGCGCAGGGCCGTGGTGATGCGGTCCTCGTCCTCGGGTGTGCCGAGGCTGCCCATGTACGGGGGCAACAGCAGAGTCAGGGCTTCGAGGTCCGCGCGTGCGCAGAGCTTGGTGAGGAGTTCGCCGACCGGGTCTTCGCGCTGCTGTGGTGCCATCGGGGTGGTGGCACGCAGTCCTGCGGCGATGCGGTAGCGGAGCCATTGCCGGTGGGGGCCGTCCGGGACGTCGTCGATGTGCTTGGCGGCGGACTCGAAGTGTTCGCGGGCCCGGTCGATTCGGCCCAGGTCCCGGTGGGCCCGGGCCATGTTGCCGTGGAGGGAGGCGTAGAAGCCGCGGACACGGTCGTCGCCGACCTTGTCGGCCCGGTTCAGACATTCCTCGTTCCAGCGCAGGGTCTCCTGCGGCGTAGGCTGGTGCCGGGCGAGGTAGTGCGCGGCGATGCAGGCGTCGTAGTCGTCCTCGGCCGCTTCCCACGCTTGAAGGAACAGGTCCCGGGCTCGGGCGTCTTGTCCTTCGGCCTCGGCCTGCATGCCCTGGACGCACAACTGCACGACGATGTTCTCGGGGTCGGTCATGGTTCTCCTGAGGTGATGAGGGCACGGCGTCGAGGGAGGATCAACTGGAGGTGTCGAGGGCGACCGGCATGACCGGGGTGGTGAAACCGCCCTGGTCCGCGGAACGCACCATGGCAGGTCGGTCGGCGGCGGCGATCTCCGGCAGGACGTCGGGCCCGACGCCGGCCTCCAGAGCGGAAGCCGGGTCGGAGGCCGCGGCCGGCACCACCCGGCGGACAGCGCCGGCCGACTCCACGCCGCCGATTCGTACTTCCGTCATGCCGTCGGCAGTCGCAAGGGATCGCAGAACCACCACGATGGCGGTCTCGGCCGCCTGCGTTCGGTCCCGCATCCTCTCCAGGTGCCGCTCCGGCACCTCTCGACCCTCGCGCTCGGTCCCGTCGAACACCACGGCAACCTCAGCCGGCGGCGGTCCCGCATCTCGCAGACCGCGCAAGACCCGCCGCGAGAAGGCGCCAATGCCGGGTGGTTCCGCGGTGCCGTCCATGGCCCCGATTGTCGACGTTCATCCAACGTGAAGGTCAACTCGCCCGTCCGCCGTGTTCCACGCGTGCACCCGGCACGGGAGCTTCCTCGGCGTCGACCCCCGCAGGACTTCGAGCCCGACCACGTAGGCGGCGATGACTGCGGCCGGAGGCCCCAGTTCGTCGGGTCTCGCCCCCGGGACCCGGCAGGCGAATCCCGGGATCAGCGTGCGTCCTCGGTGAGGAAGTCGAGCAGGATCTGTCGGCTGGTCTGGGAGGTGATGCTGCCGTACGCGTCGTCGAAGGCGTGTTCGGCGAAGGGCAGTTTCCTGATCTCGGTCGGGACGCCGTTCCCGCGGAGCGTGTCGCCGAAGTCGGTGATGGTTTCGGGGCGGGCGCTGCGGTCGCGGTCGCCCACCACGAGCAGGGTGCGGGGCAGGCCGGCGCGGATGTCGGAGGTCGGGGACACCTCGCGGTAGCGGTCGGGGTATTGCTGGGGCGTGCCTCCGGTGAACAGTTCCGCCGCTTCGCGGGTTCCGGCCACGTCGTTCTTCCACATGTGGGTGACGTCGGTGCCGGGGTAGAAACCGATCACGGAGGCCGGGGGTTCGGGGGTGGTGCCCTCGGAGGCTTCGATGGTGCCGTTGTGGAGGCGGTACGCGGCGTTCATCGCCAGGGTGCCGCCGGCCGACATGCCGCCGAGCGAGATTCGCGAGGTGTCGAGGCCGTACACGTCGGCGTTCTTGCGCACCCAGCCCAGAGCGGAGACGAGGTCCTGGGGGGCCTGGTTCCAGGTGGGGTGATCGCGTTCGGCCAGGCGGTAGTCGACGGCGAAGACGGCGACACCGTGGTCGGCGAGCCAGCGGCCGGTGCCGCGCAGGTCGCTCTTGTCGAAGGTGTGGAAACCTCCGGAGTGGGCGAGCACGACGGCCGGGACCTTCTTGCCCGGGGATTTCCCGGGCAGGTACGCGTCCACCCGCAGCGGCCTGCCCTCGGGACTGGCGTACGTCTCGGTGGCGTTCGGCTTCGCCGCCGGGTAGCCGAGCTCGGTGAACACCTGATCCAGGGAGACGTCGACGCCCGCGTTCCAGGCGGCTCGGAGCTGGGTTCCGCCGATGGCCAGCGCACCGACGGAGCACAGCGTCGCGACGATCGTGACCACGCGTCCCCAGCGCACCAGGCCGGCCCACCAGGCGAGCCCGGCGAGGACGACCGCGACGAGGGCGATCAGGGCCACATGGAAGGGATATTGCCCACCGACGACCGGCCCGATCACTCCCGCCTTGGGGATGCCGGGAAAGTAGGCGCCCAGGACGATCGCGAGGGTCGTGAACGCGAGAAACGAGGCCAGGGCGGCGGATGCGCCGCGCAGGATCCGGATCGGCCGGCCGGTCGACGCGGCGGAGCTTCTGGACGTGGTCATGGCTTGTACTCCCGGCGCTGGTGCGTGCGGCGGCTTTCACCGTCCGCGGACTTGTCGCGAGCCGCGAAGCCCTCGAAGCCACGTACCGGGTGGCGAGGACCGACTCACACAAGAAAGGTAGAAACCGGGCACCCGCTCCGGCCTCCCGCCGCAGAGCCATTGCCTGCTCTGGCTCTCAGGTATGGGGCCCGCGGAAGACACCGGGGCCCACGCCGCCGCACCCCGCGAGAATCACAGGTTGGTGCGGCCGGGAACGACCAGACCCGTCTCGAAGGCGAAGACGGCTGCCTGCGTGCGATCCCGCAGCTGGAGCTTGTGCAGGATGTTGCCCATGTGGGTCTTGACGGTCTGCTCGGCGACCACGAGTTCGGCGGCGATCTCCGCGTTGGACAATCCCTGGGCGACCAGCGCCAGAACCTCGCTCTCGCGGTTGGTGAGCACGTCGATCCGCACCTGGGCCGGCGGTTTCGCGGAGCCGCTCAGCCGGGAGAATTCCGTGACGAGTCGCCTGGTGAGCTCCGGCGACAGCAGAGCGTCACCGGCGGCCACGACACGCACGGCGTCGGCCAGTTGCACTCCGGAGGCGTCCTTGAGGAGGAACCCGCTCGCACCTGCCCGCAGCGCCTCGTACACGTACTCGTCGAGATCGAAAGTGGTCAGGACCAAAATCCTGGTCGTCAGGTCGGTCTCCCCGGTGATGCGGCGGGTGGCTTCGATACCGTTCAGCCCGGGCATCCGGATGTCCATGACGATCACGTCGGGCCGAAGCTCCTCGGCCTTGGCCACCGCCTCCAGGCCGTCCTGGGCGGTCGCGACGACCTCGATGTCGCGATGAGCGCCGAGAAGCACCGAGAATGCCTCGCGAATCATCGCCTGGTCGTCGGCGATCAACACTCGGATCGTCATACGGTGTGTTCCTTGTCTGTGTTTGTTCGGACGTCCGGGGCGGTGGGCACCGGCAGCACCGCCGTGACCTCGTAGCCACCGTCGGATGTGGGGCCTGCGGAGAGCTCTCCGCCGAGCATCGCGGCACGTTCGCGCATGCCCAGGAGGCCGTGTCCGGCGCCCGGGGAGGACCGGGTGGTCCGCCCTCCGGCGCTGTTGCGGATCCGTACGCGAAGGGCCTCGTGCGCATAGGCGAGTTCGACGCGGGCCGTGGCGCCGGGGGCGTGACGCAGGGTGTTGCTGAGGGACTCCTGCACGATGCGGTAGGCCGACAGTTCCACACCCTCCGGGAGCGGGCGGCGGACCCCGGAGGTCACCGCCCGCACGTCGAGCCCGGCCGCTCGCACGCCGGTGAGCAGGTCGTCGAGCCGCGCCAGGGTGGGCTGCGGCGCGTCGGGAGCGTGGCCGCCGGAACGGTCCTCGGCACGCAGCACGCCGAGGAGTCGACGCAGTTCGGTCAGTCCCTCCAGGGCGCCCGCGCGGATGTCGGCCAATTCCGCGACCAACTCCCGGGGCGGATCCGCGACCCGGTACGGGGCGGCGTCGGCCCGGATCGCGATGAGGGACATGTGGTGCGCGACCACGTCGTGCAACTCGCGTGCGATGCGGGCGCGTTCCTCCAGGACGGTACGGTGCGCCCGCTCCCGCGCGAGCGCCACCTCCTGTTCCGCGAACCGGGCGCGGGCCTCCCTCGTCCTGCGCACCCCGGTCGCCGCGCCCCAGACGAGGGCGAACATCACCAGCACGATCACCGTGAAGTACCAGGGCCCCATGTCGGCACCGGCCCCCCGGAGCCCCAGCAGCAGCGCGGCGCTCGGGAGCACCGTCTCGGCCGTCACCCGCGGCGGGTTGCGCAGCGCGACCAGGAACAGGAGCCCGGCGTGCACGGCCCACGCCCATCCCATGTACGGCCCGAAAGGCCCCCAGAGCGAGAACACCGGCAACATCGCCAGGGACAACCACCAGGCCGGGATCGGCCGGCGCAACGCCACCACGAGAAGTGCCGCGTGGATCATCCCGACGGGCCTCAGCGGAATGTCCTCGGTGGCGGAGACCGCCGCGAACACCGCCACCGCGACGACCGCGACATGCGGCAACCACCTCAGTGGCCTCGGCCCGCCCATGGGCGGCATCGGCTGCGGAACGGGCGTCAGCAGATCACTCCGAACAATCCTCAGCGCCTCGCGCACCGTCCCCTTCTCGGCCTTCTCCATGCGATCAGTATCAACCAGCCGGTTCACGACCCGGCCGCGCCGCCCCGCGACATCGCCCGGGGCCCGCACCCGCCGCCGACGGCTGCGGACAGCGCCGATTCCTCACGAACGGCCCGACCGGGACCACGGACGCCGTGGGACGTCGACGAGGCGAAGGCGCCGGTCACCGTGCGCACGCGCGTCTTGTATCAGGCGGCCGGCTTCCATTGGCCGGCCGAACCGACCTCACGGGACGTCGCCATCCCGGAGCCCACGGCTCCGGGAATTTCCGCACCACGAACGCCTACGCAACGCATCACCCCGACTCGGAGCCCACCCGGACGCGCTCACGTTCAAAAATCGCCGCGCGTCCGCGTGCCGACGCAACCACATCGCCTCGCCCCATGGTCAGCCGTCGTGGAAACCGGTGTCGACGCCGGGATGGCGGAACCCGATCCCGCCGTGGATGTCCGTGCTCACGGTCGCCCGTGCCGGCGCACCGCCGACCGGCGGACGTTCGACGCCGCCCCGGCCGGTTCCGTCGTCGGGGCCGGGACCCGAAGATCCCTTCGCATGAGAACGCACATCGTCTCGTAGCGGCGGATCGACCCGTCCGGAGCCTCCTCGTCCCAGGCGTCGGGAGCGCGCCCGTGGGCGGCGTAGCCCAGGCGTTCGTACAGAGCCCGGGCCCGGGGGTTGTCCTCCTCCACCGCGAGTTCCGCGGTGTGCAGGCCGCGTTCGGTGATCCTTCGTTCGGCGGCCCGCACGAGCAGCGTGCCCAGGCCGCAGGACCGCAGGGCCGGGTGCACGGCGAGTTGCCACAGGGTTCCGGCGTCGTCGCGGGCCCGATAGTCGACGCCGCCGATCGCGATCGGCAGATCCACCGGGGTGCACAGGGCCAGGTAGTCCACCTCGCCGACCGTCGCCCGCTCCAACGCCAGTTCCACATGGCGCAGGTGGGTGGCCGAGCCCGACCAGGTGCAGGCGGGCAGGTCGCGGGGCAGGAGTGCCCGCACTCGCACGGGCATGACGACGACGGGGTCGCGGGAGTCGTGTGGAGTGATCACAGCCGTCAGCATCCCGACTCGGGCAACCGCACGGCAACGCATTTGCCTCGCCGGGGCACCGCGATCCGGCCCGACGCCCTGCGACGTGCCCCGCGCTATCGGCCGACACTGGTCGACCCCTACCGCGACCACCTCCGCACACGCCGCGCGCGGCGACCGGCAGTCACGGCGCGCGGGAGGCCGCGCGACCCCCGTCCGCACCGACGGCGGCTCACCCGATATCGGACACGCCGCCGGCACCCCGGCCGGGCCGGATTCGGCAGGCGGTAGCGCCGGGCCGTCTCGGACCGGCGGTACCGGGCTCGCCTCGTCCCGGTCCGTACAGGTCGGGGCCGGGTTCGGCGAGCCGGTCGACGTGGGGAGGCGGGTTTTCGACGGGGGCTGGCGCTGCGCCCGGCGACGTGTGTCCGACCGATCGGCTGCGGATTCGAGTTCCGGTTGTCGGCGCGGCGCCGGGTCGTTCCCTTCCCGTGTGGGAGCGCCCGCGACGGCTTGTGCTACTCCAGCAGAAAGTCGTACACCGCCTGCCGTCCGGCCGGGTTCGCCGCCCTGTTCTGCACCGAGTGCGCCGCCCCGGGCACGATCACGATCCGCGGATCGTGCACCGATCGGGCCTGCTGGTGGAGCAGTTCGTACGGTGTGGACAGGTCTCGTTCGCCACCGAGCAGCAGCACCGGCACGTTCGGCAGTCGGCGGTGGTCCGGCGGCGTCGCGGGCACTCGTTCGCGCGGCCAGTCGAGGCAGACCAGGAGGCTGCCGAGCCCGGTGGCGGTCGCCGGGTCGTAGGGCCAGGTCTGCTCGGCCGTCAACCGCCGCCCCGTGCGCTCCAGCGCCGCGGCGCGGCCCGCGACAGGGGTATCGGTGGTGCCCCATGGGAAGTGCGAGTCGGCGCACAGGGCGGCGGAGTGCAGCCCCTGGCTGAGTTCCTCGGCCGGCGCGGCGTCGACCTGCAGGCGGACGAGTTCGAAGAGGTCCCGGAGCTTCGCGGGCTGCCCGGCGGCGGCCTCGTGCAGGATCTCCGGAACCCCCGCGTAGTCCGGGTCGACGAAACCGTAGCCGGTGAGCGTGCTCAGGATCTGCGCTCCGTTGCCGTAGCGCCGAACGGTGGCGGCGAGGTCGGCGGCCGGGTCGGTGGTGCAGCCGGTGGCCAGGCAGGCGGCCCGCAGGACCCGGGCACTCGCGGGCATCGCGGCCAGGTCCAGCGGGTCGTAACCCTGTTGCGGCACCACCGAGTCGAGCACCAGCCGGGTCACGCGCGTCGGGTGGGCGAGAGCGTACCGTTCGGCGACGAAGCTGCCGTACGAGACCCCGTCCAGGGTCAGGCGCCGGTCGCCGAGGGCACGGCGGAGCAGGTCGATGTCCGCGACGGTGTCCGCCGTGCTGTAGTGACGGGCGTTCGGGCCGAGAGCGGCGGCACACTCGGCGATCGACTGCCTGCGCGGTACGGCGAGGTCGGAGGAGCCCATGTCCTCCTGGAGGCCCGGGCACCGGAGCGCGCGCCGACCGGTGCCGCGCTGGTCGAACATCACCAGCCGGTAGGACTTGAGAACGGGCTCCAACCGACTCGCCATGCGCCTGATCGCCGGGACACCGGGCTGACCGGGGCCGCCGGTGAGGAACAGCAGGTCGCCCCTGGGCGCCGTGGTGTTGCCGGTGACGGCCACGTCGAGGTCGAGGGTGCCGGGAGTGGCACCGCTGTGGTCGAACGGGACGGTCAGGGTTCCGCACGTGAACTCGGGGGCGTCCGGGCACGGTGCCCGGCGGGTGATCCCGCCGACGCGGGCGGCTTCGCCCGGGGCGGCGACAGCGGCCGGCGTGGTGCCGACGATCACCGCGACGGCGCCCAGCAGGGCAACGACGCGGCCACACACGCTCGTCATGTTCGTCCTCCACTCACACCGCGTCCGCACCGACACGGGACATGGGACATGGGACATGGGAAACAGCCTGGACCGCGACGGCACCCGCGCCGTCCGGACTCGCCGCGCGGTGAACCGTCAAGACCCGGACAGCCCAGCCCCGCGGACGCCGTGCCGGGCGCTCGCGGCCTACCGGGGGCGAATCGAACGGCGGGGCGTCGGGTGGCGGGTTCCGCGCTGCCGTGGCGCAGGATCGTCCCCCACGAAACAGGCACACGGAGCCGACCCGGCACCGTCCTCGGCGCCGGGTCGGGCAGCAACGGCACGAGCAGGGACCACAGTTCGTCCGAAACCACCCACGGACGCAACTCACCTCAACTCGTGGTTGGGGGGCGGTGGTATCAGTCGGCGAAGGTGCGGCGGTACCTCGACGGGCTGGTTCGGGTCATCGCGGTGAAGTGGATGCGGAGTGACTCGGCGGAGCCGAAGCCGCATCGGTGCGCGATCTCGTCCACGCCGAGGCGCGTGGTCTCGAGGAGTTCACGGGCGCGGGACACCCGTTGTACGGCCACCCAGTTCATGACGCTCGTTCCGGTCACGGCCCGGAATCTGCGGCGCAGGGTCCGGGTGCTCATGTGGCTCTGCCGGCCGACCGATTCCAGGGTGAGGGGCTGGTCGAGGTGCGCCAGGATCCACGTGATCACGTCGGTGATCTCCGAGTCGCCGGTGGGTGGGACGTGTTCGATGAACTGGGCCTGCCCGCCTTCGCGATGCGGCGGGCTGACCAGAAATCGGGCCATCGTATTCGCCGCCGCCTGGCCGTGGTCGAGGCGCAGAAGGTGCAGGCACAGATCGGTTCCGGCGAGGATGCCCGCAGAGGTGAAGACGCCCGTGTCCTCGACATAGAGTTCCGCTTCGCGAACGGTGACCGATGGATGGCGCTCCCGCAGCAGACCGGCCCAGTACCAGTGGGTGGTGGCACTGCGACCGTCGAGAATTCCGGCGGCGGCCAGGGCGAACGCGCCGGTGCAGATCGACACCATCCGGCCGCCCCGGTCGTAGGCGTCGCGCAGTCGCTCGACCAGTTCCGGGTCCGGGGGCTCCGTGGGATCCGCCACGCCGGCGACGATCACCGTGTGTGCCGCGTCGAGCCGGTCGAGCGGCTCGACCTCGCGGGGCACCAACGAGCCCTCCGCGGGAACCGGACTCACCAGGGTCAGTTCGTAGGGGGTGCCTCCGGGCCAGGAGGCCGTCACGTAGTCCGGCCAGTGGCCGAACACCTGCTGGGGAACGGCTATGTCCAAGGGGGCGTAACCCTGCTGGACCACCACGGCGACGTTGGCCGGATCTTTGGGATCACTGTCCATCTGACCATCGTAGGGCGACCCCGGTCTTCCTAGGCTGGTCGTATCACCGCGATGATCGATGAGTGAGGACATGCGCACCATGCACGTTGTGATCGAGACCTGGACCCCGAAGCCCGCGTTCTTCGCCGCCGACGAGGAGACACGGAACGGACTGTTCGCGGGTATTCGGGAAACCATCGAGCGACTGGCGGACATCGGCGTCGTCACGCTCGGCTGGGGCAGGGTGGAACCGACGGGGCATTCCACGTCTCACGAGTGGTTCGCCGTGTGGCAGGCCCCTTCGAAGGATCTGGCCGACGGATTCCTCGGCCGTGTCGAGGAATCCGGCTGGTACACCTACTTCGAACAGACCAACCTTGTGGGCGAGTTGCGGTCCGTCGAGGCGGTCGCCGCCGAACACCTGGCCCTGGGGGCCGAGGCCGCGTGAGCGTACTCGAGAATCTGCCGGAGGAGATCGGAGGGTGGCCGCGCACGGCCGCTACCGAGGCGGCTGTCGCCTTCACTGTCGAGCACGCTCCGGAATGGCTGCTCAACCACTGCATCCGCAGCTACTTCTTTGCGCGCAGCATCGGTGCGGTCGGGAACCTCGTCGCCGGGACGGACTACGACGACGAGACGCTGTTCCTCGCCACGGTGTTGCACGACATCGGTCTGACCGACGAGGGGCGGGGTCCCAACCGGTTCGAGGTGGACGGCGCGTTCCGGGCCGCTCGTTTCGCCCGCGAGCACGGTCTGTCCGACGTCGCCGCGGACCAGATCTGGGATGCGGTGGCGCTGCACACCTCGGCGGGGATCGCGCCGCACAAACACCACATCGCCGCGCTGGCGCACGTCGGTATCGGCGCCGACATGTTCGGCTTCGGCGCCGAGGAGGTGGACCGGGCGGTATTGGACGCGGCACACACGGCGTTTCCGTACCTGGATCTGCGCGCCAACCTCCATGGGCGGTTGGTCCATCAGATCGACGAACAGCCCTCGAAGTGGGCTCCGTTGTCGTTCGTCGACATGGTGTACCGCAAATACCGGCCGGACAACGCGTTCCCCGGCCCGGAGGAACTGGTCTCCGGCCCGGTACGCCCGGCCTGACGGCAACCCGGGTGCAGTTGCGGCGAATCGCGCGCCACCGCGCGGTCCCGGAGGAAGCGGAGGCGTGAGGGTGCCCCCGCGGCTCGGGCCGTGAACTCGACCGCTGCTCGGTGGATGCCAGGTGCTTCGGTCGTGGTGAGGCCGAGGCCGATCGGGGTCCGGAGGTTGGCGGTTGCCGAGGGCGAGGATCCAGGCGACCGCGCGTTCCACCGGCAAGGTGGTCGTGGTGCGGGCGATCGTAAGGATCCGCCCGGCTTCGGCCTTGGTACACCGGCCTTGGAGCGCGCAATCCTCGCAAGCCCCGGCCATCCGAGCGGATCCGTGTCGCGGGCCGAGCAGCCCGCACAGCGCGGGCGCGCATTGTAATCGGCCATGCGCGCAACGTGAAACTTGGCCGAAACGTGCGCTGTTCGCTATCGGGTGCGCGATAGCAATGTGAACCCACGCACGTTCCATGTCACCTTCGGGAAGGAACTCGCATGGGAACTCGACGGATACGTCGGCTGGTCACCGCCCTGAGAGTCGGTGCCGTCGGCGCTGTCGCGGCCGCGATGCTCGTCGCCGCACCCGGCACGGGCCACGCGGAATCGGCGTCGGCGGTGGAAGGTTCGTCCGCACCGACCGAACGGGCCGCACAGTGGGCTGTCTACGGGTCCTCGATCGCGACCGTTCGCAACGCCGACGGGCGTCTGGAGTTGTTCGGGACCAATACGTACGACGACATCTACCACCGCGCGCAGACCTCGGTCGGCGGCTGGAGCCCCTGGGCCGGCTTCGACGGGGCGCTGCGCGCGGTGGCCGCCGAAACGAACGCCGACGGGCGTCTGGAGTTGTTCGGCGTCAACGCCGACGGCGACATCTACCACCGGTGGCAACTCTCCCCCAACGGCGGCTGGTCCGGCTGGGAAGGGCTCGACGGCAGGCTCGCTTCGATCGCGGTCGCACGCAACGCGGACGGTCGTCTGGAGATCTTCGGCGGCGACTTCTCCGGAGACGTCTACCACCGTCGGCAGGCCTACGCGGGTGGCGGCTGGTCCGGTTGGGAGCGGTTCGACGGCGCGTTGCAGCAGGTTGCGGCCGAGACCAACGCCGATGGTCGGGTGGAGTTGTTCGGCATCGACAACTCCGGTGACATCTACCACCGTTGGCAGACCTACGCCGGGGGCGGCTGGTCCGGCTGGGAGCGGTTGGATGGTCGACTCTCCACGATCGCGGTCGCACGCAACGCGGACGGTCGTCTGGAGATCTTCGGCAACAACGCCGGTGGCGACATCTACCACCGTTGGCAGACCTACGCCGGGGGCGGCTGGTCCGGCTGGTACCGGACCGACGGGGATCTGTCGGAGGTGGCCGCCGAGACCAACGCGGACGGCCGCATCCAGTTCTCCGGTGTCGACAGCCACGGTGCGATCTACACGCGTGCGCAGTCCTATCCCGGTGGTCCGCTGGGCACCTGGGTCCGGCTCGACGGCAGCCTGCGCCCCTGAGTGCGATCACGAGGCGGAGTCGGGCACGCGGGCGGGGAGAGCTTCTCCCGGCCCGCGTACCAGGCGTGACGGGGCGTTCGGCGACGCGTTCACCAAGCCGACCCGCTCGAACGCGAACGACGCGCGATCGCCTGCGGGATGCGCGTGCACGGCATCAAGTATCGTGACGAGCGGCCGAGTTCGTTTCCGCGTGCCGCGTGTGTCGGGTCGGTGTCGGGTCCCGGTCCTGCTCGGCCCTCCTGGGTCCGGATCGGAGCGGACGCTGAGAATGTCTGCGGGACATGGCACCCTTCGGCGAGATTCGGCACCGCGGCGCGGTCGGTCTGTGAAAGGTCTCCGTCAGATGGAGTTCTCGCTGATCAGCTCGATCCAGACGGATTCGGAGCCGTCGCCCCCGGACACGGGGTCGAGGCGTCCTGCAACGTCCTCGACGAGTTCGACGCACCCGTACAGACGGTCGTAGTCGAACACGGCCGCGAGAACGTGGATCGCGGATTCGAACTCGTGGGCGTCGAGGCAGGTTTGCCCACCGGTGACCACTCGACGACGTCACGAATCCGCGTCACGCACCGGCACCGGCAACCACACCACCCGACGACCGCAGCGGAGACACCCGTAGCCACCCCACCCCCTCACAAACTGCGCCCGCCCGGTGGCAATCGGTGGACGACACCCGTGGGGCCGGTGGTAGCGTCGTTCGCGGCCACGACCCGCGCCACCCGCTCCGGGGGTGACAACCGTGTGACGAAGGACCTTTCGGGTTCTGCACGATCGTCCCGGCCGCCGGCGTCGCCGCCCCGATAGACCGGGTGCTGCTCTCCTCGTTCGTGCCGTTCTCCTCGTTCGTGCCGTGCTCATGTCCGGGCCCGACAGTCGGGCCGGTGGGACATCGACCGGCCATTGACGACAGTGGGTGCAAAATGACGGGTCGACGGATATCGGATCGACGCCTCGGCGGGCTCGGCCTGTTCGGGGCGTCGGCGAGCGTCATCGCCATAGTGCTGCTCGGTGGCTGCACGTCGTCGGGCCACGCCAACCGGGTCCGGCCGACACCCGCGCCACCGACCGGCGCGAAGCCCACCCAGGCGAAGGGTTCCACCGGTTCGGCGCCGACGGGCGGCAGCGGCACATTCGTGGTCCGCTTCGAGGACCCGGCACCCGCCGACACGCAGGCCGCCGCCCTGCTGCGCGACCGGGCTGCGATGGAGGCCGTCGCCGCGGCGCTGAACGACTTCGTGGCGCCCGGCCGCGAGATCACCCTCGTCGGCCGATCCTGCGCCGGCGCGGGCTCCGCCTACGACGACGCCACCGGTCGCATCGCGATGTGCTACGACGACGTCTCCGACGTGCGCGAGACCTTCGAGGGCGGCGGCCGTCACCCGGCCGACGACGAGGTTCTCGCCGTGGTGACCGAGGTGCTGTACCACGAGGCGGGCCACGCTCTCGTCGACACGCTCGACCTGAACGTCGCCGACGCGGCCGAGGAGGACGTCGCGGATCGCTTCGCCGCCTTCATGGAACTGCGTCGAGGGGCCGAGGGCGAGCGGCAGTTGCGGGCGGTGCTGGAGGAGTACCGGCTCTCCGCGGCCGAGGACGACCAGACCGACGAGGACGCCACCGCGGCACCGGACACCACCGGGGACGACGCCCTCCCCGATTCCGCCCGCGCCACCAATCTGCTCTGCTACCTCTACGGGTCCGCCCCTGACGGCAACCGCGACCTGCTGAGCACGAACCTGCTCCCCCCGGAACGCGCCGCCGGGTGCGCGGGCGAATGGACGAACATCCGCGACACGTGGCTGAAAGACCTGAAACCCGCGCTGCGGACCCACTGATCACCCCCGCGCCCCCTCCCCCGGCGTATCGGTACCGGCCGGCGCACCACATCCGACGAACCTGACCGTAGCGGCAACCACCGCGATGGCGCGGGGTCGTTCCCGGCATGTCGGGTGTGGTGAGGCGGATCGCACGCCGTCAGGACGAGGGCCGGTGGCAATCCCCCGGGACCGCGGGAGGCGGGCGCCGACCGATCGATCGGCCCGACATCGCGTGCAGGATCACGGTCGCGGCCAACACCCAGACCAGCACGGCGATTCCGATGCGATCGCCGAGGGCGCCCAGGACGAGGGCGACCGCCGGCCCCGGCAGGGCCCGCACGAAGGTGCCCATCGACGGCCGTCCGGCGGTCAGGTCTCCGATCAGCACCACGCACGACCACGCCGCGACGGCACCGCACAACAACCACCGATTGCCGGGTGGCACCGCTTCCCGAGCCGCCACCGCAGCGCCCAACCCTGCGGCGAGCGCGCCGATGAGCCCCGTGCTCACGCCGTGCAGGAGCATGGTCCGCCGCAACGGGAGAACACCGGCGCGCAGGTGGGGGATGCCGGCGAAGCCCTGGAGGAGCGACAGGCTCCACACCCCCACCAGGAGGGTGAAGGCGCCCAGGGCGGTGGCGACCGTGCCGGGGTCTCGGGTGGTGTCCGAGGCGGCGGAGACCACCTGGGACACCCCCTCTCCGAGCACGATGATCACGTACAGGCCCAGCCGTTCGGCCAGATGAGGGGTATTGGTGTAGGCGGCCTCGACCGAGGGGGCCGGGGTACGTTCCCGGTCGGCTCGACGTCGCAGGAGTCGGTCGACCCTGCGGGTGGCGGCGCCCAGTGTGCGGGTGCCGGAGACGGTGAACAGGATGAGGAAGTCCAGGGCCAGGCCCAGCGCCCAGAGTCCGTAGCGGGCGGGGGCGTCCACCCACAAAGAGATCAGCCACGGCGTGGTACCGAAGCCGAGTTGGGCCAGGGGCGAGGGTACCGCCCTGCCACAGGTGTCCGGCGAACCAGCGCAACGCGACGTAGGCGAGGACGAAAACCGTGCCGCCCCCGTCCCGGATGTCGGCGACCGAGGACGCCAGGACGGCCATGCCCAGCATGCCCACGAGCATGGCCGGGACGGCGGCGCGTTCGCCCTCGACGGACCCGCGCACGGTGAAACCGGTCCAGGCGGTCCACAGCGCCAGGTACAGGAGCACGTACAGGGCGACGTCGCCCGGCGAGGGGTCGTGCAGCAGGTGGGCGAGTTGGGCGACACCCGCCACGACGACCAGGTCGAAGAACAACTCGGTCCATGTCGCCCGCTGCTCGGCGCGTTCGGAGTCGTCCGCCGCAGGTCGGTCGGCGGGGACGGGCGCGCTCACACAGCGAAGTATCCGGGTGGGCCGGACCGTGCGAGCGAAGACCCGCCGTCCGACAGGGGTGGGTTTTTCGCCCCGCAACGAATGCGGCGATCACGGCCCGGCGCGATACGTCGGGCTCCGGGACCGGCCGGAGCCGCGGCGGGACCCGACGGACGAGAACCGTGCTCGCGCGCTCCTGGTCCTGGAGACCACCGCAGCGTGCCTCGAGTGTGGGCGGTGGCCCTCGGCGGCGACGTCCACGTCGGATCACTCGCGGTGGTTCCCACCGCGACGTACGGGCGCGGTGCGGTCGCCGTCGCTTCGGCCCCGGCTGGTATCAGTGGGCGATGGCGCGTGGGAAGCCGGTCAGGGTGATCTTGCCGATCGCCTTGCCGGATTCGAGGACACGGTGGGCCTCGCGCAGGTTCTCCGCGTTGATCGTGCCGAGGTCGGTCATGGCGGTGGTCGTGAGGGTGCCGGCGTCGACCAAGCGGGCGATCCGGTTCAGGACGTGCCCCTGAACAGCCTGGTCCGGGGTCCGGTGGAGCGAGCGGGTGAACATGAACTCCCAATGGAAGGACAGGCTCTTGGACTTCAGCAGCCCGATCTCGACGGGGCCGAAGTCGTCGATCGCGACGATCTGCCCCATCGGCTTGAGTACGTCCGCATAGGCGGCCATGTTCACGTCGGTGCCGGCCGTGCTGAAGACGAAGTCCACACCATCAGGCGCGACCGCTGTCACCTGAGGGGTCAGGGGCTTGTGGTGATCGACCACGTAGGTCACTCCCATGCGGCGGGCGAACCGGGCCGATTCCGGACGGGAGGCGGTGCCGATCACCGTGAGGCCGGTCAATGCTCGCGCCAGTTGGGCGACCATCGCGCCCACGCCTCCTGCGGCGGCTGTCACGAGCAGGGTGCCGGATTTCTTCGGGGCGCCGTCATGCAGACCGAGGCGCTCGAACAGAGCCTCCCAAGCCGTGAGCGAAGTCAGAGGAAGAGCCGCCGCTTTCGCGAACGAGAGCGTCGTGGGCTTGTGGCCGACGATGCGCTCGTCCACGGTGTGAAAGCGGGCGTTGGTGCCGGGCCTGTCGATGGCGCCGGCGTAGAAGACCTCGTCACCCACCTTGAACGCCGTCACCTCGTTACCGACCCCGACAACCACGCCGGCGGCGTCCCACCCCAGGATCTTGGGCTCGCCACCCGGGTCGGTGTTCTGCCTCACCTTGTAGTCCACCGGGTTGACCGCGATCGCCTCGATCCGTACCAGCAGGTCGCGGGGGCCGGGCCGCGGCACCGGCAGGGTGGCATCCACGAGGCTCTCCGCGTCGTCCACGGACAGGCTCCTGTGGTAGACGACGGCGGGCATGGTGCTCGGAATCTCGGCCATCTCTCCTACTCCTCATTCGATGCCGGCGGGTCCGCGCCGCCCCGGAAACGTACGTCCGAGGAGGTAGTCACCATCAAGCGCAGCTACTTCCCGCAGGGAAGTAACCTGGTGAGCGGCTGATGGAACCTCTTCCCGCCTGCGAGTTTCACCGGGCGGCCGGAGCGCAGCGGGACGGAGTGGTCGGGCGCGGCTCACCGTGAAGCCGCACCCGACCACTCCACGAAGCCCGTCGAGCGCTGCGCCGGCGAACTTCAAAAGCGGCACGGCCTCGCCGCTTGCCACGACAAGACCGTCACCATCCGTCTCGCCGGACTCGGTCTCGCCCCCTTCTTCATCCGGTCGGCGAGGCGATCCGAAAGGGCTCAGTCCTCCCGAGGCAGGGACGCGGTCCCGTGCGGCGGCTCGTCCAGCGGGTGCACAGCGACGGAGATCTTGCCGCGTGGGCGCCGGCGGCCTTCGCCGGCCGAGCCGCCTTCCAACAGCACGTGCGCCTTCGCGATGTCGGCCAGCGGCAGCACGGCGCCGATCACCGGTCGCAGTTCTCCCCGGTCGACCAATCGGCCGAGAGCCTCGAGCTTCGCTCGGCCGGGGCTGACGAAGAGGAAGTGGTAGGTCGCGTTCACGCCCCACGCGGCGAGCAGGTTCTGGGGTTCGGCGATGTCCACGATGGACACCACGCGGCCTCGGTCGGCGAGGACCTCCGGACTGCGGGTGAGGGTGTCCCCGCCCACGGTGTCCAGTACGACGTCCACTCCGCCCGTCGCGCGGACCTGCGGCACGTAGTCACCGGTCGAGAAGTCGATCGTGAGGTCGGCGCCCAGTTCGGTGACGAACTCGTGATCCCTCGCACGCGCGGTGGACACCACCTGGGCCCCGAGCGCGTGGGCGACCTGGACGGCGACCGAGCCGATCCCGCCCGCTCCGCCGTGCACCAGGACCCGCTCCCCGGCCCGTACCTCGGCGCGTTCGACCAGCGCCTCCCACACCGTCACGCCCACAAGCGCGAGACCGGCGGCCTCGACGTGCGACAAGCGCGCCGGCTTGCGGGCCACCACTGCCTGGTCGACCACGTGGAACTCGGCATAGGTTCCCTGCCCGTCGAACACCGGCGCCAGGTACCAGACCTCGTCGCCCGGTTGGAAGTCGTCCGCCCCGGGGCCGGTCTCGACCACCACGCCGGACACGTCGTTGCCGATCACGGCAGGCAGCGCCACCTGGTCGCGGTAGTCGCCGCGCCGGGTCTGCAGGTCGAGGGGGTTCACGGACGTGGCCATCACACGCACCAGCACCTGGCCGGGCCCCGGAGTGGGTCTTGGCACCTCTCGGGCGGCGAACGCGGTGTCCGCGGCACCGAAGCGGACGAGTTCCATCACGCGCATCGAAGTCGACATGCGGCAACCATAGATTGACATATTTCAAATCGTCAATATGAGACTGGGCTACGATGAGCCGCGTGTTCTCGGAAGCGGAGTTGCTGACGGTGTTCCGGGCCCTGTCCAATCCGGCCCGCCGCCAGATGTTGGTGTGGCTCAAGGAGCCGATGGGCTTCCCCGGCCAAGAGCTCGACGACGTCGAGATCGGTGTCTGCGTGACCGACATCCAGCAGCGCGCGGGCCTGAGCCAGCCAACCACCTCGCAGTACCTCACGATACTGCGGCAAGCAGGGCTGGTGATCGCCACCCGGCGAGGCAAGTGGACCTACTACCGCCGTGACGAAGCGAACATCGCCCGCCTCGTGGAGACCCTTCGCGACGTCTTCTGAAGCGTGCCGCAGAAGGCCGCGGGTGGGCATTCCTCCTGCACGGGCGGTGTGTTGCGGGCTGAGCCCTTGTAGCAGTTCGGCCGGCCGCCGTCGTCACCGTGCCACTGCGCCCCGCGTCCGCCTCGGGCCGGGTCGCCGAGCGCGTCCTGTTCACCACCGTCGACCGGCGGCGTGTCCAACAGCGGACGTTCTCTGACCTGTACTGCTGCCATCGTCGGTCCTGTCGCCGGAAACCTCCGGCACCGCACGTCACTCGCGAAGGACCGGAACACCATGTCGCTCAACGCCGTCGCGCACCTGAATTTCCACGGCCAGGCCCGCGAAGCCCTGGAGTTCTACCGGTCGGTCTTCGGCGGCCGGCTCACCGTCGCCACCTACGCCGACTTCGGCATGCCCAC
>NZ_JBHTVA010000100.1:0-29286 GCF_042793325.1 Embleya sp. NPDC056575
GGGGGGGGGGGGGGGGGGGGGGGGGGGGGCCCCCCCCCCCCCCCCCCGCCCGCGGCGCCCCGCGGGGGGGGGGGGCGCCCCCCCGCGGCGTGGGTGGAGACTCAGACGTGGACGGGGGTGTGCGCGGCGACCTCGCGGGCGGCCGGCCCGCGCAGGGCCAAGGCGGCCAGGGCGGTCAGCACGATGCCGGCGGCGGCCAGGTACACCGCGGTGCGCAGGCCGTCGGCGGTGGCGACGCGCAGCGCCTCCCCGGTGTGCTCGCCCAGGCCGGCGTTGGCGATGGCGACCAGGAGGGCCAGGCCGACGGCGCCGCCGATCTGCTGGCTGGTGGAGGCGATACCGGACGCGATGCCCTGGTCGGTGGGGCTCACCCCGGTCGAGGCGGCGCCGAACATCAGGGTGTAACCCGCGCCCTGGCCGATGCCGAGGACGACGAGTCCGGGGATCAGGGCGGCGTAGGAGGCGTCGGCGGACATGGTCGGCGCGATGATCGCGGCTCCGGCGGCGCCGGTCAGCAGCGAGGCGATCAGGATCGGGCGGATGCCGTACCGGGTGGCCAGGCGCCCCGCGGTCTGCGAGCCGACCGCGATGGCGGCCATCGGGACCAGGAAGGCCAGGCCGGTGCGCAGCGCGCTGTAGCCGTGCACGCCCTGGAAGTAGACGGTCAGGAAGTAGAGCAGGGTGCCGAAGGTGGCCATGTAGAGGAAGGTGACGCCGGTGCCGACGGTGAGGTTGCGGTTGGCGAACAGGCGCAGCGGCAACAGCGGGTCGGCGCTGCGGCGTTCGACGGCGACGAAGGCGGCGAGCAGGGCGAGGCCGGCGAGCGCGGCGCCGAGCACGGGGGCGGCGGTCCAACCGGATTCGGGTCCCTGGACGAGGGCGTAGACCACGGCGGTGATTCCGACGGTGGAGGTGAGCGCGCCGGTCAGGTCGAACGAACGGCCCCTGGTCCGCGCGGCGTCGGGGGTGATCAGCGGGAACGCGAGCGCGGCGGCGAGGGCGGCGAGCGGGACGTTGACGAAGAAGACCGATTCCCAGCCGAGGGACTGGGTCAGCACGCCGCCCAGGAGCGAGCCCAGGATCATCCCGCTGCCGCCGGCGGTGCCCCACACCGCGAACGCCCGGTTGCGTTCCCGTCCTTCGGCGAAGCTCGTGGACACGAGGGTGAGCGTGGCGGGGAAGAGGAAGGCGCCGCCGATGCCCTGGATCGCCCGGGCGGCGATCAACAGCGCGGGCGATCCGGCGAGTCCGCCGAGCAGGGACGAGACGGCGTAGAGCGACAGGCCGAGCGTGAACATCCGACGTGGCCCGAACAGGTCGCTCGCCCGGCCGCCGAGGAGCAGGAAGCCGCCGAAGGCCACCGCGTAGGCGCTGATCACCCACTGGAGGTTCTGCGCGGAGAAGCCGAGTCCGGTGCCGATCTCGGGGAGCGCGACGTAGACGATGTTGTAGTCGATCGAGATGATCAGTTGGGCGAACGCCAACAACGCGAGCACGAGCCCCGGCCGACGGCGGGAGGGTGTCTCGGCGATGGTGGTACCGCCGCCGGGGGTTTCGGCGGCGGTCCTGTGGCGTGGCGTGGCTACTCGGGACGACATGGCGTGGCCTGTTCTGTGGAGGTGCGGTGCGGTTCGCCTGGTGGCAAACACAAACCTAGGCGCGCGATCGACCAGCCACAGGGTGCATTCCGAGCAGGGATTCGTGGGTCAATTTCCCTCGTGGCGCCGGTGGATCTCCACCGCGACGGCCAGGTCCTCCCACGACATCCCGACGCTCTTGAAGAACCGCGGCCGGTCCTCGGGGACCGCCCCCTCCCCCCGGACCAACTCCGCGAGGTTCACCGCGGCGTCGCGGCTCGCGTCCCACCCGGCGAGGAGCAGATCGCCGGCCTCCTTGGCGGCGGCGGAGCGCGCCTCGACGTACACCGCCGCGCGGCGGACCAGCGCGGTGTCGACCTCTCGCGCCGTCGGCTCGTGCGAACCCACCGCCACCACGACCGCGTGGGCGGGCACCAGCGTGCCGTCGAACAGCGGTTCGCGGGCCGTGGTCGCGCACACCACGATGTCGGCGTCGGCGACCGCCTCCGCCGTCCCGACCGTCGCCGCGAGGCCGAACGCGCGGGCGTGCTCGGCCAGTTCCCGAGCCGCCTCGACGCGTCGCGCGACCACCGTGAGCCGGCTCAGCGGCCGGACGGCGAGCAGGGCCGCCAGGTGCCCGTACGCCTGCGGACCCGTACCGAACAGCACCAGGTGCGCGGCATCGGCGACGGCCAGCCGCCGGACCGCGACGGCGCTGACCGCCGGCGTCCGCAGCGTGGTCAGCGCGGCGCCGTCGAACAGCGCCAACGGGCGCAGCGTGGGCCCGTCGAGCAGCAGGTAGCTGCCGGTGATCCGGGGCAGCCCCCGGGCCGGATTGCCGACGGCGACCCCGGCGATCTTGACGCCCACGTGCGACGACACCGCCGCGGGCATCAGGAGCAACTCCCCGGCGGGCACGGCCACGCTCGACCGGGGCGGTGCCCCCTCCGGATCGAGGCCGTCGAGCAGCGTGCGCTCGATCGTCCCGATTGCCTGCTCGGGCGTCGACTCCACGGGGATCGTGGGCAGTTGATCCGTATCCGTCACAGCAGGAACCCCGTCCCGAGCGTGTCGTCGGCCTCGAGCAGGAACCGGTGCTCGCCGGTGCGATACGCCGTGCCGGTGACCTCGGTGAGCACGCCGGCGGTGTGCGTCCCGACGACCTTGCCGGTGAAGACCGTGCCGATGATCGACTCGTGGCGCAGTTCGTCGCCCGTGGCGATGCGACCGCTGTCGGCGAGCAGCGCCAGCCGCGCGGACGTGCCCGAACCACACGGGGACCGGTCGATCTGGCCGTCGGCGAACACGGTGACGTTGCGCTGGTGGAGTCCGGTCCCGGTGTCCGGCAGTTCCTCGTGGAGGATGACGCCGTAGACCCCGGACAGGCGCGGGTCGTCGGGATGGCGGGTGGCCGGCTCGTCGGCGAGCGCGGCGCGGATCTCCCGGCCGATCGCGGTGATCTCGGGCAGCCGCTCCGGGGTGACGGCAAGCCCGAGCGAGGTCGCCGAGACGGAGGCGTAGCAGGCCCCGGAGTGGGCGAGGTCGACCTGTACCGGGCCACGCGAGGTGGTCACCGGGATCTTCCTGGCGGCGATGCCCGTCGGCACGTTGCGGAAGGTCACCGAGGTGGTCCGCCCGGCGCGGCGGTGCACGATGGCGGTGACCCGACCGGAGGGAACGTCGATGTACACCCGCGCCGTTCCGTCCGCCGGCGCCGCCACCCGCCCCGAGTCGACCGCCCACGCGCCGAGCGCGATGGTGCCGTGGCCGCACGCGGTGGAGTAGCCGTCCTTGTGCCAGAACAGCACCCCCAGGTGTGCCTCGTCGTCGTCCGGCGGAACCACGAAACCGCCGTACATGCCGCCGTGCCCGCGCGGTTCGCGGGTGAGCAGTCGGCGGATGTCGTCGAGCGGGCCGGGTCGCGGCGCGGTGGCGGTGCCCCCCGCTCCGAGTACGATCGCCCGCCGCTCGGCCACGGTGTCCCCGGCGATCACGGGCAGCCCGCGGGAGACGATCCGGAAGGGTTCGCCGGCGGTGTGGTAGTCGACGGTCTCGATGGCGGCGATCACGATGCGGGCGCCTTCTTCCTGGGCGGGGGTGGGGACTTGCCGGGCACGGGCGGATAACGAAGCACCTTTATAAGGTGTGACATTGTATTGACAGATATCAGACACCCGCAAGTATTTCCCGACCTCGGGCATGCGATCGTCCGGGGCGCTCCGCACCGGCCGGCGGCCTCCCCGTCCGCGCGCTCGCCCTCCTTCCCGCCGGTGCCCGCCGCCGTCCGTCCTGTCGTCGGCCATTCGCCGGACAACGGTCTTTCGTGGCGGATACGTTGAAGCGAGGCATTCCGCCTCCCCGCATCCGACCCATGGAGGTTGAAGTGCCGCATTTCGCCTACCAGTTCCACGCCGCCGTCGGCAACTGTCAACCGGCCCTCGCCGCTCCCGCCGGGGCGGGCGACCCGGCACCGCGACTGATCAATCTGGCCAACACCGCCGGCGCCGCGCTGGTGCCGCACATGTTCGGCGGGATACCCGCGGCCGGATTGGCGGCCGTTCCCGCGCTGGCGGCGAACGCGCCCTACACGTGGGCCGGACTGGCGAACGCGTCGCTGCGCATCGGGCTGTACCCGGCGGGACCACACCCCGCATACGAGGCGACCTGGCGCCTCGCGTCGTTACGCGTGTCCGCCTACACGGCCGCGGGTGGTCACCTGCACGACACGCCGATCCTGGCGGCGCTGGACGCGGGCGAAAAGCGCGCCCTGGCCTACTTCACGGGCGTGACCCTGGCCGTGTACACCGCCGGGATCACCGGCTTCACCTTCCCGCGCCACCTGTCCCGCCACGCCGCCGCCTACGGGGGAGCGGGCGTCGCATACACGCTCGATCCCGCGTTCGCCGCGGCCAACCTGCCCGACATCCTGTTCTTCAATCTGGGGGCGGGCACCTGCCAGGTGTGGGAGGCCAAGGGGCGCGGTGTGGGCGCGGCCGGCGGCGGTTTCGCCGTCGCCGGGGTCGCGGCGCTGCTCGGCACGGCAATCGACCAGACCCGCAAGCTCGCCACGGTGCTCATGCCGGGCGTCTTCGGCGCGCTCGTCGCGCCCAATGCCCGCATCGCCTCCGTCGCGCGGGTCAATCCCGCCGACGGCCGGTGGCACCTGCACGTGGCCGACCCCGCCCAAAAGCGGCGCCGGGAGGAAGGCGATCCGATGGAAAAGGCGAAGTTCTACGAGGAGTTCTATCGTCCCTTCCTCGAGATGATCGAGGGCAGCACCGCCACGCTCACCGTCGACAGCGTGCGGTTCCTCGTCGCGGTGGTGCCGGGAACGCGGGTCCGCATCGGGGTCGACGAACGTATCGCGGACCTCTTCGGCCAACACGTCGGCAAGCGGGGACGCCCCGAGGGCGATCGTGCCGCGACGGCGTCACCGGAGGAGATCTGCGAACGGATCGAGGAGATCGTCGAGACGGGCTACGGCCAGGCCCCGATCGACAACCTCTACATCAGCCCGGAGGGCATCCTCACCGAAGCCGACGAGGAGGACCTGACCCAGCCTCCGGCCTGACCGCCCAACCGCCTGACGAGCCGACCACCCCCGCCCGCCGGGCGGTCCCCGACCCGAGAATCGCAAACCCCGACAGCGCGGCCCCGGACAGCGCGACCCGCAGCGCCGGGGCCACACCCACCATCACCCGCACCGGCGGGCGGCCTACCCGATCCGCACCCGATCGTTCTCGCCGTCGGACAGGAACGACGCCAGCGCTCCCGCCTCCTCGCCCACGGCGGCGTGTTCGGCCCGGGACAACGACCGCAGCGGGGTGACCGCCACCGCCCCGCCCTCGACGCTCCACGTCGCGCCGACCCGGCCGTCGAGCAGGACCACGCGCACGCCGGCGACCGACAGGCCCCGGTGCGCGTCGTCGACGATGCGGGTGCGGTCGTCGTAGCCCAGGAGCGCGTTGTCGAAGGCGGGGAGGAAGCGCACCGGGGCGGGGGTGTCGGGGTCGGGGCGCGGCGCGTCGGGCAGATCCAGCAGCTCGCGCCCCCGCTCGTCGCGGAACGAGACCAGTTCCGGGCGCACCGCGGCAACTGCGCGCGGCAGACCCGCGAGGCCGCACCAGGCGCGCAGATCGGCCGAGGAGGCGGGGCCGAACGCAGCCAGATAGCGCCGCACCAGCGCTTCGCCGACCGGATCCGTGTCCGCCGGGGCCGGCGGGTCGACCTCGCGCCCCAGCCACGAGGAGACGAGCGCGTTGCGCACGCCCGCCCGGGTCCGCCACACCCCGCGCGGCGGGAGCTGCACCACCGGGACGAGCGCGATCAGCATCTCCCCCAGCGCCTTCGGCGACACGTCGGGCCATCGGTCGGCGAGCGCCCGGGCGAACTCCGACATCGAGCGCGGCATCCCGTCGCTCATCACCTTCCGGCCCTGCGCGGCCAGCTCGTCGAGATCGATCCCCTCCAGCTCGCGGCGGTACACGCCCATCACCCGCTGCCGCAACATCGTGTCGTGGCGGGCCCGCCAGGCCAGCGCGTCGGCGGCGGTGACCAGGTGCACGGTCCGGCGCATCAGGTGGGTCCGCACCACGTCGCGTCCGGTCACCAGGGCGGACAGCGTCGCCGGGTCGAACGCGCGCAGCCGCGACCAGAGCCCGATGAACGGCTCCTGCGGTTCCTGCGCCTGGAAACCGCCGACGTGCGCCACGGCCGCCGCCGGCGCCATGTCGACCCGATCGAGCAACAACTGCCGTGCCAGGGTCGCCCGGTTGAGCGCCCGCGTGTCGAGAACGGTCATCGCCACCGACCACCCTTCGTTTCCCCGTCCACGATCACGACCGATCCCTCGCCTCTCCTCGCGCCCATGTCCCCAGCCTGACATCGGTAGCGGTCAGCTTGTGACCGCTACTCGGCGACGTCATGGCTCCGTGCACGGGAGTTGCCCGGCGGGACGCACCGCCGAGCCCGGACGCACCGACCCCCGTCCCCTCAGCCCCCCACGTAGTCCGCCAGGTGCTCCGCGGTCAGCGTCGACCGGGCCGCGACCAGATCCGCCGGCGTGCCCTCGAACACCACCCGCCCGCCGTCGTGCCCCGCCCCGGGCCCGAGGTCGATGATCCAGTCGGCGTGCGCCATCACCGCCTGGTGGTGCTCGATCACGATCACCGACTTGCCCGCGTCGACCAACCGGTCCAGCAGCCCGAGCAGTTGCTCGACGTCGGCGAGGTGCAGACCCGTGGTCGGCTCGTCCAGGACGTACACCCCGCCCTTGTCGCCCATGTGCGTGGCCAGCTTGAGCCGCTGCCGCTCGCCGCCGGACAGTGTGGTCAGCGGCTGCCCCAGACCGAGGTAGCCGAGCCCGACGTCGGCGAGCCGCCCGAGGATGGTGTGCGCGGCCGGCGTGTGCGCCTCGCCCGCGCCGAAGAACTCCCGAGCCTCGTTCACCGACATCGCCAGCACCTCGCTGATGTCGCGCCCGCCCAGGTGGTATTCCAGCACCGAGGCGTCGAACCGCCTGCCCTCGCACTCCTCGCACACACTCGCCACCGAGGCCATCATCGCCAGGTCGGTGTAGACCACGCCGACCCCGTTGCAGGTGGGACAGGCACCCTCGGAGTTGGCGCTGAACAGGGCCGGCTTCACCCCGTTCGCCTTCGCGAACGCCTTGCGAATCGGATCGAGCAACCCGGTGTACGTCGCCGGATTGCTGCGCCGCGAACCCCGGATCGGCGCCTGGTCGACCGACACCACACCCTCGCCGGCGGCATGCGAACCGCCCACCAGCGAGCCGTACACGAGCGAACTCTTCCCGGAGCCCGCGACCCCGGTGACCACCGTGAGCACCCCGAGCGGCACGTCCACGTCCACGTCGCGCAGGTTGTGCGTGGCCGCGCCGCGGATCTCCAGCGCGCCGGTGGGCTTGCGTACCCGGTCCTTGAGCCTGGCCCGGTCGTCGAAGTGCCGGCCGGTGACGGTGTCGCTCTTGCGCAACTCGTCCACGGTGCCCTCGAAGCAGACCGTGCCGCCCGCCGAGCCGGCGCCGGGACCTAGGTCGATCACATGGTCGGCGATCCCGATCGTCTCCGGTTTGTGCTCCACCACGAGCACCGTGTTGCCCTTGTCCCGCAGGCGCAGCAGCAGGTCGTTCATCCGCCGGATGTCGTGCGGGTGCAGGCCGATGGTGGGCTCGTCGAAGACGTACGTGGTGTCGGTGAGCGCGGAGCCGAGGTGGCGGATCATCTTGACCCGCTGCGCCTCGCCGCCGGAGAGCGTGCCCGACGCCCGGTCGAGCGAGAGGTAGCCGAGGCCGATCTCGACGAACGAGTCGAGGGAGTGCCCGAGGTTGGCGAGCAGCGGCGCCACCGACGGCTCGTCGATGCCTCGGATCCACTCCGCCAGATCGCTGATCTGCATCGCGCACGCGTCGGCGATGCTCACCCGCTTGATCCGCGACGACCTGGCCCCCTCGCTCAGCCGGGTGCCGCCGCATTCGGGGCAGGTCCCGAACGTCATCGCGCGCTCCACGAACGCCCGGATGTGCGGCTGGAGCGCGTCGATGTCCTTGGCCAGCATCGACTTGCGGATCTTCGGGATCAGCCCCTCGTAGGTCAGGTTGATCCCGTCGACCTTGATCTTGGTCGGCTCCTTGTACAGGAGGTCGTGCAGTTCCTTCTTGGTGAACTTGCGGATCGGTTTGTCCGGGTCGAAGAAGCCGCAGCCGCCGAAGATCCGGCCGTACCAGCCCTCCATGCTGTAGCCGGGGACGGTGAGCGCGCCCTCGTTGAGCGACTTGGAGTCGTCGTAGAGCTGGGTGAGGTCGATGTCGGAGACGGTGCCCCGGCCCTCGCAGCCGGGACACATGCCGCCGGTGCGCTCAAACGACGCCTTCACCGCCTTCTTGGCCCCGCGCTCGACGGTGATCGTGCCGCCGGCCCGGACCGAGGGCACGTTGAACGCGTACGCGCCGGGCGGGCCGATGTGCGGCTTGCCGAGTCGGCTGAACAGGATGCGCAACATCGCGTTGGCGTCGGTGGCGGTGCCGACCGTGGAGCGCGGGTCGGAGCCCATACGCTGCTGGTCGACCAGGATCGCGGTGGTCAGACCTTCGAGGACGTCCACCTCCGGCCGGGCCAGGGTCGGCATGAAGCCCTGGACGAAGGCGCTGTAGGTCTCGTTGATCAGTCGCTGGGACTCCGCGGCGATGGTGCCGAAGACGAGCGAACTCTTGCCCGAGCCGGATACACCGGTGAAGACGGTCAATCGACGCTTGGGGATCTCGACGTCGATGTCCTTGAGGTTGTTCACCCGGGCGCCGTGCACGCGGATCAGATCGTGGGTGTCGGCGGCGTGCGGCGCGGGCGACCGCGGATTCGTCCTCGGGGCCTTGCTCATCCTGACTCCTGTGCTCGCGGTCGGGCGTTTTCGGTGGGTCGGCGCCGGGGAGTCGGCGGTGTGTGGCGATCACGCTAGCCGCCGGCTCCGTGACCGCGCTTCTTCATTCCTGATCGATGCGATCACCGGCCGAGCGACGCGCCGCGTGCCGAGAATAATTGGGCCCTCGCGTGGCGAACCCTTAGCGTACGAGCCTGTGAACAGCAGATTGCGGGACATCGCGGCCGTGAACGCCCGGATCGTCGCCACGGGCGAATACTCGACTCCTTACGGCACGGTCCGGGTGGGGCCCGCGCTGCACGCGGCGATGTCCGGCACCGTCGGCCACCTCCCGGACGAGCCGCTCGCCCCGCACCCGGTCGGCGCCGGGCCGTCGACGCGGTTCCGGGTGACCGGCGAGGGCAGCCTCCAGGCCGCGCGGCGCCTGGCCGGGTCGGGCTCCGGCTCGATCGCGGTGCTCAACTTCGCCTCCGCGCGCAACCCGGGCGGCGGCTACCTGCGCGGCGCCCGGGCCCAGGAGGAGGACCTGTGCCGCAACAGCCTGTTGTATCCGTGCCTGTTGCGGGCACCCGACTACTACGCCGCCCACCGCGCCGGACCCGATCTCCTCTACAGCGACCGGGTCATCTGGTCCCCCGACGTCCCGGTGCACCGCGACGAGCAAGGTCGCCTCCTCGACGAGCCGTTCCCGGTGTCGTTCCTGACCTGCGCCGCCCCCGACGCCGGCGAGACCCTACAGCGCGACCCCGCCGCGCACGGCCGCGTCCGGGAGACCCTTCGCCGCCGCGCGGGCCGCGTCCTGACGGTGGCTCGGCATCACGGCGCCCGCCGACTGGTCCTGGGCGCCTGGGGATGCGGGGTGTTCCGCAACGACCCGCGCGAGGTCGCCGGCGCGTTCCACGACCATCTCGCCCCCGACGGCCCCTTCGCGGCGGCCTTCGAACACGTCGTCTTCGCCATCCACGACCCCTCCCCCGACTCGCCCAACCGGACGGCGTTCACCGAACGCTTCGGCGCCGCGGAGGCCGCTCGGCGCTGACCGGCGCCGACCGGCGGGACGCCGTCGGTCCGCCTCACCGGTGGTGCGCGGCGCCCACGTGGTGCAGGTGGACGAGGATGTCGTAGGTCGGGCGCAGGCGGGTGTTCGTGTACTCGTCGCACGGCCACACGAGGCCGACGCCGCGTGTGGGGTGGGCGTCGGCCAACCAGTCGCGGGCGAGCCCGGGGGCGATCGTGCGGGTATCCAGATACCAGTCGCGTCGACACACCCGACCGAGGACGAACTCGGCCGCGCCCGGCCCGGTGGGTCCGAGGTCGAAGCGGCGCCGGGGCCGCCCCGGGGCCGTGGCGTCGACCGCGCCGAACGAGCCCTGGCCGAAGGTGAATCCGACGTTGGCGTACCGATCGCCGAGCCGTTCGCGCAACGCTCGCCCCGCGTTCGGCGGTTCGTCCCCCGCCCCGCTTCCCGCGGCGACCTCGCGGTTGTGCGCGAAGACGAACACCCCGGCGCCGATCCGGCGTTGCCACCGGATCACCCCGTCGGCCGCGGCCGCGGCCCGGTCGGCGCCCGAGAGTTCGCTCCCGATCCCGAGCACCCGGACCGCGCCCGGCGCACCGCGCACGTTCCACAGCCGCATCCAGCGGAACACGTCGAGTGTCTCCAGTGTGTTCCACGGACTGTCGTCGGCGCGGAATTCCTCGTCCATGATCGTTTTGAGGTGGCCGGTGCCGTGCCGCACCCACGCGTCCAGGCGCGCTCCGGCGCGCGGATGGATCCCGAGCACGAGGCCGCGGAAGCCGTGGTGGTCGACGAGATACCGGAACAACCGATGCCTGACGGTGCCGAACTCGCCCGAGCCGTGGGTGGCCGCCCCCGCGCCGACCACCTCCGCGTCCCGGAGCATCGTGCCGAACGCCGCCAGATCCGTGTCGGGCCCGCCCGGGACGGTGCTGCGCAGCGGAAAGGCCTGGGCCGCCAGCGCCCGGGCGGGATCACCGCGCGACGGAGCGGGGGCCGGGGGCGTCGCGGAGACGACCGCCGGGCCGCAGACAAGGGACAAACGGTGTGAATTCATGCGTCCGACGCTAGGCAACCCACCGCACCGCCCGCGTCGTCCGCGAGACCCAGGACTCGAGTACCCCTCGGGCGCCGGCCGGCCATCCCCGAACCGCGCGGCGTCCGCTCGGCGCGGGCCCCCGGTCAGCGCCGCGCGGCCGCGTATACGGCCGTGACGGCGTCGGCGATCGGGCCGGCCGGGTCGCGCTCGGGGTCGCGGCGGGCCAGACCGTCGTGCATCTCGAAGCCGGTGAGTTGCCAGACGACGTCGATCGTCTCGGGCCCGGCCGCCGCCCCCCGGGCCGCCAGGAGCGAGCCGAGCGCGGTGCGGCGCATGTCGTCGCGCTCGCGCAGCAGTCGGTCGAGGTCGGCGTCCAGCACCGCCATGCCGCGCAGCCTGCGGATCACCACCGGGTCGGCGGCCCAGAAACGACAGAAGGTCTCGGTGAAGCGGCGCAGCGCCGCGTCCACGTCGGGCGCGGCGAACGCCTCGGACAGGTCGACGCCCGCGCGCGTGGCCAGCCCGTCGAAGAGGGCTTCGAGCAGGCCGGCCTTGGTGCCGAAGGCGTTGTAGACGGTCTGGCGGGACACGTCCGCCGCCTTGGCGATGCCGTCGAGGGTGAGCTGGGTGGGCTTGGCGGCCGCGAGCAGCGAGCGGGCGGCGGTCAGGATGCGCAGTCGGGTGTCCTCGGCTGCGGCCTGACGTTTGTCGGACTTGTACACGCGCGGACTCACGCGGCTTGCCCCTTTCCCGATTTTGGATTTACTGTCTGTCCATTGAATTCTACGCGACCTCGCGGATCGCGGGTACCCCGGCCTGCCCGGGCGTCCCGATACGCCGGATTCGCACCCTCCACACCCTGCGCCACCTCGATTCGGGAGTGCACCATGTCCACCCTTCGACAGCCCCTCGCCGACCGCGTCGCGATCGTGACCGGTGCGAGTCGCGGCATCGGCGCCGCCACCGCCCGAGCCCTGCACAGGGCCGGCGCGCGGGTCGTGCTCGCCGCCCGTGACGCGGACGCGCTGACCGCCCTGGCCGACGACCTCGACGCGGCCCACGGCCGGGCGCTCGCCGTGCCGACCGACGTCACCGACCCCGACGCCGTCGAGCGACTGGTCGCCACCACCGTCGAGCGCTTCGGCCGACTGGACGCCGCGGTCAACAACGCCGCCGGCGGCGGCCACCCGCCCACCCCGCTCGCCGACGTCGACGTGGCCGCCTTCGACAGCGCCTTCGCCGTCAACCTGCGCGGCGTCTTCCTCGCGCTGAAGTACGAGATCCCCGCCATGCTCGCGAGTGGTCACGGCGGCGCCATCGTCAACATGTCCTCCACCGCCGGTCTCCAGGCGGTCGGCGGTCTGGCCGGGTACGTGTCCAGCAAGTTCGGCCTGATCGGACTCACCCGCACCGCCGCGCTCGACTACGCCGACGCCGGCATCCGGATCAACGCGCTCGCGCCGGGCCCGATCCACACCGAGCAACTGGAGGCCGCCGGGGAGCAGGCCCGGCAGGCCGCCGCCCAGGCCATGCCGATGCGCCGGATCGGTCTGCCCGACGAGGTCGCCGCGGCCGTGGTGTGGTTGTGCTCCGACGAGTCCTCGTTCATCACCGGTGCCACGCTGCCGATCGACGGCGGCAAGCTCGCGGGCGCGCCGCCCTTCCGTCGCCCCGCCGGCCGGCCGCAGACGAACCCGACCGCGCCGTGAACCTGCTCGTCGTGGGCGCCGCCGGCGGCACGGGCATGCGGCTCGTCGCGCAGGCCCTGGTCGCCGGCCATCACGTCACCGCCCTCGCCCGCGATCCGCGACGCGTCACCACCCGAGACGAACACCTGCACGTGGTCGCCGGGGACGCGCTGGACCCGGACACGATCGACGCGGTGGTCCCGGGCCACACCGCCGTACTCAGCGCGCTCGGCGCCACCACCCGCGCGCCCACCACGATCTACTCGCGGGGCACGGCCAATCTGCGCCGCTCGATGACCGCCGCGGGCGTCCGGCGTCTGGTCTGCCTCTCCTCCGGCGCGCTCGACTCGGGCGCCGGGGTACCGGCGGCCCAGCGCCTGGTCACCAACCTCATCGTCAAACCCCTGCACCGGCACGCCTATGCCGACATGCACCGCATGGAGCAGGACCTGGTCGAAGCCGACCCCCGCGCCGACGCGCTCGACTGGACCGTGGTCCGCGTCCCGATGCTCACCAACGGACCGCGCACCGGCACCTACCGGTACAGCCCCGACGAGAGGCGGCCACTGGATCGCCCGACCCGGCTCTCCCGCGCCGACCTGGCCGATTTCATCCTCGGCCACGTCGACGACCGCGAGACCTTCGGGACCCGGGTCGCCATCTCGTACTGACCCGCGCCGCCGGCGTCCGACAAGCCGCCGAGGGGCCGGCGTCCACCGGCCCCTCGACCGGCCGTCAAGGCTTGCCGCGGAAGCGGTGGTGCAGCGCGCGGATCTCCTCGGCCAGCGCCGGGACCGGGCCTTCCACCACGAGCCCGGGGACGACCTCCCCGATCGGCAGGGCGCGTACGGGGGAGGCCGAAACACCCAGTTCGGCCAGCCAGTCGCCGGTCTGCTCGGCCGAACTGACGTAGACGATGCGGCCGAGGCCCACCCAGCCGTGCGCCGCCGCGCACATCGGGCAGTGCTCCCCGGAGGTGAAGACGGTGGCCGCCGCCCGCTCCGGGGGTGTCAGGTGCGCGGCCGCCCAGCGGGCCAGTTCGATCTCGGGGTGGCGGGTCGGGTCCCCGGTACTGCGCTCGCGGTTGCGGTCCTCGGCGAGGACCGTGCCGTCCGCGGCGACCAGGACCGAGCCGAACGGCTCGTCGCCGGCCGCCACGGCCTCGGCGGCCAGTTCCACACAGCGGCGCAGGTGGATGAGTTCGTCGTCCGACACGGTCATCGCGTCTCCGTCATTTCGCTTCGGTGGAATCGGCGGGCGGGGTGCGCTCGCCGGCAGGGGTGCGCTCGCCGGGCGGGGTGCGAGCGCCGTTGGGGGTGCGCAGTCGCTCGGCCACCCGGGCCAGCATGCGCCACGCGGCACCGGGATGCCGGGTCTCGTTCGGATCGCCGTCGAACGGATCGAGCACGACGGTCTCGGCGCCCAGGCCGCGCAGGCCGTCCAGATCGCCGAGAACCTGCTCGATCGTGCCCTCGCCCGCGAGTCGCGTGGCGTCGGGCAGCGGCTCGTCGGTGACGTGCAGCGCGATCCGGGGCACCAGCGCCGGCGTCGCCCGGCCCTCCCCCTCTGCGATGTCGCGCATCCGGTCGACCGCCGCCCGCATCCACGGCATGGTGCGGCGCAGCGGATGCCAGGCGTCGCCGAGGCGCACCGCTCGGCGGATGCCCGCGTCGCTGTTGCCGCCGACCCAGATCGGGATACCGCCCGCGCGGTAGTCGTCCTCGCCGCCCGCCCACGCGGCGCGAATCGCCGCGAGGTGCTCGTCGGTGGTCCGGCCCCGGCGCTCGAACGCCAGCCCGAGTGCGGCGAATTCCTGCCGCGCCCAGCCGACGCCCACGCCGAGCACCAGGCGCTCGTCGCTCAATCGGTGCAGGTTGGCGGCCATCCGGGCGACGAGCAGGGGGTGTCGGTAGGGGACGATGAGCACCGTGGTGCCCAGTCGGACCCGCCGGGTGACGCCGGCCAGCCAGGCGAGCGTGGTGAAGGGTTCGTAGAAGGGTGCGGGGTACTGCTCCGCGACGTCGGGCGTGATCGCGATGTGGTCGGAGACCATCAGCAGGTCGAATCCCAGCCCCTCCACGGTCTGTGCCCAGTCGCGCAGCATGACCGGATCCGTGCCGGGGCCGAAATTGGGGACGTTGACACCGAGTTGCATGGATCGAGGCTATCCGCCGGCAACCCGATGACTGAAGACATAATTCCTGCCCTTCCGACCTGATCGCCGTGGATCCGCCGGTAGTCTGGCCGAATGACCGAGGATCTCGACGCCACCGACTGGGCCATCCTGAGCGAGCTGCAACGCGACGGTCGTATCCCGCTGACCGAACTCGGGCGTCGGGTCAGTCTGAGCGCGTCCGCGACCACGGAGCGGGTCAGGCGTCTGGAGGCGGTCGGCGTGATCACCGGCTACCGGGCGGAGGTCGACCTCGCCCGGACGGGCTTCGCCGTGCTGGCCGTGGTGCGCCTGAAGTACCCCGGAAGTCGGCACGGCCCGCTGCACCGCCTGCTGGAGGAGCGGCGGGAGATCCTGGAGTGTCTGCGCACCACGGGCGAGGACTGCTACACGCTCAAGGTGGCGGCCACGTCGATGCCGCACCTGGAGGCGATCATCGACCGCCTCGCGCAGTTCGGCAGCACCACCACGAACATCGTCTACAGCCAGACGCTGACCTATCGCGGCCCCGCCCGCCCCACCCCGCCCGGCGACGACCGGGACGGGGAGCGCGCGGCGGACTGACCCCGCGGGACCTGCTACTCGACGACGAGTTCGACCGGGATGTTGCCCCGAGTGGCGTTGGAGTACGGGCAGACCTGGTGGGTGGCCTCGATCAGGGCGCGACCCTGCTCGGCGGACAGGTGCTCGGGCAGTTCCACGCGCAGCGTCACGCCCAGCCCGAAGCCGCCGTCGCCGTTCGGGTTCAGGTCGACCTCGGCCGTGACCGAGGCGTCGGCCGCGTCCACGCCCTGGCGCTTGGCGACCAGCTGCATGGCGCTGGCGAAGCAGGCCGAGTAGCCGGCCGCGAACAGTTGCTCGGGGTTGGTGCCGATCCCGTCGCCGCCGAGTTCGCGCTGTATGCCCAGCTTGACGTCGAGTTGCCCGTCGGAGCTGACCGCCCGGGCGTCACGTCCGGCCGAGGTCGCGATCGCGGTGTACAGGCTCATGGTGGTCCCGCCTTCTCCAGGTGATGGCAGACAGATCCGCGTAGTGGCAGACAGATCTGTCTGGTCGGTCGACGGATCCGACGGTAGACAGACCTGTCTGGTAAAGTCAAGGCATGCCCACGACGACCCCCGATCGACCCCGCGAGAGCCCGGCCCGCCGCCGCGTGCTCGACACCGCGAGCGCGCTCTTCTACGCGGAGGGCGTGCATGCCGTGGGAGTGGACCGGATCATCGCCGAGGCGGCCGTCGCGAAGGCGACCTTCTACCACCACTTCCCGGCCAAGGACACGCTCGTCCACGCCTATCTGACGGAGCAGTTCGAGGCGCAGCGCCGGGCCGTCGACGACTTCCTCGCCGACTCCGCCGACCTGCCGCCGCGCGAGGTCCTGGTGCGGCTGTTCGACCTGATCGTCGAGATCGGCCGCCAACCCGGCTTCCGGGGGTGCGCGTTCGTCAACGCCGCCGCCGAATTCCCGGATCTCGCGCATCCGGTCCGCGGCGCGATCCAGGACCACCGGACCTGGTTCCGGACGATGCTGACCGACCTGCTGACCGCGGCCGGCGACGCCCGCCCCCGGGCCACCGCCGACATCCTCATGCTGGTGCGCGACGGCCTGGCGGTCGGCTGCCACCTGGACGACGCCGACGCCATGCGCCGCATCGCCCGAGACGCGCTCGACCGGGTCCTGGGCGCCCCCGACGACCCGACGCGATAGCCGGCCCGGCTCCCATGCTCTTCGTGGGTTCTCGACGAGCGGTGGCCCGTCCGGATCTTCGACTGCCCCGCGCGCGCGGGAGTTGCGCCCACATCACTCGCGATCGCGCGCCGGGTGTGTCGGGCCCACTCCCGGGTGAACACACCTACGCTGCCTGTGGGTGGCGCGGCCGTGCGGTGCGAGATCGGTGATTTCGGAGGCGGATGTGGTGCGTGACGGTGGGAGATTCGACGTCGTCGTGGTCGGCGGCGGCCACAACGGCCTGGTCGCCGCCGCCTACCTGGCGCGGGCGGGGCGCTCGGTCGTGGTGCTGGAACGGCTCGACGAGGTCGGCGGCGCGGCGGTGTCGGCGCGGCCGTTCCCCGGGGTCGACGTGCGGTTGTCGCGCTACTCGTACCTGGTCGGCCTGCTGCCCCGAAAGATCGTCGAGGACCTGCGACTGCCCCTGGTGACGCGGCGTCGGCGGATCGGGTCGTACACCCCGCGCGGCGCCGACGGCCTGCTCGTCGACACCGAGGACCGGGCGGGCACCCGGGCCGAACTGACCCGGTTCGCGGGCGCACCCGACGCCGACGCGTGGGAGCGGTTCGGCGCGGCCACGGGCCGGCTGGCCCGGCGCGTGTTCCCCACCCTCACCGAACCGCTGCGCTCCGAGGCCGAGTTCCGCCGCCTCGTGGACGACGAGCGGATCTGGGACGCGGTGTTCGCACAACCCCTGTCGGGTCTGATCGAGGCGGAGTTCGCCGACGACACGGTACGGGGCGTGCTCGCCACCGACGCGCTGATCGGCACGTTCGCGTCGATGCACGACCCCGCGCTGCGGCAGAACCGGTGTTTCCTCTACCACGTGATCGGCGGCGGTACGGGCGACTGGGACGTCCCGGTGGGCGGCATGGGCGCGGTCACCGCGAGCCTGGCCGACGCGGCTCGGACGGCGGGCGCACACCTGCGCACGGGCGCGACGGTGACCGCCGTGAATCCCGACGGCGAGGTGTACTACACGGTCGGCGACACGGAGTATCGCGTGGGGGGCGCACACGTGTTGGCCGCCGTCGCGCCACAGACGCTGGGCCGGCTGCTGGGCGAGCCGGCCGCCGGCCCCGCGCCGGAGGGGTCGCAGCTCAAGGTCAACATGGTGCTGGCCCGGCTGCCGCGCCTGCGTGATCCGCGCGCGGACCCGCGCCGGGCGTTCGCGGGCACCTTCCACGTCAACGAGGGTTATGCCCACATCGCCGACGCGTACGAGCAGGCCGCGGCCGGGCGGATGCCGACGTTGCCGCCCGGCGAGATGTACTGCCACACCCTCACCGACCCCTCGATCCTGGGTCCGGGGCCCCGGGCCGCCGGGGTGCATACGCTGACGCTGTTCGGCCTGCACATGCCCGCGCGCCTGTTCGCCGACGACCACGACGGCGCTCGGGCGAAGGCGCTGCGCGCGATGCTCGGCTCCGTCGACGACGTGCTCGCCGAGCCGATCGAGGACTGTCTGCTGCGCGACGCGAACGGCGACCCGTGCCTCGAGGTGCACACGCCGCTCGACCTGGCGGACGAACTCGGGCTGCCCGCCGGGCACATCTTCCACCGCGACCTGTCCTGGCCGTACACGCCCGCCGGCGAACCATCGGGGACGTGGGGCGTCGAGACGGCCCACGAGCGCATCCTGCTGTGCGGCGCCGGCGCCCGGCGCGGCGGCGGGGTGAGCGGCGTCCCCGGCCACAACGCGGCGATGGCGGTACTGCGCGGGCCGGTCCGCGGCGCCGGCGTCAGCGGGGCGACGCGTCCAGGTAGGTGAGCACGGCGAGGACGCGACGGTGTCCGGCGTCGCCGGCGGCCAGGCCGAGCTTGGCGAAGATGTTGCCGATGTGCTTGTGCACCGCGTTGTCCGTCACCCGCATGCGGGCGGCCATGGTCGTGTTGTCGAGGCCCTGGGCCATCAGGCCGAGGACTTCGCGCTCGCGGGTGGTCAGCACGGTCAGCGGATCGTCCCGGCGGCGCACGACCTGCGCGATCACCTCGGCGTCCAGCGCCAGGCCGCCGGCCGCGACCTTGCGCAGCGCCTCGACGAACTCCGCGACCCGGCCGACCCGGTCCTTGAGCAGGTAGCCGACGCCGTGGTGGCCGGTGGACAGCAGTTCGGTCGCGTAGGTCTGCTCGATGTACTGCGACAACACCAGGATGGGGAAGTCCGGCCGGCGACGGCGCACTTCGATCGCCGCCTGCAAACCCTCGTCACGGTACGACGGCGGCAGGCGTACGTCGACGATGGCCGCCCGCGGTTCCTCCTCCGCCACCGCCGCGAGCAGGTCGTCGGCCGTGTCGACGACGCGGGCGACCTCGAATCCGTGTCGGGCGAGGATGAGTTGCAACCCCTCCGCGAGCAGCACGTTGTCCTCGGCGATCACCAACCGCACGGCAACCCCACCGTGATCGAGGTGGGGCCGCCCGCCGGGCTGTCCACCGTCACCTCGCCGTCGAGCGCCATCGCCCGTCGACGTATTCCGGCGAGTCCGGTGCCCCGCGCCTCGTCGGCGCCGCCCGTGCCGTCGTCGGTGACCCGGATCCGCAGGCGGTCGGCCTCGCGGTCGAGCGTCACGGTGGCGACGGAGGCTCCGCTGTGCTTGGTCGCGTTGGTCAGCGCCTCGACGACGGTGAAGTAGGCGACCGTCTCGACGGCGGCGGGTATGTCGCCCAGTTCGCCCACATCGAGCCGGGCGGGCACCCCCGACCGTGCCACGACCGCCGTCAACGCCCCGGACAGGCCCCGGTCGGCGAGGATCGGCGGGTAGATCGTGCGGATCACGTCGCGCAGTTCGGCCAACGCGGCCTCGGCGCTCGTATGCGCCCGTTCGATCAGCGCCTCGGCCGTGTCCGGATCCTCGCGCACGGCCTGCCGGGCCAGGGCGAGGTGGATCGTCATCGCGACGAGCCTACCCTGCGTGCCGTCGTGCAGATCCCGCTCGATCCGGCGCAGTTCGGCGCCGTGCGCGTCGAGTACGTCGGCCCGGGTCCGGGTGAGCGCGGCCACGCGCAACTCCAGCCGCTCCGCCCGCGACGACGCGAGCAGCCGGGCCTGGGCGCGGGCGAGCGGCGGCAGCCCGAAGCACGTCACGGCGCCGAGGCCGACGACCTGGACGACACCGAGGGCCAACGCGTCGCCCCAGCCGTCGATCGGGACGTCCACCCACAATCGTGGCCGGTCGGCGGGGGGAAACGCCCACCAGGCGGTCAGCCCGATCACGCCGACGATCGTGTTGCCGACCACGAGCAGCGCGAGCAGGCCCGCCGGCACGCCGGTCGCCGCGTTGAGCGCCAACCACCGGCGCGTGGTCGGCGCCGAACCGCTCACTACGCCGAGCCGGCGCCGCGCGGCGGATCGCCGACGGTTTGCCCAGTCGCCCACCGTCCCCGGGTGCGCGAGGAAGAGCAGCCCACCGAGCGCGGCGAACGTGTTGCCGAGCAGGTAGGCGCAGGCACGCACCGCGTTCGCCGCATACATGACGGTCAGTATGCGAACAGGGGCCCACCCCCGCACTACAGCCCGCTGTACCGAAACACCTGCGGCCGGTGGTATCGGCGGCCGGGCCGGCGCCGGCTAGCTTTCCGGCCATGGGAAAACACCTGCGTACCCTTCCGCTGACCCTGGCCCTGGCCCTGGGTGCCACGACAGCCGGCGTGCTGATCGCGCCGCCCGCCGTGGGCGCGGCGGCCCCGCCCTGTTCGCCGATCGCCGGCGAGCGGGCCGGCGCCGGCGCGCCCCACGGCGTGCCCGACCATCGCCGGTTGCGGCGTGACGCCGAGGCGGTGTCGGCCCTGGGCATCCCGGCCGTGCAGGCCAGGGCGACGGCCGGCCGGATCACCTGTTCCGCGCGCGTCGGCGTCGCCGATGTGCGCACCGGCCGGGAGATCCCCGCCGACGGCGCGTTCCGGATCGCCAGCACGTCCAAGGCCCTCACCGCGACCGTGGTGCTCCAACTCGTCGGCGAGGGCCGCCTGGGGCTCGACGACCGGATCGAACGATGGTTGCCGGGGCTGGTGGCCGGTCGCGACATCACGATCCGCCAGGTGCTCCAGCACACCTCCGGCCTGCCCGACGCCATCCCGTCGTGGAACACCGAGGCGGAGTACCTGAAGCTGCGTTATCGGCAGTACTCCACCCGGCGGTTGGTGGAGGACGCGGTCGCCATGCCGCGACTCTTCGAGCCGGGCGAGGGTTGGGCCTACTCCAACACCGGCTACCTGATCGCCGAGCTGATCATCGAACGGGTCACCGGGCGACCGTGGGCCGCCGAGTTCGAGCGGCGCATCTTCCGCCCGCTGGGCATGGACCACACCTACTGGCCCGGATCATCGCCCGACATCCGCCTGCCGCACGCGCTGCAATACCAGCGCTTCGACGGCGAACTCGTGGACGTCACCTCCCAGATCCCCGCCTATCCGGCGGCCGGCATCGTCTCCACCACGCGCGATCTCGACGTCTTCTTCCGGGCGCTGCTCGGCGGACGCCTGCTCCGCCCCGCCGAACTGGCCGCGATGAAGAGCACGCGTCCCGTCGACGCCGCGCTGCAAAAGTTCTGGCCGCGCGCCGAATACGGCCTCGGCCTGGTATCCCGCCCGCTGACCGACACCGGCGACGAGCGCTATTGGGGACACGACGGCGGCGACTCGGGCTCCATCGTCACCACCGGCTTCACCGAGGACGGCCGACGGGGTGCGGTGGTCTCGATGAACTTCGGGCTCGACGCGAGCTTCGACGAAACCCTCGCCCAACAACGCGCCGCCGACCGGGTCGTGCGGAACGTGCTCCGCCCGCCGCGTCGGTGAGCTGTCGGTCGGCGGGGTGTCGAAGTTTACGGTCCCGGGCGCGGGTCCCCGACGACGGGTGGGATCATGACACCTCGGCATCGGCACGGATCGGGGAGGGATCGGATGGGCGCCCGCACCCCGGCGACGGCGGAGCTGTTGTTGGGATGCGCCGATCCGGAACTGGCATCGCGGGTCCGGGCCCGGCTCGGTTTGGCCGGACCGGGCGCCGATCCCGCCCCGGAACTCGGCCGCGCGACACCGAACAAGCCCACCGAGCGAAGCTCTTGGCGGCATGCCGGCGACGCCCGCGAAGTACGTCTGCTCTCCGCCGCGACGCCCGACTGGGACGAGGTGATCGAGGCCCATCGCCGCGAACCCCTCCGGGAGTTCGCCCGCACGATCCTCCTCGCGGATCGCCGCTGTCCGCCGCGGGTCGCCCTCGAACTGGTCGTCGCGCCGCCCGAGCGGCTTCGGTCGCAGTGGGCCACCGGACCGCTCGAAGCCGCGTTGGTGAGCGGGGTGTTGACTCCGCGTCGGATCGTGTTGTCGGCGACGCCCGGCTGGTGGGCGATCCGCATCCTGGAGTTCTTCGTGCGTCCCCGGCACTATCGGCGGCTCGCGGCGATCGACCGAGTGCTCGACGAGGCGGCCGAGTTGTTGCCGGGTGACGACCTCGCGGCGTGGGGGTGGTTGATCGCACACGCCCCCGATCATCGGGGGACGTTCCCCCAGTTGTGCGCCGACGCCGCGCGGCTGTCCGGTTCGTCCGGGACCGGCACCTACACCGGCTCGGGCTCGGGCGCGGCCGTGATGGGTCGCGAGTTCGACGCCGTCGTGCCCGGTCCGGCCGTCGGTGAGTGGAAGCGGTGGGGCGCGTACTCGCCGGCCGGGATGCTGGGCCGGGTGGATCCCACGATCGCGGCCCGCGTGGTCGCCGCGCTGCCCGTCGAGGTCGTGCGCGGCTTCGCCCGCGCCGGGACGGCGTTGGCCGGACGCGTCGTACTGCCCGCGCTGAAGCGGGTGCCGGAGCACACCTGGGACCTGGTCCACGACGTCGTACCCACCGCCCCGACCGTCGAGCGGCTGCTCGCGCTGCACGACCCGAACGTCAACGCGGCGTTGTTGTCGGCGCATCCGGGCCCGGACGCCGCCTACGCGATCCACCGGGCCACCCGTCGCGACGCGCGGCCACGCGTACGGCTGCCCCTCGAACGCCGCGCCTGGCTGAGTTCGCGGCTGGCGAACGACTGCGCCGAGGCGGTCCACAGTCACCATCCGTATCTGATCCGGGCCGCCTTCGAGCACTACGGGGCCCATGGCCTCGGCGGCCCGGCCACGCTGCGCGCCCTGCTCGGCCTGTGGGAGACCCGGGGCCGCGTCGCGCTGTTCGACCGACGGGTCAGGCTGCGGCTCGGCGGCGAGCACGAAACGGCGCGGACCTTCCTGGACACGACGCGCGCGTTCGACGGTCTGCGCCGGCTGCGCCGCGCGGTGGCCGATTCCGGGCGACCGGCGGCACTGCTCGCGGCGATGCGCCGCAATCCCGAGATCGCGACCCGGTATGTCCCGGACACGTTCTGGCCGGAGGCGAGCGCCGCCCACCGGCGGGGCGAGTTGCCCGGCGCCGTCCTGGCCAACCTCGCCGCCCAACCCCGTTGCCCGGACGAACTCGCCCTGGCCGCCTGCCGCTTGGACCCGCAGGCGGCCGCGCGCGTGGGGCCGCGCTCACCCGCCCACGCCCGCGCCGCACTCGGCCATCCACTGCGCGAGCCGTTGCGGGACCGGCCCAGCGAGTGGCTCGACGCGGCGGACAACTGGTACGTCGACGCGGTCGCCGACGGCACGCTCACCATGCGTGAGTTCGTCGAGACGGCGCGGCCGCCGCTGCGCATGCTCGGCGCCCTCGACGCCTTCGCGGCCCTGCTCCCCGAAGAACTCGACCAGGCCCGTCGGCTGATCGCCGCACACGTGGCGAACACCCTCGGCGACAGTGTCGACGCGTGGGTGATCGCCGGCCGCATCGCCCCCGATTTCCCGGGCACGCTCCCGGAGTTGCTGACCACGGCGACCGCGGCGGCCACGTGAGGAGCAAGCGGCCGTGCCCGGTCAGGCGGTCTTGACCGCCACCCCGCCGTACATCGCGATGTCCGCGTCGCGGATCTCCGGCGCGTCCGGGTCCGGACGCCAGTGGTGCACGAGCGTCACGCCCGGGTCCAGCAACTCGTAGCCGTCGAAGAAGGCGAGCGTCTCCTTCCGGTCCCGGATCTGGAGCGGGATGCCGCGCGCGTTGTACTCGCGCCCGACCCCGCCCACGCCCACCGGGTCGGTGTCGCCGGTGAACACGGTCAGCACCAGGAAGCTGCCCGGGGCGAGTTGGTCCATCAGACGCCGCACCAGGCCCTGGGGGTCGTCCTCGTCGAGCACGAAGTGCACGATCGCGACCAGGGACAGCGCCACCGGCTTCGACAGGTCCAGCACCTCGCGCAACTGCGGGGCGTCGATGATCGAGTCGATGTCGCGCAGGTCGGCGTCCACGTAGCAGGTGCGGCCCTCGGGGGTGCTCGACATCAGCGCCCGAGCGTGGGTCAGCACGATCGGGTCGTTGTCGACGTAGGCGACCCGCGTCTCCGGGGCGATGCCCTGCGCGATCTCGTGCACGTTCGGCGAGGTCGGGATCCCGGTGCCGATGTCCAGGAACTGCCGTATCCCGTACCGCTCGGTGAGGTGCCGCACCGCCCGCTGCATGAAGGTGCGGGTGGTGCGCATCGAAATCGGCAGGGCCGGCCACGCCTGTACCGACGCCTTCGCGGCCACCCGGTCCGGTTCGAAGTTGGTCTTCCCACCGATGAGGTAGTCGTAGACCCGGGCCGAATGCGGGACGTCCAGCCGCAGATCGACCGCCGGCCAGGGCTCCTCGCGCCGATCCCGCGACATCCACTCCGCTTCCGACATCCCTCGCCTCTTCCCTCGGTCGCACAGGCAACCAACCGCCTCATCGGCACGCCGTGTTGTGCATGGTAACCGGCTGCACGCGAACGTACGTCGGCCCCCACGAGCGGAGTTGCGTCGTGGGGGCCGACATCGTGCGGGTGCGGCGGGTGCGGCGGTTACTTGCGTGCGGGGGCGATCCAGACGACGGCGCCCGTGTCATGCGGCAGCGGGGTGATCGGGAACACGGTCACGCCGTATGCCTTCTCCAACCCGGGGTTGCCGTTGCCGGTCACCGAATCGTGGAACGGCTTGCCGTAGTTCGCGAAGTCCGGCGAGCCGTCCGGCCTGGTCACCTTGGTCGAGTACGGCGCCCGCGCCGGAACCACGGTGGAACCGTCGCGGTCCTTGCCCACGAATCCGTTCGGGCCCGCCTCGACACCCGGCGCGTAGCCGAACACGTCGGAGAAGAACCGCACCGGCTCCGTCTTGGCGAAGTTCGCGCAGTGGTCGCCGGCCCGGAGGCAGGCCTGGAATCCCGCGGTGTCCTTGAAACCGAACGCCGCGTTCGCCGACTGCACCCGGGCCTCCACGTTGGCCGCCTCGTTCGACGGCAGGTGCGGGAAGCGGTACGGCTCGGGGTTCGCGTCGACGAGCAACAACTCGCCCTTGGCGCCGAACGACGGGCTCCGGTCGAGGTAGTTGAGGACGCCGTTGTTCGGGTACTCGTTGTCCCGGAGCCACACCAGCAGGCCCGGCGCGTTGTAGGCGAGCTTGGAGCGCTTGCCGTTCTCGCCGAACGTGTAGGTGTACTTCAGGCCCTGGTCGAAGCCGGACAGGTTGCGCCATTCGAGCAGGTAGTACTGCTCCTTGTTGAAGGTGCCGTCGGAGCGGATCCACCCGGCGCCGCGAGTGCCCGCGCCGACCGAACCCGCCACGGGTGTCCAGCCGTTGTCGCCCTGCTCGACGTCGTCCGACCACACGGTGGTGCCACCGTTGGTGAGCGAGAAGTCGTCGGCGAGCCAACCCTTCTCCTGCGTCGCGGCGTCCGTGTCGACGCCCAGGCGCAGTTTGATGTTCTGCCCGGCGTACGCGGTCAGGTCCACGTGGTCGTGGCGCCAGCCGTTGCTGTCGCCGGTGAGCCCGGTGCTCTTGCCGAACCGTCGCAGGTTGCCGTTCGGGTCCGGGTAGTTCGACGGGGTGGACACGAGCGTGCCCGCCTCGTCGCGGACCTCCAGCTGCTTCCACGTGGTGCCGCCGTCGGTGGAGACCTCGACGAAGCCGAAGTCCCAATCCACCTCCAGCGAATAGTCGCTCCACCACTGGAACTTCAGGTCGGTCCCGGCCGGGACCGCGAGGTCGCGGACGAGTTTGACGTCCGCCCACTCCTGGTCGTTGTTCGAATACCACGCCTTGGTGCCGCTGTGCGGCGTGGAGAATCGGAACACCTTGTCGGGCAGGTTGACCCGGACCGCCTGTTGGGTGCCCTTGGGTGTCTTGGCCGCCTGGCCCAGGGTGGCGATCGTGGGTTTGTCACCCACCTTCAGGACCTGGGGGGTCAGCCAGCCGAGCGTGTACTTGGACCACGCGCTCATGTTGGCGGGCATCGACTGGAACAGCGGGCCCGAGTGGGAGCCGCTCGCCATCAGGTCCCAGAAGTTGACGTCGGACTCACCGCGCGCGGGAGTGCTGAAGTTGTCGTACAGGTCCGGCAGACCGAGGTCGTGACCGTACTCGTGGGCGAACACGCCCACGCCGGAGTCCTCCGGCTGCACGATGTAGTTGGCGACCTTGACGTTCTGTCCGGGGACGGTGTAGCCGCCCGCCACGGCGCTGGAGTGCGCCCAGATGGCGTACGTGCCCTCGGCGCCGCCGCCGGAGGACTTGTCCTTGCCCGAGTGCACCAGGACCAGGTGGTCGACCACGCCGTCGGGCTCCTGCGTGTTGCCGTCGTTGTCGGCGTCGCCGGTGTCCTCCTTGTCGTAGTCGGCCCACGGGAAGTTCGGCTGGCTGCGCGCGAGTTCGTTCACCGCGTCGATCGCGAGCGTGGCCGCGCCACCCGGGTTGTTCGGGTGTCCGGTCATGTCCTGCTCACGCTTGCCGCAGGCGCCCGCGCCGTACCACGCCTCGGAGTGCGGGACCTTGATCCACGGGGTGGCGGTGCCGGAGACGGTGTACTTGCCGCCCGACATCTCCTCGTACATGTTCTTCATCGTGTAGCCGGAGACGTCGATGCCCGGCTTGCCGTCGGGACCGGTCAGGTCCTTGCGCATGCGCTCGGTGATGCCCTGCTTGGTGTAGAGCATCTTGTTGAAGTGCTCGGGGCTGAAGTCCTTGACCCACGGCGTGTTGTTGTCGTTCCCGGCCAGTGCCGGGTCCGGAATCGTGTTGTGCAGCGGGCCGTTCTTGATGGTGCCCGGTGGTTCGACGACGCAGGACGGGTCCTGGACGCTCGCGCGGCGGTTGAACCCGGAGAAGTCGTCGTTGGCGTTCTCGTTGAACTCGACGAGAACGGTCAGCAATTTGGCGTTCTGTTGCCGACCCGGCGCCAAGCCGCTCTTCTCGGCCTTCAGTTGCTCCGGACTCTTGCCCGTGCGCTGGGACTCGGCTTCCAGCAGGCGCAGTTGCCCCGCCGCGCGAGGATTGCCCTCACGGTCCTTGCTGCCGCGCCCCTCCTTGGCCCTGCGGGCCTTGTCCGCGGCGGACGGTTCGCCGTCGACGCCGGTGCCCTGGGGGAACTCGGCTTCGACGGTGTTGAGATAGGTGTCCTCGGGTCCGGGGTTCCACACCGCCCGGGTGTTGTCCACACGCACGGGCGCGGCGACGGACGCGGCGCCGGTCACCGTGGAAAGGCCCGCGGCCACGAGCACGGAAGCCGACAGTAAGGTCACCGGGCCACGGAAACGCCGTATGCCTCGCGGCGGCGTACCGCCGCGCCCGGGTATCGCTCGACTCAAGATGGTCTCCCCTTCCGCCCGGAAGGTGCTCCCGGACGCGAAGCGACGCCGATCAGGGTGCTGTGGTGCCTTACGCGCCCACGACGTCGAGCTGATTCGGCAGAGCCCGACCCCCACCTCCCGCCGGCCGTCGGGTCACGACGGAGACGGGATTTCGCGTCGGGCATCCGGACCCTAGATGCGCCTGTGACACCAGAGACAGGGGAGGCAAAGATTTCTTTATGGACTCTTTACCCAAGACCCACGACAGCCCCGGGAAAAGGCCCGCGAATCCGGGAAAATCGCGCGCACCGATGAGTTCGCGAACCCGGGGCAGTCCTTTGCGATGGGCCGCAAAGGTCCTCGCGATCCCGCCCGGACCCGGCCGGGTCCGCGCACCACCGACAACCAGGAGGACGTCCGATGTCCCAACCCGAACCCCGCACCCGACTGGACTCGCGCTACAGCCACCCCGACGCCGAGGCCGTGCCGTGGTCGGTGGCGGTCACCCGCCTGGCGACCGCCCCGGTGTTCTGGCTGAGCACGGTGCGGCCGGACGGACGACCGCACGTGACACCGCTGTTGGCGGTCTGGCTGGAAAACGCGCTGCACTTTTGCACCGGCGCCGACGAACGGAAGGCGCACAACCTCCATACCAATGCGAACTGCGTGCTGACCACCGGCGACAACGCCCTGGACCGGGGCCTCGACCTGGTCGTCGAGGGTCGCGCCGTACCCCTGGCGGACGACCCGTCCCTGCGCCGCATCGCCGACGCGTACGCGGGCAAGTACGGCCCCGACTGGCGGTTCGAGGTCCGCGACGGCGCCTTCCACGGCAGCGGGGGCAATGTGGCCCGGGTCCTGCGGGTGGCGCCGACCACCGTGTTCGGCTTCGGCAAGGGCGCGTACAGCCAGACCCGGTGGCGCTTCGACGCCGTCTGAGGTCGCGCCCGGACGGCCCCGGTCAGGCGAACGGGCCCTCGACGACGAAGCGGCGCAACGAACCGGCGAACTCCCGTGCCGCACCCGGCGGCCAGGCGTCCAGGCTCGCGGTGATGTGATCGGCCAGTCGGCGGCGCAGTTCGACCACCGCACGCTCCCCCGCGTCGGTGAGCACGAGCAGCGCCGCCCTCCGGTCGGTGGGGTGCGGTTCACGCCGTACCAGTCCGGCCTCCTCCAGGCGGGTGGCGCGGCGGGTGACGCCGGAGCGGTCGAGTCCGACGTCGGGCGCCAGGTCGGCCGCGCTGCGCGGCCCCGTCCGGGCCAGCGCGCTCAGGACCGGGTAGGTCACCTCGTCCACCCCCTCGCCCATGCCCTCGGTCAGCGACCGGTGCAGCCGCTCGCGCGTCGTGCGCCGCAACAGCAGGCCCAGCGCGTCGGCGATCTCGTATCCCACCTCGTTGTCCACACCACGAAGGATAGCGTGCGCGGCGCACGCACATGGTGCTACGGTATGGGCACGAGATGCGTGCGTCACGCACGGATCTCTCTCCTTTCCTTCCGCTCACCCGAAAGGCGGGACCTCCCATGGCCCCCACCGGTATCGCCGCAGCCCTCACCGACCTGCTCTTCGCCCGCGACCTCCCGCTCGACGAGGCCGCCGATCGGCACTTCGCCCCGGATTACCGCCAGCGCACCGATGGGGAGTGGGCCGACCGTGCCGAATTCCTCGCGCACATCGCCCACTTGCGCACGATCGTGGCCGACGGTTCCGTCGAGGTCCACGACGAACTGCGCGAGGGGACCCGCTACGCCGACCGGCACACGGTCGACATCACCAAGCACGACGGCTCGACCGTACGCACAGAGGTCTACGTCTTCGCCGACCTGGCCCCCGACGGTCGTTTCCACCGCATCGAGGAAGTCACCCTCATGCTCCGAGGCGACGAGGCCGACCGGAATCTCGGCAGCGCCCGCTGAATCCGGCCGGCCCGACCCGGGTCCCGCCCCCGCCCCCCCCCCCCCGGCCCCCCGGCGGCGCCGGGGGGGCCCGGGTAGCGGGGGGGGATAAAAAAAACACCCCC
>NZ_JBHTVA010000100.1:29296-33611 GCF_042793325.1 Embleya sp. NPDC056575
CCCCTCACTCGCCCCCCCCCGGTCTATGGCCGCGGGGCCCCCGCGTGGCCCCCCCGGCCCCCCACCCGGGGGGCACGGGGTGCGGGCGGCGCGGCCCGGTGTACCGGGCGATCGGCCGGATGATCTTCGTGTCCTCGGCCTGCTCCAGGATGTTCGCGCACCACCCGATCACCCGACTCACCGTGAAGGTCGGCGTGAACATGTTCCGGGGAATGCCGCACAGTTCCATCACCACACCCGCGTAGAACTCCACGTTGACGTGCAGTTCCCGCCCCGGCTTCAGCTCGGCAAGGATCTCGGTCACCCGTCGGTGCACCGTGCCGGCGAACTCCACCAGCGCGACGCCCCGCGCGTCGGTGTGCGGGGCGAGTTCGCGGGCCAGCTCGGCCAGCATCACCGCACGCGGGTCCTCGGTGCGGTAGACCGGGTGGCCGAATCCCATGATCCGCTCGCCGTCGGCGATCCTGGGCCGCACCCACGCGTCGACCGCGTCGGGCGAGCCGATCGCGTCCAGCGACTCCAGCGCCCGATCCGGTGCGCCGCCGTGCAGCGGACCGGAGAACGCGCCGATCGCCCCGACCACCGCGGACACCAGGTCGGCCCCCGTCGAGGCGATCACCCGCGCGGTGAACGTGGAGGCGTTGAAGCCGTGGTCGACGGTGGCGATCAGATATCGCTCGATCGCCGCCACCCGCTCGGGTTCGGGCTCCTCCCCGGTCACCAGGTACAGCCAGTCGGCCGCCATGGACAGATCCGCCCGGGGCTCCAACGGCTCGGCTCCGGCCCGGATCCGGTACAGCGCCGCCAGGATCGTCGGGGTCACCGCCCCCACCAGGAGCGCGTCCGCCCGGCGCCGCTCCGGCGAGGACTCCCACAGCGGTGGCGGCGTACGCGCGGCGCCGATCAGCGACAGCGCCGTCCGCAGTCCGGCGAGCGGATCGAAGCGCTCGCCCGCCGTGGCGATGGAGCGCAACACCGGGCGCAGCTCCTCGGGCAACACCCGCAGTCGGGCCAACTCCGACGCGAACGCCGCCCGTTCGTCGGCTTCGGGCAGCCGGCCGTGCACGAACAGGAACCACACGTCCTCGAACGTCCGGGTGTCGGCCAGCTCGATCGCCGAATACTGCCGGTAGTGGTAGAAGCCCTTCGCGCCCTGCACATCGCCCAGTTCGGTGGTGGTGACCACCACCCCCTTCAGCCCCCTGGGTACTTCGATTCCGCCGTCGACGACGACCGACATGACACGCCTCCCGCTTTGCGCACAGTTCCGCTTCGGCCACCTCGAATGTCGTCCCGACGATCAACTATCGTCAATGTTGATTGCCTCAACACGAGCGGAAGGCGGCGACGAAATGGCTGGTCGACGGGCCGTGCCGGGCGACGAAAGTGACCGGGATTACCTGACCACCGCCCAGGTCGCGCAACGATTGGGGGTCAAGCCCGAGACCGTCTACGCCTACGTCAGTCGCGGGCTGCTGACGAGCGTGCGCGAGTCGCGACAGCGCGGCAGCCGGTTCGCCGCCGCGGACGTGGAGGAGTTGGCGAGCCGAGCCGGAGGGCGTCGTGCACGCCCCGCCAACGGCTCGATCGAACGTATCCACACCCGGGTGACCCTGCTCGCCGACGACCGGCTCTACTACCGGGGCCGCGACGTCGCCGAACTCACCGGATATCGCCTGGAGTCGGTGGCGCACTGGTTGTGGCGGGGCGTCGACCTCGCCGAGGTGCCCCCGTTCGAGGCCCCCGCCGGACCGGCCGACCTGGTCCGGCGCACGATGAGCCTGCTGCCGGACACCGCCCGGCTCACCGACCGTATCCGGATGATCGTGGCCGCGGCCGGCACGGCCGATCCGCTGCGCTTCGACCTGTCGGAGCCGGCCGTGGTCCGCGCGGGCGAGGCGCTGCTCGCGATGATCGCGGACACGCTGCCCCCGTGCCCGCGCGCGGCCCCGCCGACCGGGCCTTCCCTCGCGGCGCGGCTGTGGCCGAAACTGACCGCTCGCGCGGCGACCCCCGAGCACATCCGACTGCTGAACGCCGCGCTCGTGCTCAAGGCCGACCACGACCTGGCGGTGTCCACGCTGGCCGCGCGGGTGGCGGCCGGCGCCCGGGCGGACGTGTACGCGGTGGTCTCGGCCGGCCTCGGGGTGTTCGACGGCCGGCATCACGGCGCGGCGATCGGGTTGGCGTACCGCTTCCTGCGCGACGCGCTGGACCCGGCCGGCGGCGGCCCCACCGGCGCGGTCGCCGACCGGTTGCGCGCCGGCGAGCACCTGCCGGGCCTGGGTCATCCGCTCTACGCCGAACACGACCCGCGCGCCGACCTGTTGCTCGGCCTGCTCCGCGAACACGCCCGGCACGACGAGCGGGTCGCCCGGGTGATCCGCGCCGTGGACGCGCTGACCCGCGAACCGGCGGCGCGCGCCGAGGTGTTCCCCAACGCCGACTTGGCGCTGGCCGCGTTGGCGCACGCGATGGAGATGCGGCCGGACGCGGGCGAGGCGGTCTTCGCGATGGCCAGGTCGATCGGCTGGCTGGCCCACGCGATGGAGGAGTACCGACAGCCCGGTCTGCGCTACCGGGCCATCGGCGTCTACACGGGCACCCGTCCGCCGAGCCGCTGAGGCGCGGCGTCGACGGGTCGGCTCACTGTGCCTCGGCCGCGTCGGCGACGGTTTTCAGCCAGTCCTCGACCAGGGCGACCTCCACCCACTGCGGGAACAACTTCTCGGTGAGGAAGCGGTGCACCTCGGGGTCGAGGTCCAGGCAGCCGTCCACGAGCACGGTCAGGCCGAAGTCCAGATCCTGCGCGTGACACAGGGTGTAGAGCACGACACCGCTGGTGGCGATGCCGGCCAGGACGAGGCGGTCGATGTCGCGCGCCCGCAGGACCAGGTCGAGGTCGCTGCCGGAGAACGCGCTGCCGCGTCGTTTGGTGACCACGACGTCGCCCTCGCGGGGCGCGATGGCGGGGTGGATCGCGGTGCCCGGGGCGCCCTCGGTGAACAGCCCCATCGCCGCGGAGTTGGTGAGCACCCGGTTGCGCGGGCTCACCTCCGGCTGCCCCGGCCGCAGCCCGATCACCACGTAGATCACGGACATGCCGGCCGCGCGCGCCCCCTCGATCGCCGCGCCGAGCCGGTCCAGGTATCCGGAGCCGTCGTCGGCCATCTCGACGATCTCCTGCTGTACGTCCATCACAAGCAGTGCGCCGTTGCCCATGCGTATCGTCCCTCCCACCACGGACCGCGCGGCCCGTGAGCCGGCCGACACCGCTCCCCGGCGTCGGGTCGTGCCCCGCTCGGTACAGTACGGGGATGGCAAACCCCAGGGAGCAGATTCTCGCCGAACTCGGCGTGCGGACGGCCGTCGTGCCCAAGGTGGAGATCCGGCGCCGGGTCGACTTCCTCAAGGACTACCTGCGGTCGACGCCGGCCAAGGGCTACGTGCTCGGGATCAGCGGCGGCCAGGACAGCACACTGGCGGGCCGGTTGTGCCAGCTCGCCGCCGAGGAGTTGCGGGCCGAGGGCCGCGAGGCGCGGTTCGTCGCGGTACGGCTGCCCTACGGCGTGCAGGCCGACGAGCACGACGCGCAGATCGCGCTGGGGTTCATCCGGCCCGACCGCGCGGTCACGGTGAACGTCAAGCCGGGCGCCGACGCGGTGGCCGCCGAGGTGGCCCGCGGTCTGGCCGAGTCTGCGGGTGGGGCGTCCGAGCCGGCGGACGGGGAGTCCGAGCTGCGGGACTTCGTGCGCGGCAACCTCAAGGCCCGTGAGCGCATGGTGATCCAGTACGCCATCGCCGGGCAGCTGAACCTGCTCGTGGTGGGCACCGATCATGCCGCCGAGGCGGTGACGGGCTTCTTCACCAAGTACGGCGACGGCGGTGTCGACCTCACCCCGCTGACCGGTCTGACCAAGCGTCAGGGCGCGGCGCTGCTCCAGGAGTTGGGCGCGCCGCCGAGCGTGTGGGAGAAGGTGCCGACCGCCGATCTGGAGGACGACCGGCCCGCGCTGCCCGACGAGGTGGCCTTGGGTCTGACGTACGGTCAGATCGACGAGTACCTGGAGGGCGGCGACGTCGCGCCGGAGGTGGCGGCGCGCCTGGAGTCGACCCATCGCGCGACCCGGCACAAGCGGGCCCAGCCGGTCACGCCCGACGACGACTGGTGGCGCTGACCGCGCGGCGGCGGTTCGTGGAACGACGTCCGGGTCGGCCCGCGTGGGCCGAACCCGTCCTCGGGGTCACACCAGGTCGAACCGGGCCAGCACCAACACCTTTGTGCAGGCGGCGACGAAGTCGGTGACCAACTTCT
>NZ_JBHTVA010000101.1:0-33502 GCF_042793325.1 Embleya sp. NPDC056575
CCCCCGTTTCGGGAGCGCGGCGGGCGGTCGCCCAAGGCTTCAGCGGCGCAAGCCGGTGGGATGCCTACTTCTTGTTGCGACGCTGCACACGCGTCTTCTTGAGAAGCTTGCGGTGCTTCTTCTTCGCCATGCGCTTGCGACGCTTCTTGATGACAGAGCCCACCGACAACCCTCGCTCACGTGACGTTTCTACCGCGCGGAGCCGGATCAGCCCGCACAACTGGGGGTCAGCCTACTCGCCGCCCCGGCCCACCTCTAAACGAGGCGGTCCGTAATGCCCCCCTACGCTGTTTCCACGTAGGAGTCTCGCAGGTAGTCGTGGACGGCCTGCTCCGGAACTCGGAAGGACCGACCAACCCTGATGGCCGGCATCTCGCCACTGTGGACCAGGCGATACACCGTCATCTTGGACACCCGCATCACCGCGGCCACCTCGGCCACAGTCAAGAAGTTGACCTCGTTGAGAGGCCTCTCTCCAGAAGCCATGACGCACCGAACCATTCAGCACGCGTCGGGCGCCGGCTTCCCCTCCGGCGACTGCCACACGCACGTGCGTCCCTCCAGAGTAGTGGCGTGTGGTACCAGTGGGGAAGAGGAGTAGTTATCCCACCTGAATCGCCCATCAGGCTGTTTTACCGATCGATTCCGGACAGTCCGGACCGATCGAGCACGTACGCCATGACCGGTCCATACAGGTGTGGCGCCACGTTGTCGTCCAGCGGGACGACCACCTCGACCCGCCCCTCCTCGGCCGCCACGAACAGCGCGGGGTCGTTGCAATCCGCGAGGCCGATCGCCGCGACCCCCGCCTGACCTGCGCCTCCGGCCCAGCCGTGGTCCCCGATCAGCAGATCCGGCAGCGGCTCGGACCCGGCCGCCAACTCGGCCAGCATCGCCCGGATCCCGCGCGCGGAGTGGGTGTGTCGGAAATCTCCCGCGTCGTCCACCACCATCGCCACGTCGCCCCGATACCGGATCGCGCGACTTTGCCCGCCCTCGGCCGTGGGCGTGCGATAGCTCCACCCGGCGGCGGGGCGCAGGAGCGTACACCCCGCCTCGCGCAACACGCGCGCCAGCGTGCGGTACCAATCGCCTAGCCCGTCCGGGTGACCCGTGGCCACGATCACCCGCTCACGACGCTCGGCGGCGAGCGCGATCCGGTCCGCGTACGCGTCCAGCGCGGCCACGGTCAGGTCCGGGTCGATGGTGTCCTGCCCGCTGCGGTGGGCCGGGTCGGCCACCACTCCGCAACGGCGCGCCATCAGCGCGAGTACGTCGTCCGCGGTCCACCGACCGTCCGGCTCCAGGCCGAACAGATGGCCGGGATGCCGCTCGCTCATCAGTCGGTAGTGCCGGAGGTTGTTCTCCCTCGTGGTCGCCACATCGCCGGCGATCCGGCCGCGCACGAGATGGGAGCGAAGCTCCGAGGGGGTGGGAACCGCAACGGTCACGCACAGCTCCTTGGGTCACGGGTCGGGGTCACCGCAGGCGTCGGGACCACCGGGTCACAGGTCGAACATCGGGTCGAGGCCGTGCGCCGGGAAGACCGCCCGCCGGGTGGCCAGAATCGATTGGTCGGTGCGGTCCGCCGGGTCGTAGCCGGTGGAGAACGGCCGAAAATCGCCGGTCCCGCCGTCGGTCATCCGGTGCGGACCGGCCTGGCGGGTGAGCATCCGGACCTCTTCGCGCCAGTCGAGCGGCACCTCGCGGGTGGGCTCGATGGCATGACCGGCCGCCTCCGCCACCAGGTGCGTCCACGAGCGCGGCACCACGTCGATCGTCGCGTAGCCCCCGCCGCCGGTGGCTATCCAGCGCCCGCCGGCGTGTTCGTGGGCGAGCGTGTGCAGCGCGGCGTGTGCCGTGCGCTGCGCGTCCAGGCTCAGCGCGAGGTGGGCCAGCGGATCGTCCACGTGGGTGTCCGCGCCGTGCTGGCTGACCAGCACGTCGGGGCGGAAGTCCGCGAGCAGCGGCGGCACCACGGCGTCGAACGCGCGCAACCACGCGGCGTCGGCGATGCCGGGCGGCAGCGCGACGTTGACCGCGAAGCCCTCGGCGTCCGGCCCGCCGATCTCGCTCGCGAAACCGGTGCCCGGGAACAAAAAGCGCGGGCTCTCGTGCAGGCTGATCGTGAGCACGCGCGGGTCGTCCCAGAACGCCCGCTGCACACCGTCGCCGTGGTGTACGTCGATGTCCACGTACGCGACCCGCTCGGCACCGAGTTCGAGCAGGCGCGCGATCGCGAGCGCCGGGTCGTTGTAGATGCAGAACCCGCCCGCGGCGTCGGGCATCGCGTGGTGCAGCCCGCCCGCGAAGTTGATCGCGTGGTCCGCGCCGTCGGGGTGTTCCGGCCCGCGCCACACCGCCTCGGCCGCGGCGATCGAGGCGCCGGCGATCAGCGCGGACACCTCGTGCATCCCGGCGAAGGCGGGGGTGTCCTCGGTGCCGAACCCGAACGTGCCGTCGGCGATCCGGGGGTCGAGGGAGGCGGCGCGCACGGCGGCGGTGTACGCGTCGGTGTGCACCATGGCCAGGTCCGCGTCGGTCGCCGGCTTCGGGCCGCGCACCCGCAGTTCGGGGAGGGTATGCAGGCCGAACGCGCGGATCAGGTCGATGGTCAGGCGCAGCCGGACCGGGTTCATCGGGTGCCACGATCCGAAGTCGTACCCGGTCATCCCGTCGTCCCACAGCACGTGCACCGCTCGACTCATGCGGTCACGCTACCGCCCGGGCCGGTTCTCGATCATCGGTCGTGAGCGGGTTCACCGTGCGGGGCGAAGGCGCGGGCGAGCGGCAGTACGGCGAGCACCAGGAACATCGGCACGAGCATCGCCAGGCGGAACGAGGCCAGGTCGGCGATCCCGCCCACGAGCGGTGTGCCGATCAGGAAGCCGACGTAGTTGAAGATGTTGAGCCGGGCGACCGCCTCGTCGGCGTCCTCCGGCGACTGCCGACCACCCGCGGCGAAGGTCTGCGGGACCAGTACGCACAACCCCACGCCCAGGATCACGAAGCCGAGCAGGCCCACCGCGGCGTGCGGGGCGGCGAGTACGACCGCGAACCCGGCCGCCGCGACCACCGCGCCGCCGCGGACCACCTCGACCATGCCCCAGCGGCGCACCGCGAGGTCGCCGACGCCGCGGCCGACGAGGGTGGTGACCATGTACGCGATATAGGGGACCACCGCGAACGCCTCGGAGCTGTCCAGCACCTTCTCCAGGTAGACCGCACTCCAGTTCGCCACCGTCGAGTCGCCGATGTAGGCGAACGTCATGACCAGGCACAGCGGGATCAGCGGACGCCACGGCAGGGTACGGCGGGGCCGCTCCGGGTCGGCGGCCACGACCCGCGGCGCGTCGTCCACGCGCAGGTAGCCGGGGCCGACCACAAGCAGGGCCGGCACGGTCAGCGCGGCGGCGCCCGCGTACATCGCGACCAACGGCACCCCGCCCCACGCGCACAGCCCGGCCGCGCCCGCCCCGGCCAGGCCGCCGAGGCTGTACGAGGCGTGGAAGCCGAGCATGATGCTGCGCCCCGCGCGGGCCTGGATCGCCACGCCCTGCATGTTCATCGTGGCGTCGACCGCGCCCAGGGACAGCCCGAATACGAAGAGCACGATCGCCAACTGCCACAGCCGGTCCCCGGCGCCGACCCCGATCAGGGTGGCGCAGACGATCGGCTGGGACACCCGCAGCACGGTACGGCTGCCGAATCGCCGGGCCAGGGCGCCCGCGATCACGCTGCCCACACCCGCGACGATCGGCACCACGGAGAGCACCGCGGTGAGCGTGCCGTCGCCCATGTCGTAGCGGCGCTGGATCGCCGGGATCCGGGTGACGAGCAGCGCGAAGGACACGCCCTGGATCAAAAAGCACGCGAGCAGGCTGAACCGCGCACGGCGCAGCGTCTCGTCCTTGGCCGACCCGGTGGCCGGTTCTCTCACCCGCATGGGCGAGCACGCTACCGACGGGTCACTTCCACGGACAGGGGCCGAGGAGATCTTTTGATGAACCGTCAGATTCGCCGACCGGATAAAACCGGCGAAATCCGTCAAATGCCCAATAGTCCCGGCAGCTCGACCATGTCCTTGAACAGCGCGTCGGCGTCCGCGAGCCGTTCCGGCGGCGTCATCGCGGCGTGGCCGTACACGGTCATCCCGGCCGCCCGCGCGGCCTCGACCCCCAGCGGGCTGTCCTCGACCACCACGCAGCGCGCGGGATCGACGCCCATGGTCGCCGCCGCGTGCAGGAACAGGTCCGGCGCGGGCTTTCCCCGGGCGACGTCCTGGCTGCTGAAGATCACCGATTCGGGGAAACGCCCGATCAGCCCGGTGCGGGTCAACGCGAGCCGGATCCGCTCATGCGTGCCGGAGGAGGCCAGGCAGTACGGCACGCCCGCGGCGTCCAGCGCGGCCAGCACCTCGACGACCCCCGGCACCGCTTCGAGCTCGGCCCGGAATCCGGCGAACACCCGCTCGTGGTAGACGTGATCGAAGTCCTCGGGCAACGTGACGCCGTCCCGCTCGCGGACGATCGTGTGCACCCGGGCCATGGTGCCGCCGAGGTAGTCGCGCAGCGAGTCCTCGTAGGCGGTGGGCACGCCGAGTTCGGTGAGCAGCGCGGCGAGCACCCGGTTGGCGATCGGCTCGCTGTCCACCAGCACGCCGTCGTTGTCGAACAGGACCAGCTCCGGCCTCACGACAGGCCCTCGGCGATCTCCTGCGAACGGTTGCTCGCGGCCTCCAGGGCGGCGAGCAGCGCGGCACGCACGCCGTGGTTCTCCAACTCGCGGATCGCCGCGATCGTGGTGCCGGCCGGCGAGGTCACCGCCTCGCGCAGCAGCGTGGGGTGCTCGCCCGAGTCGCGCAGCATCACCGACGCGCCGATCGCGGCCTGCACGATCAGGTCGTGCGCGGCGGCGCGCGGCAGGCCGAGCAGGATGCCGGCGTCGGTCATCGCCTCGACCAGGAAGTAGAAGTAGGCCGGTCCCGAGCCGGACAGCGCGGTGACCGCGTCCTGCTGCTTCTCCGGAACCCGGATGGTCTTGCCGACCGATCCGAAGATCTCCTCGACCCGCTCCAGGTGCGCCTCCGTGGCGTGCGCGCCGCCGGAGATCGCGCTCATCCCCTCGTCCACGAGCACGGGGGTGTTGGACATGACGCGCACCACGGGGGTGCCTGCGGCCAGGCGCGCCTCCAGGAACCTGGTGGTGATGCCCGCCGCGCCGCTGACCACGAGCCGGTCGGCGGGTACGTGCGGGGCCAGTTCGTCCATCAGCGCGCCCATGTCCTGCGGCTTGACGGTCAGGATCAGGATGTCGGCGGCCTTGGCGGCCTCGGCGTTGCTCACCGCCTCGACGCCGTGGCGGCGGCGCAGGTCCTCGGCCCGCTCGGCGCGACGGGTGGTGACGAGGAGGTCGTCGGGGCTCTTGCCCGCCCGGATCATCCCGGACAACAGCGCTTCACCGATTTTCCCGGTGCCGACGACGGCGACCCGCTGAGCCATGGCCCCACACTTTCTCGCGTTCCTGGTCCGTCAGGGGCACGCCCGGTGCCCACGATGGCCACCGTACGGTACGTACACGTGTCCGAGGGTGGGCCTCGGCGCGGGCCCCGGGCCGCTCAGGGGGTGCGCCTGCGCAGGGTCAGCGCCCCGAGCCCGAGCGCGGCGAGCACGCAGCCCGCGATCACCGCGACGTCGCGCAGCAGCAGGCCGGAGACGTCGTGCTCGGTGGAGAGCCGGGTCATCGCGTCCACCGCGTACGACAGCGGAAGCACGTCGGAGACCGCTTCGAGCACCGGCTGCATACGATCGCGCGGCACGAACAGCCCGCACAGCAGGAACTGCGGCAGGATCACCGCGGGCAGGAACTGCACCGCCTGGAACTCGGTGTCGGCGAACGCGCTCACCAGCAGGCCCAGGGCCATTCCGAGCAGCGCGTTCAGGACCGCGACGCACAGGATCAGCCAGGTCGGCCCGACCACGTCCAGATCGAGCAGCCCGATCGCGAGCCCGGTGGCCACCGCCGCCTGGAGCACCGCGACGATGCCGAACGCGAGCGCGTAGCCGCCGATCAACTGCATCTTGCCGATCGGCATGGTGAGCAGCCGCTCCAGCGTCCCGGTCGAGCGCTCGCGCAGCGTGGCCACCGAGGCGACCAGGAACATCACCACGAACGGGAAGATCCCCAGCAGGGGCCCGCCGATGTGGTCGAACTGCTCCGGCCGGTCGTCGTAGAGCCAGTACAGCAGCGTGAGCAGCACACACGGCACCAGGAGCATCAGCGCGACGGTGCGCGGGTCGTGCCGCAACTGGCCGAGCACCCGGCGGGCGGTGGCGGTGGTGGCGGTGCCGGTCATGACGCGCTCCTCGGGGCCGACGCGGTCGCTGCGGTGGATGCGGCCGGTTCCGGCTCGGCGGCGGCGACCAGCGCCAGGAAGGCCGCCTCCGCGTCCCGGGTCCCGGTACGGGCCAGCAGCGCCTCGGGGGTGTCGTCGGCCAGCAGCGCGCCGTCGCGCAGCAGCAACAGCCGCTCGCAGCGCTCGGCCTCGTCCATCACATGGCTGGACACGAGCAGCGTGACGCCGCCGGCCGCGAGCCGGTGGAACAGGCCCCACAGGTCGCGGCGCAACACCGGATCCAGGCCGACCGTCGGCTCGTCCAGGACCAGCAGCTCCGGTGTCCCGAGCAGTGCGGCGGCCAGCGACACCCGGGCCCGCTGCCCGCCGGACAGCCGGGCCACCGCGGCGTCCTGCCGATCGGTCAGGTCCACCTCGCGCAGCACCCGGTCGAGGTCGTCGGCCGCGGCGCCGAGGAGCCGGCCGAAGTAGCGCAGGTTCTCCCGCACGGTCAGATCCGCGTACACCGACGGCGCCTGCGTCACATAGCCGATCGCGCTGCGCAGCCGCCGATGCCCGGCGGGCAGCCCGAGCACGTCCAGCCGCCCGCTCACCCGCGCCTGCACGCCGACGATCGCCCGCATCAGCGTGCTCTTGCCGCATGCGCTCGGCCCGAGCAGTCCGGTGACGCTCCCGCGCGGCACCACGAACGAGACGTCGTCGAGCACCACGCGCCCACCGCGCACGACCCGCAGCCCTTCGGCTCGGATCGCGTCCTCGCCATAATTCATCATGTGTTGAATATGCGCTCCCCCCATGGCGCCGTCAAGCGATTCCCTACGATTTCCCCCCGTCGGCGGAGGGAGCGACCATGTGGGCCGGTCGACCCCGGGAGCCGAAAGGGGCGCCCCGGCCGCAGCCGGGACGCCCCTTCGACAACGTGATACGCGCGACGCGTCAGTCGAACAACGACACGTCCCGCACCGCGCCCTTGTCCGCGCTGGTGGCCATCGCCGCGTACGCCTTCAGCGCCGTGCTGACCACCCGCTCGCGCTTCGCCGGGCGGTACTTGCCCAGGTCGTGCAGCAGGTGCTCGCGCCGCTCGGCCAGCTCCTCGAAGGAGACCTCCAGCTCGATCCGGCGGTTGGGGATGTCGATGGTGATGATGTCGCCGTCGCGCACCAGCGCGATCGCGCCGCCGGCCGCCGCCTCGGGCGAGACGTGCCCGATGGACAGCCCCGAGGTGCCGCCGGAAAAACGCCCGTCGGTGATCAGCGCGCACTTCGCGCCGAGCCCGCGACCCTTGAGGAACGACGTCGGGTACAACATCTCCTGCATGCCCGGGCCGCCCTTGGGGCCCTCGTAGCGGACCACCACCACGTCGCCCTCCTTGACCCGCTTGGTCAGGATGGCGTCGACCGCCTCCTCCTGCGACTCGACCACCACGGCCGGGCCGGAGAAGGTCCAGATCGACTCGTCCACGCCGGCGGTCTTGACCACGCAGCCCGCCTCGGCGAGGTTGCCGTACAGGATGCCCAGACCACCGTCGCGGCTGTACGCGTGCGCCACGTCGCGGATGCAGCCCGAGGCCACGTCCAGGTCGAGCGAGTCCCAGCGCTCCGACTGGCTGAACGCGGTGGCCGAGCGCACGCAGCCCGGGGCCGCGTGGAACAGCTCGACCGCCTCGGCCGAGGGCGAACCGCCGCGCACGTCCCAGGTCTTGAGCCATTCGGCGAGCGAGTCGGCGTGCACCGAGGTGACGTCCTCGTGCAGCAGCCCGGCGCGGTACAGCTCACCCAGCAGTGCCGGCACGCCGCCCGCGCGGTGCACGTCCTCCACGTGGTACGGCGCGTTGTTCGGCGCGACCTTCGCCAGGCAGGGCACCCGGCGCGAGAGCGCGTCGATGTCGGCCATCGTGAAGTCCAGCTCGGCCTCCTGGGCGGCGGCGAGCAGGTGCAGGATCGTGTTGGTCGAGCCGCCCATCGCGATGTCCATCGCCATCGCGTTCTCGAACGCCTTGCGGGTGGCCACGTTGCGCGGCAGCACGCTCTCGTCGTCCTGCTCGTAGTAGCGCTTGGTGATCTCCACGATCGTGCGGCCCGCGCCCTCGTACAGCGCCTTGCGCGCGGTGTGCGTGGCCAGCACCGAGCCGTTGCCCGGCAGCGCCAGGCCCATCGCCTCGACCAGGAAGTTCATCGAGTTGGCGGTGAACATGCCCGCGCACGACCCGCAGGTCGGACACGCGGCGTCCTCGATCCGCTCCAGGTCCTCGTCGGAGACCTTGTCCGACGCGGAGTCGGCGATCGCGGTGATCAGGTCCAGGTGCGGACGCACCCGACCGTCCACCATCACCGCGGTGCCGGCCTCCATCGGACCGCCGGAGACGAACACGGCCGGGATGTTCAGCCGCAGCGCGGCCATCAGCATGCCGGGGGTGATCTTGTCGCAGTTGGACACGCACACGACCGCGTCGGCCTGGTGCGCGTTGACCATGTACTCGACCGCGTCGGCGATCAGCTCGCGCGAGGGCAGCGAGTAGAGCATGCCCGAGTGGCCCATCGCGATGCCGTCGTCGACGGCGATCGTGTTGAACTCGCGCGGGATGCCGCCGGCGGCGGAGATCGCCTCGGAGACGATGCGGCCGACGGGCTGGAGGTGGGTGTGCCCCGGTACGAACTCGGTGAAGCTGTTGGCGACCGCGATGATCGGCTTGCCGAAGTCCGCACGCTTGACGCCTGCGGCCATGAGGAGCGCGCGGGCGCCCGCCATTTCGCGACCGTGGGTGACCGTCCGAGACCTGAGTTGCGGCACTGCACACACCCTCTCAGCAATTCACCGGTGGATCCGGGTGCTTTCGAGCTTACGTCCGCGACCGTGACCGACGGCGCGGCCGTCCACGATGCGACCGTCGGCGGCCCCCGCACGCCGAGCCGGCCGGGGCGCCCCGCGGGTGGGCGCGCGGCGGTCGGTCAACCGTTCAGGTGGCGCTGGAGGATCGGCGCGAGCCGGCGGACGAGTTCGGCCGCCGGCGTCGAGGCGATCGGCTCCAGGCACACCACGTAGCGGGTCAGCGCGACCCCCAGCAGTTGGCTCACGCACAAATTCGCGCGCAGTGCCGCGTCCGGGCCGCCGATGCCCTCGGCCAGGCGCGTGGTCAACTCCGCGCCGACGAACTCGCGAAAGGCCGGGTTGCCGCCCCCGTCCAGCACCACCGTGCGCAGGATGGCCAACAGCCGGGTGCCGGTGTCCGGGTGTTCCCACAACGCCACGAACGACTCGGCCAGCCGCTCGCCCGCGTGCTCGACGCCGTGCGCGAACACCGTGCCGATCAGTGTCTCGGGGTCCAGCGGCAGGTCCATGGCCGCGATGAACACCCGGTCCTTGGAGCCGAAGTAGTGGTGCACGAGGGCGGGATCCACCCCGGCGCCGCGGGCGATCGCCCGGACCGACGCGCCCGCGTAGCCGCGCGCGGCGAACTCGGTGCGGGCCGCCTCCAGGATCCCGGTCCGGGTCTGCGCGGCGTCCCCGCGCCGACCGGGCGGCCGGCCCGGGCCGCGCCGCCGGACGTCGGGCGCGCCGGGGGTGGTCTTCGGGTCAGCCATGCCGGCGCTCCGCCCCGGCCTCGGCCGCCAGGTGCAGCCGGGTGTACGCCAGCGCCTCGGCGAGGTCGGCCTCGCGCTCGGCGCGGCTGCCGCACCGGCGGGTGTTCACCTCGAGCACGACCGCGCCGGCGAAGGAGGCGCGGGCCAGGTGCTCCAGGACTTCCGCGCACGGCTGGGTGCCGCGTCCGGGCACCAGGTGCTCGTCCTTGAGCGAGCCGCTGCCGTCGGCCAGGTGTACGTGCCCCAGCCGGTCGCCCATCCGGGCCAGCATGTCCAGCGCGTCCGAGCGCGAGGTCGCGGTGTGCGACAGGTCGAGGGTGAAGTGCCGGTAGTCCTCGTCGGCGGGGTCCCAGTCCGGCGCGTACGCCGCGACCTCCTTGTCCCGGTAGCGCAGCGGGAACATGTTCTCCACCGCGAACAGCACGTCGGTCTCGCCGGCCATGCGCTCGATCCCGCGCACGAAGTCGCGGGCGTAGCTGCGCTGCCAGCGAAACGGCGGATGCACCACCACCGTGTGCGCGCCCAGCCGCACCGCCGCGTCCCGCGCGCGCACCAGCTTGGCCCACGGGTCGGTGCCCCATACGCGCTGGGTGATCAGCAGACAGGGCGCGTGCACGGACAGGATCGGCATCGCGTGGTGGTCGGACAACCGGCGCAGCGCCTCGATGTCCTGGCTGACCGGATCGGTCGAGACCATCACCTCAACGCCGTCGTAGCCGAGCCGGGCCGCGATCTCGAAACCGTCCGCGGTGGACTCGGGGTACACGGAGGCGGTGGACAGGGCGATCTTGGCGTCGGGCACCCGCAACACCGCGTCCGGCACGCGCGCCGCCGCCGGGTCGGACCCCGTACCCGTGAGTATGTCGTGGTCGGCCACGTCGCCCAGAGTAGAACCATCGACCGCCGGATCGACCTCGTCCCGCCGCATCGGCGCGTCCGATCCGAACCGAATCGCCACCCGACGCCCCGTCCGGCTCGACCCCCTCGGCCCCGATCGGCCCGATTCGTCCCGACCGACCCGACGCGTCGTCGCCGGCGGGCCTCAGTCCATCCAGTCCAGCCGGCGCAGGATGATCCCCTCCCGCAGCGCCCACGGACAAATCTCCAACGTGTTCACGTCGAACAGGTCCAACGCGGCGTCGGCCACTATGGCGCCCGCCACCAGCTGCGGCGCGCGCCCCACCGACACCCCCGGCAGCGCGGCCCGCTCGGTCGCGGTCATCGTCGCCAGCCGGGGCAGCCAGTCGGCCAGGCCGGTGCGGCTCAGCGAACGTTTGACGTAGGGGCCCTCCCCCGAGGACGGCGCGCCGGCGATCCGGGCGAGCTGCTTGAACGTCTTGGACGTGGCCACCACGTGGTCGGGTCGGCCGAGTCGGCTGAACTCGGCGACCGTGCGGGCGATCTCGGCCCGCACGTGCTTGCGCAGCACCCGTACCTCGTCCGTCGTGGGCGGGTCGGTGTGCAGCCAGTTCCGGGTCAGCCGGCCCGCGCCCAGCGGCAGCGAGGCGGCCGCGTCCGGTTCCTCGTCCACGCCCGCCGCGATCTCCAGCGAGCCGCCGCCGATGTCCAGGACGAGCAGCCGACCCGAGGACCAGCCGAACCAGCGGCGCACCGCCAGGAAGGTCAGCCGGGCCTCGTCCGCGCCGGTGAGCACCTGGAGGTCCACCCCGGTCTCGCTCCGCACCCGGTCGAGCACCGCCTCGGAGTTGGCCGCCTCGCGCACCGCCGAGGTGGCGAACGGCAGCAGGTCCTCGACGCCCTTGTCCTCGGCCACCTCGAGCGCCGCCGCCATCGTGCGGACCAGCAGATCTATCCCGTGCGGGGCGATGCCCCCGTCCGGCTCCAGCAGCTCGGCCAGGCGCAGCTCGCGCTTGTGCGAGTACGCGGGAAGGGGCCGAGCACCCTGATGGGCGTCGACCACGAGCAGGTGGACCGTATTCGAGCCCACGTCGAGAACACCGAGTCGCATGGTGACGAAGGTAATCCGTCGACCCGGGCCGGCGAGCGGGGGCGTTCCCTCGCTTGCCACGCCTTTGCCGAACCGGACATCCCGCCCGGCGCTCTACGCTGGTGGTGTGCCTGAGGTAGACCTGGATTTTCCGCGTGCTTGGTTCGAGTTTCCCGACCCCGACGACGCCGATCAGCTGTTCCGCTGCGATCTGACCTGGCTGACCTCGCGCTGGCAGTGCATCTTCGGTGCCGGCTGCCACGGCGTGGTGGCCGGGCGGGCGCCCGACGGGTGTTGTTCGCTGGGCGCGCACTGGTCGGACGAGGACGACGAGAAGCGGGTGCTGGCCTGGGCCGAACGGCTGACCCCGCAGACCTGGCAGTTCCACGACCTGGCCGCCCGGAAGGGGGTCAGCGAGTTCGAGGACGGCGACAAGCGCACCCGGCTGGTCGACGGCGCGTGTGTGTTCCTGAACCGGCCCGGCTTCGCCGGCGGCGCCGGGTGCTCGCTGCACGCGCTCGCGCTGCGCGAGGGCGTGCATCCGTTGGAGACCAAGCCGGACGTGTGCTGGCAATTGCCGGTGCGGCGGACCTACGACTGGATCGACCGCCCGGACGAGACGCGCGTGCTGATGGTGACGATCGGCGAGTACGACCGCCGGGGCTGGGGCCCGGGCGGCCACGATCTGCACTGGTGGTGCACCGGGAGCACGGAGGCGCACGGCGCGGGCGAGCCGGTGTACGAGTCCTACGGGCCGGAACTGCGCGAGCTGATGGGCGAGGCGGCCTACGCGGTCCTGGTCGAGGCGTGCCGGGCCCGACTGGCCGGCGGTCGGCCGATCGCGCCGCACCCGGCGGATCCGGTCGACTGACCGGGGCTCGGCCCGGAGCGGGCCCGGCTCAGCCGCCGGCGGCCGGGCCGCTCGGCCGCGGCGTGCTCGCGGGCGCGCTCGTCGGCGGCGGGCCCGACGTGGCCGGGTCGCCGGTGCGGCCCTCGATGGTGACCACGGTGCCGCCCGGCTCGATCACCACCTTGGCCGACCACGACCCGCGGGGCGCCTTCGCGGCGACGACCGAGATCGTGACGGTGTCCTCCTGCCCCGGCGCGAGCGTGCCGCGGGGTCGGCTCGGACGCAGCCAGGCCGCCCCGGTCCGGGCCTGCCAGTCGACCGGGACCGCGCCGACGTTGCGCAGCGTGATCACGGTGCGATCGCCGGTGTGTGTGGCCGTGACCAGCGGCGGCACGGGGGTGGGGTCACCCGGGGGCGGCACGAACACGACGCCCGGCGCGATCGGGTCCGGCGGCGTCACGGGCGGCGCGACGGCGGCCGGCGCCGAGCCGCGTCCGTGCGACGGGCCGCCGACACCGGGCCGCACGGCGGTCGCGGCCGGGGATGCCGTCGGCGCGGCGGGCACGTTCGACACGTTCGCGTCGGCGGTGTCCACGTGGGCCGACGCGATGGTGACCACCCTGGCGGTCGGCCCGGCGGCCGACCCGCCGGAGGCCTGCCACAGGGCCAGCGCGGGCGCGGCCACCACGGCGGCCACCACGACCGCCGCGATCACCGTGGCCCGGCGGCGGTTGCCGCGCTCGACCACTCGGGCCCGAAAGACCGGGAAGCCGTCCCGGTCGAACTCGGCGACCCGGCGGGCGAGCTCCGGCGGTCGCTGGGCGGAGCGGCCCTTGCCCACCTCGGCCAGCACCTCGATCCGCAGTGCCGCGGGCGGGGCGACCAGCGCGAGGGCGACCGGCGCCGCCGCGGCGCCCGTGGTCGGCGCGAGCAGGGTCGCCGCGCGGCGCACGTGCGGCCCGCACCGCCGACACGTCTCGATGTGCGCGATCAATCGTTCGCGCAGCGCCGAGGTGAGCCGTCCGGTCGCCAACTCCTGGCCCTCGGGGCAGCCGTGCGAGGCCTCGGCGCCCGCGACCGCCGCCCGGGTCCGATCCACCTCGCGCCCGGCGCACAGGAGCAGGCTGCGGGCGTGCTGTTCGTCACAGCCGAGCACGGCGGCCAGGCCGCGCGGATCGAGCCCGTGCCGGACCGACAACTCCAGCGCCTCGCGCCGCTCCGGCGCCAGTCCCACCGCGTCGGGCCAGGCGAGTTCGTCCAGGTCGCCGCACCGCCCGGGGACGCGCCCGGCCTCGGTGCCGGGGAACAGGTCGGTCGGCTCGTCGGCGTCGCCCGCCGGCGGCGGCAGGCTGCGTTCGTGCGCCCACACCACCCGTACGTTCTCGGGCCGGGCGGTCCCGGTGCCGACCCGCACGTGGGCGTCGAGGCGGACCAGGCACTCGTAGCGGGCGAGGGCGTACAACCACGGTTTGAGCAGATCCAGGTCCGGCAGTCGGCCGATGTGACGGTCGGCGAGCACGAACGTGCTGCGGAGGGATTCCGCGGCCGCCCGATGATCGCGCAGCACCGACAGGCAGTAGGTGTAGAGCCCTTCGGCGTAGGCGTCGTAGGCGGCGCGTCCCCACGAAAGCACCGCGGCGGGGGCCGATGCGCGGCCGGTTACCGAATCCGTCACGTTCGTGAACGTAGGTGTCGGAGCGCCGTCGACTCAGGCGATTTGCACTTTCATACGCCTTTCGAGGTCGACAATCATACTTTCGAGTGAATATCCGTCACCTTTGCCGGAATTCGTTCGTCGCACCTCCGCGCGACGCCGGTCCTCCGGTGACCGTCAGCGAAACACCGGTCGGATTCGCCGAAACGGACACTGCCCACGTGGCAGCCGGTGCCCTGTCCGGATTCGCCGAGATCGTGATCGAAATCGACTGACCGTTGGCCAGTGTGCCAGCATGCGAACTCACCGTGAGCCAGTCGTTTTCCGACACCGCCAGCGACCAGGTGACCGGCCCGCCGGTCGCGGTGAGCCGGACGGTCTGCGCGGCGCCGTCCGCGCCGAGGTCCACCGTCGAACGGGACCAGGACAGGGTGCCCGGCGCCGCCGGATTGCCCGCGTCGGTGCCACCCGACCGGGGAAGGGTCGCCGGCCCGCCGGCGAGCTGGGCGCCGGCGTTCGTCGAGGGTTTGGCGCTCCGGCTCGTCCGCGCGGTCGGCTTCGCGGCGGCGGCCCGGGTGCTCGGCGCCGAGGTCGGCACCGCCCGCGTCGTCGACGGCGCGGGCGCGGTACTGGGGGCCACACTCGCCGAGACGGCCGGCGGCTCGGCCGGATGCAGCGCCGGCGGCTGCTCGGGGAGCGGCGCCGAACTCAGCGCGATCGGCGTGTCGTGCTCGGCCCCGGGCCGCAACAGCACCGCCGTGCCGAGCATCAGCGCGACGGCCGTCGCACACGCGGCCACCACCGGCACCCGCGACCTCGGCCGACCCGTGCCCTTCGGAAAGCCGCCCCGCTCGACCGGATCCACCGAATCCGCCGGTTCGGCCGCGCCGTCCGCGCGCAGCGCCATCCGGATCGCGTACGGCGCGTTGGTCGCCCCGCCGCCCGCGAGCAGCGCCCGCACCTCCACCGGCCCCGGGCCCAGCGCCACGCAGTCCGGGCAGGAGTCGACGTGCAGGTGCAGCGGTTGCCGCAGACCCGGCTCGACCGCGGCCCCCGCCTCCGGCAGCAGCAGCGCGAGTTCGGGGCAGTCCCGTCGCGCGTGCGTGGCCACCGCGTACACCGCGAGCGCCTGCTCGAACTGCACCGGTCCGCGCGCGAGCAGCCGCGCCGCCCGGCGCTCGGACACGCCCAGCACATCGGCCACTTCGGCGTCGCTCAGGCGGTGCCGCGCCGACAGGTCCAGGGCGATCCGCTCGTCCTCGTCGACCGCCCACAGCGCGTACGGCACCAGCGGCGCCAACCGGCGTCGATCGGGCACCGACCACCCCGCGCCACCCGCGGCCGAAACCTGCTCGACCACCCCGGGACCGGGCCGCTCCACCGCCGCCCGCTCGGCCACGACCCGCACCAGCGCGTACAGCAGCGCCCGGCTCCGGCGCGGATCGCGCAACGCGCGGATCCGCTCCGGCGCGAGCGCCAGCGCCTCGCGCACCACCCGCTCGGCCACCCGGGGCCGGTACCCGAGCGCCACGCAGAAGCCGAACAACGCGTCACCGTGGCTGTCGTACAACGCCACCGCGTCGGGCACCGCGCCCGTTTCGTCCCTCGTCCCGGATTCCCGCACCGCACCGTCCCCCACCATGCCGCCACACGGTAGGCACAACGCCCGACCGCCACCATCGCTTTGCCCACCCGGTGACAGGATCAAGACATTCCGCCCGTGATCGATCCCGGCCCCGCCTCCATTGTCGGCGCGGGCCGTTACGGTTCCTGGCATGGCCAGGACCACCACGAAGGATCGCCCGTCTTATCGCTGCACCGAGTGCGGCTGGACCGGGCCGAAATGGCTGGGCCGCTGCAACGAGTGCCACGCGTGGGGCACGGTCGAGGAGTTCGGCGCCCCCAAGGCCCGCTCGATCGCCGCCGGGCCCGTCACCACCGCGGCGCTGCCGATCGGCCGGATCGACGTACAGCAGGCCCGGTTTCGCCCGACCGGCGTCGACGAGCTGGACCGCGTGCTCGGCGGCGGCCTGGTCCCGGGCGCGGTCGTACTGCTCGCGGGCGAGCCCGGTGTCGGCAAGTCCACCCTGCTGCTCGACGTCGCGAGCAAGTCCGCGTCGCCGGCCGCCCGCACCCTCTACATCACCGGCGAGGAGTCGGCCGCCCAGGTCCGCCTGCGCGCGGGCCGGATCGGCGCGCTCGACGAGGAGCTCTACCTCGCCGCCGAGACCGACCTCGCCGCGCTGATCAGCCACGTCGACGCGGTCAAGCCCGCCCTGCTCGTGGTCGACTCGGTGCAGACCATCGCCTCGCCCGCGATCGACGGCGCGCCCGGCGGCGTGTCGCAGATCCGCGAGGTGACCGGCGCGCTGATCCGCATCGCCAAGGAGCGCAACATCGCCACCGTGCTGGTCGGCCACGTCACCAAGGACGGCTCGATCGCCGGCCCGCGCCTGCTGGAGCACCTGGTCGACGTGGTGCTGCACTTCGAGGGCGACCGCCACGCCCGACTACGCCTGGTCCGCGCGATCAAGAACCGCTACGGCACCGCCGACGAGGTCGGCTGCTTCGAACTGCACGACGAGGGCATCACCGGCCTGACCGACCCCAGCGGCCTGTTCCTGACCCAGCGCGCCGAGCCGGTCTCCGGCACCTGCGTCACGGTGACCCTGGAGGGCAAACGGCCCCTGGTGGTCGAGGTCCAGGCGCTGGTGGCGCCGTCCCAGATCCCCACCCCGCGGCGGGCCACCTCGGGCCTGGACTCGGCCCGCATCGGCATGGTGCTCGCGGTCCTGGAGCGGCGCGGCGGGGTGCGCCTGGAGAAGACCGAGATCCACACCGCCACCGTCGGCGGCGTCAAGCTCACCGAACCGGCCGCCGACCTGGCCGCGGCGCTGGCCCTCGCGGGCGCCGCCGCCGACCACCCGCTGCCGACCAAGCTGGTCGCGGTCGGCGAGGTCGGCCTCGCGGGCGAGATCCGCCGCACCACCGGCGTACAGCGGCGGCTCGCCGAGGCGTTCCGGCTCGGCTTCACACACGCCCTGGTGCCGCCCGATCCCGGCAAGATCCCCAAGGGCATGAAGGTGATCGAGGTGGCCGACATCCGCGAGGCGCTGCGCGCGTTCAACCTGGTCTCCGCACGCGAGCGCCGGGACGACCGCACATGACGGCTGGGCCCGCCGACCGGCCCCGCGACACCCTCACCCGTGTGCCCGGCCCCGCTCCCGGGCGCCGTCCGGCAACTTTCCGGGTGCCCCGAGGAGTGACCATGTGTCGCCTCGGACATACTCGACACGCGGAGCGGCGCGCTCGACCCGTGCCGAAACACGGCTTCGAGTCGGTTGCGGCGACCGGTCGGCGGCCGGGAGGCACTAGACTTTTCCACCGATCTTCCGACGTAGCGGCCGACCTGTGTCGTCCGCAGGTCCTGAGGCGCTCCCGGCCGTGCATACCGGAGCAAATGCCCGGGTGACGGCCGATGGCCGGCCGAGGATGGCGACGACCACGGGGAGTTCTGTGGCTACGAATGACCGGACCGACAAGGGCACGAGTGCCGACGCGGCTCTCGTGAGGGCCGCGCTGCAGTCCGTGGCCCCGGGCACCGCCCTGCGCGACGGCCTGGAGCGCATCCTCCGGGGCAACACGGGCGGCCTGATCGTGCTGGGTTTCGACAAGGCGGTGGAGGCGCTGTCCACCGGCGGCTTCGTGCTCGACGTCGAGTTCTCCGCGACCCGGCTGCGCGAGCTGTGCAAGCTCGACGGCGGGGTGGTGGTCGACCGCGAGTGCACGAAGATCGTCCGGGCGGGCGTGCAGCTCGTCCCGGATCCGTCGATCCCGACGGAGGAGACCGGCACCCGGCACCGCACCGCCGAGCGGGTCAACAAGCAGACCGGCTACCCGGTGGTCTCGGTGAGCCAGTCCATGCGCCTGATCGCGCTCTACGTGAACGGTCGGCGACACGTCCTGGAGGACTCGGCGGCGATCCTGTCCCGGGCCAATCAGGCGCTGGCCACGCTGGAGCGCTACAAGCTGCGCCTCGACGAGGTGTCGGGCACGCTGTCCGCCCTGGAGATCGAGGACCTGGTCACCGTTCGCGACGTGTGCGCGGTGTCCCAGCGGCTGGAGATGGTGCGCCTGATCGCCCGCGAGATCGACGGCTACGTCACCGAGTTGGGGGTCGACGGCCGGTTGCTCTCCCTGCAACTCGAAGAGTTGATCGCGGGTGTCGAGGACGACCGCAAGCTGGTCGCCCGCGACTACGTGCCGGAGCGCGCGATCAAGCGCGGCCGGACCGAGGCCGACGTGCTCGACGAACTCGACGGCCTGGCCCACGCCGATCTGCTCGACCTGCAGACGGTGGCCCGCGCGCTCGGTTTCACCTCGGGCCACGAGGTCCTCGACTCGGCGGTCAGCCCCCGCGGCTACCGACTGCTCGCCAAGGTCCCCCGGCTCCCACCGGTGGTGATCGAGCGGCTCGTGGAGCACTTCGGCGGCCTGCAGAAGCTGCTCGCGGCCAGCGTGGACGACCTCCAGGCGGTGGACGGCGTGGGCGAGGCCCGGGCCCGCAGCGTCCGCGAGGGCCTGTCCCGCCTCGCCGAGTCCTCGATCCTGGAGCGCTACGTCTGAGCGCTCGGCGGTGACACGGGAAGGGCCCCGGCGCTCGGCGCCGGGGCCCTTCCCGTTGTGTTACTCGTCCCGCGTTCGGATCCCGCCGTGCCGGTCCGCCGCTACTTGCCGACGGTGGCGGTGAAGATGAACTCGCCGGAGGGCTCCAGGCCCGCCAGCACGCCCTTGGCCCGGTACGCGGCCTTGTCCGCCGGGGCGGCCTTGGTCTGCCCGCCGTTGGTGGCGCACTGCCGCGCGTCGGAGCGGGTCCAGGCCCAGTCCCGGGTGATCGACACGGCCTGCGAGGCGCCCTGCTGGATCTGGCGCACGTCGGTGCCCGGGCCGGCCGCGCAGTCGGCCGAACTCCACAGCCGGTCACTGCCGGACAACACCTCGATGTAGGCGTGGCTCGGCGCGAGGTCGACGTAGCAGGTCGGCCCGGACTCGTTGGTGACGATCACCTTCAGGGCCACGTTCTGCGAGGCGTTGTAGGCGCTCTTGCCCGCCTCCACCGGCTGGATCTGCACCCGGATCATGGCCGGCGTGCACCAGGTGCCCCCGCCCGGTGCGGGCTTGCCGCCACCCGGGACCGTGCCGCCGCCCGGGGTGCCCGCGCCGCCCGCCGACTGGCCGCTCTGCCCGCTCTGCCCACCGGGCTGACCGGAGGCGCCGGCCGACGTACCGGCGGAGGTGCCCGAGGAGGTGCCGGAGGTACCGCCGGGCGTGCCCGTACTCCCGCCCGGGATCGGCGGGTTGGCGCCGTTGGTCGGGTTGGCCCCGGGCGTGATGGCGCTCGGATCGGGCGAGACCGAACCCGACGGGATCGGCTTCTTGTCCGAGGCGTTCTTCTTGTCGTCGGAGTCCCCACCGGCAGTGCATGCCCAGGCCACCAGCGCGATCAACAGCGCGAGGGCGAGCAGCACGACGACCCGCCGACGCCAATAGACGGTTGACGGCAGGTGACCCACGGGACGGCGCATCGAGTCCACGCGCAAACTCTAGGGGAGATCGTTACGCCGTCCGGTGTAGCCACACCGTCCGAAGCGTTGGATTTTCCGGCCGTGTCGCGACCGAAGAAGCCCTGGTCGCGAGCCTATTCCGGCATTTGCGGGCAGAAGCCACCGTCACCCGCCCGAGTGACCACCCGTAACGTGCGAGGATCGGGGGGAGATGTCACACGCACTGCACGAGCCGATCCTCGACTGGTATTCGGCCAACAACCGCGATCTGCCCTGGCGCACCCCCGACGCGACCGCGTGGGCGGTGGTGGTCAGCGAGTTCATGCTGCAACAGACCCCGGTGGCCCGGGTGTTGCCGGTCTACACGGCCTGGCTGGAGCGCTGGCCCACCCCGGCCGCGCTGGCCGCCGACGAGCCGGGCGAGGCGGTGCGGATGTGGGGCCGGCTCGGCTACCCGCGCCGCGCGCTGCGTCTGCACGGCGCGGCGACCGCGATGGTCGACCGGCACGACGGCGAGGTCCCGCGCGAACACGCGGACCTGCTCGCACTGCCCGGGGTCGGCGAGTACACCGCCGCCGCCATCGCCTCGTTCGCGTTCGGACAGCGGCACATCGTGCTGGACACCAACGTGCGTCGGGTGATCGGCCGGGCGATCGACGGCGTCGAGTATCCGCCGCAGGCCACCACGCCGGCCGAACGGCGCACCGCGACCACGCTGTTGCCCGCCACCGCCGAGACGGCGTCGACCTGGGCGGTCGCGATCATGGAGCTCGGCGCGCTGGTGTGCACGGCCAAGTCGCCCAAGTGCGTGGGGTGTCCGATCGCGGCGCTGTGCGCGTGGCGGCTGGCCGGCAAGCCCGCCTACACGGGTCCGCCGCGACGTGGGCAGACGTACGCGGGCACCGATCGCCAGGTCCGGGGCCGGCTGCTCGCGGTGTTGCGGGACAGCGCCGAACCGGTGGACCAGGCCGCGTTGGACGCGGTGTGGGACGAACCCGTCCAACGCGCGCGAGCGCTGGACGGGCTGGTCGCCGACGGGCTGGTGGAACCGTTGGCGGCGGGCGTGTACCGCCTGCCGGCCGGTCCGCTCAGTGACAGTACTTCTTCTCCGCGTCGATCGGATTCGTCGGAATCCGCATCGAATTCCGTTTCACCGAGCCGGTGAAATTCTTCCAGAACCGGGACAACGACATCGGCTCGCGGGTCGCTTCCTGAAGTTCGCGAATTCCGCCGCAATTCAGCGCCCGACGGGCCGCCTCGACCTTCGCCGGGTCGACGTTGCGCAGGTCGAGCGGGGTGCCCGGCCGGGTGAAATCGGCCAGAATCCATTCGATGTAGGTCAGCTTGTCGTGCCCCGACCGGGTGCGGTAGTCGAGGTCGAGGTGTGCGCCGAGCGGATTCGCCAGGCCGAAGATGTCGATCGCCAGACCCGAGGTCGGCACCAGCACGGCGGGCTGGCCGAGGGCGCCGTAGACGACCGAATCGGTGACCGGGACATGGTATTTGAGCGGCGCGGACCGGAAGTCGAAGTTCAACATCCAGAACTTGTCGGGCTCGTGGTAGTAGGTCAGATAGACGAACTGCGCGCCGGGCGTCGCCCGATCCGCCTGCCATTCCCTGCCGACCCCTTCGAGCCGCTTCACGAAGGCCGCCCGATAGGACGCCGCGGTGACCGGGTTCGACTCGCCCGTCCAGGCCGTGTACCAGGTGCGGGTGTCCTCGATGTTCTTCGGCCCGAACCCCTGATACGGCACCCGCATCGCGGCCGCGCAGACCAGCGACCACACCGCGAGCGCGGCCGCGGTACCCGCGTACAGCCGTTGCAGCGGCAACACCAGGACCGGCAGCAGGAAGGCGAAGGTGCCCGGCAGCAGCAGCCGGGCGTGCATGAAGTCGCCGCCGACCACGATCACGTAGCCGAGCAGCACCGTGCCCGCGACCAGCGCGGTCCCGGTCAGCACCCGGATCCGGTAACGCTCGAAGTCGCCCACCGAGCGGCCGAGGGTCGCCGGCAGGGCGACCGCGACCACGGTCAGCAGCAGCGGCGCCCAGATGTTGTACGGGCTCGCGTAGTCCTCGAAGTACGTCCACCCGCGCCCGACGTCGGTCTTGGTGCCCTCCTTGGCGATCGCCGTGTTGGGCAGCAGCACGCCGTAGTAGCCCATCCGGAAGAGCTGGTACAGCACCGGCAGCAGCCCGCCGCACGCCGCGAGCACGGCCAGCCGCTTGCGGCTCGGCCGCAGCAGCAGCCAGGCGGCCACCGCGAACACGATGGTGCCGAGCGCGAGGTCGGGCCGCACCAGGACACCCATGCCGAGCGCGAACGAGGTCCACGCCTGGCGCCGGAACGAGGTGTCCCGGTCCAGCCGGACCAGCAGGCACCAGCTCGTGCCCAGCCAGACGAAGATCAGGCCCATCTCCAGGCCCGAGGTGGCGAAGTCCCAGAACGGCGGCAGCGCGGCGATCACGAGCGCGCCGGCCGGCAGCGGCCATCCGCCGCCGGGCAGGTCGCGGTAGAGCCGGCGAGTGCCCGCCGAGGCCAGCGCCAGGCCGACGACCGCACAGCCGAGCGAGCCGTAGACCGCGACGGCCACCAGGTCGATCCCGGTCACCCCGCCGACCAGCGCGAGCAACCACGGCCACAACGTCGAGGTCGCCGCCTCGGCCCGCTCGCCCACGTTGAAATTGGGTCCGTTGCCGTCCAGGATCTGCTGGGAAACGCGGACGAAGATCAGTCCGTCGTCGCCGATCCAGCGCCGCTGGAAGGCGGCCACGCCGAGCAGGAGGGCCGGGACCAGGACGACGGCGAGGGCCCATCCGGTCCGCGCGTCCGGCCGATACCACGGTCTTTGTGGCGATATTTCCGGACCGGATTCCTTCGCGCCTTCAACCGCGTGGTCCTCGACCAAGGCGCCTTCTACGCCCATCGTCCTGCCCCCGAGCTGTTGTAGTTCACACTTCGATCCGCGCGATAATAACATCGGTGAAATATGCGTTCGAATTACCCCTGCCCGAAGCCCGGCAATGCGATCGAAAACTGTATCGATCACCGCGTCCGACATCGTCTTTGCGGGCCTATTCTTTTCCAACGTAACGAAATAACCGAGCGAACGCATTACCCGCCCACCTCGGCCCGACCGACCGACGGCCGCGGGCCCCGGACCGCCGCCCTCGCCGAGCGCCCCGCTCCGCCGGCCGCCCGCGACGCGGCGCGGCGTTGTGCCCCGAATGCCGGCGCTCGGCCCCCGATGGGCGAATACTGGTTGTGCACGCGGCGGCTACGCAACGCGATCCGGCCGCGCGGCGGGCGGTACACCGACAGCGAAGGGGGGACGCGGTGATGGAGGACGCCGGCCACGACGGGCGCGGATCGGGCGACGCGATCCAGTGCATGGGCTGCCAGGGCACCGGCCTGGACACCTCGGGCCGGGTGTATCGCAGCCGGCACCGCGAGGTGTCGACGATCTGGGCGGGCACCCGCTGTCCGCACTGTCGGGGCACCGGTTGGCTGCGCAACGGCCCGACCGATCCCCCCGAGGGCTCCACGGGCGGTCCCTGGCGTAGCGGCACCTGACCCGCGCGGACCCATCCTCAACCGCGCGCCGCGCCACCGGCGACGGGTCGCAGATATCGCCGAAACCCCTGGGCGAGGGCGTCGAACCCGCAGGCCCGGTAGAAGGCGTGCACCTCGGCACCGTCGGCGGCGAGCAGTTGCACCTTGTAGCACCCGGCGTCGCCGGCGGCGGTGAGCGCGGCGGCCATCAGCCGCCGGCCGATGCCCCGCCGGCGATGCGACGCGGCGACCACGACGTTCTCCACGAACATGATCGAGTGCCCGCCCCGGGTCAGGTTGGGCAACACCACGCTGTCGACGGTGCCCACGACCGTCCCGTCCAGGTCGGCGACCAGCACCGTGCGCCCGCGCTGGGTGGCGATGTCCGCCCAGATCGGATGCGCCTGCTCGATCGGCAGCGGCACGTCCCCCGGATGGAATTCGGCGTAGAGCGCGAGCAACCCCGACAGATCCCGGGCGGTCGCCGGGCGGATGGTCATGGTCATGCCGAGAGCCTACAAATCGGGACCGCCCGGGGCACGACGCCCGGCCGCTCCCGGGGGAATCCCCACGGACCGGACAGGCACTACGAACCCGACCGCCACGCCGCCGCCTTGACCGGTCGATAGACCATGCCCAAGCCCTCGTACATCCGGACGGCGGCGTGGTTCCACTCGTCGACCATCAGCGCCGCACGCCCGTGTCGGCCCCGGGCCTCGGCCAGTACGAACGCGCACACCATCCGACCCAACCCGCGCCCACGCGCCGCCGGATCCACCCCGACCCCGGCCAGGAGCCCGATCCCGGGCGCGGACCAGGCGAGCGCCGCCACCGCGAGCAACCGCCCGTCGGCGTCGCGCACGCCCGCCCAGCGCTCCACCCCGGGCATCCCCGGCTTGGCATAGGAGCCGGGGAAGCCCGCCTCGATCAGGGCGGCGACCTCGTCCGTCGCGTCCTCCCCCAACCACCGCGCCCGCCCGGCCTCGCCAACCGGCGCCGGCGCCCCCTCGGCCAGGTCCATCCACCCGAACGACCCCGCCTCGACCAGGCCCGGCACCCCCGCCACCAGCGCGTCGATCCGCTCCGGATCGCCGAAGGGTCGAAAACTCGGCCCCACCTCGGCCGACACCTCGCGCACCAGCGGCACCAGCGCGTCCACCGGCCCGTACACCGCCAACCGGTCGTGCCGGCACAACCCCGCCCCGGCCACCACCACGGCCCGCCCGTCCGCGCTCGCCCACGCCCGCCGCCCGCCGGTCAGCCCCTGCGCGACCCAGACACACATCGCGTCACCGCCGCAGCGGCGCACCACTTCGTCGTGCTCGACCATCTCCCACACCGCACGAATCCTGCCGGAGCGCCCCCGCCCCACCCCCGCCGGGGCACCCCCGCCGACCACCGCCCACTCACCCACTCGGGTGAAATCCCACCCGCCCGCGCACGAGCCGGCGCGGATCGCATTCCCCCAGTTGACGGCGCCGCACCGGGGTACCGCCCGACCCCGTCCCGACCCCTTCCGGTTGTCGCTTCGCCCGATTCGCCGTCTGCTGGAGAACGAAGCTCCCACACGACTACCTCCGGCCGGCGGCACCCCCGCCGCGACTCCGGGAACAGGAGCGTTGGCTCGTGAAGACGAATGTCACCCCACAGGAACTGATCGGCCGCAAGGTCGTCGATTCCGAAGGCAGCAAGATCGGGACCATCGGCCAGGTGTACCTGGACGACCGCACCGGCGAGCCGGAGTGGGTCACCGTCAAGACCGGCATGTTCGGCGGACGCGAGAGCTTCGTACCGCTGGGCCCGGCCGACATGCAGGGTGACGACCTGCGTGTGCCGTTCGACAAGGAGCTGGTCAAGGAGGCGCCCAGTCTGGGTACCGACGAGCACCTGTCGCCGGAGGAGGAGGCCCGTCTCTACCGCCACTACAGCGTCACGCCCTCGGCCGGCATGACCCGCACCGGGACCACCGAAGGCACCGCCGGCACCGCCGCCGGAGCCGCCGGTACGGCCGCCGCCGCGGGTACCCGGCACCGGCCCGACATGTCCAAGTCCCAGCTCGCCGGTTCGGACGACGGCTACGAGGAGCTGACCGGCAAGCACGACCCGTCGGTGCGGACGAACGATCCGCCGGCCGGGGCCGCGGGCACCCTGGACACCACGGCCGCCGGCACCGCCGGCGCCGTGAGCGGCCGGGCCGCCCGCCCGACCGCGCGGACCGGCACCGGGGCCGCCGGCGTCACGACCCGGCCCGCCTCCGCCGCCTCGGACACCGCCCGGACCGCGGCCGGCTCCGGCAAGGCCGGCATGGAATGGATCACCCGTTCCGAGGAACGCCTCGACGTGCACGTGGAGACGATCGAGGCCGGCCGCGCCGCGCTGCGCAAGGTGGTCGAGACCGAGCGCGTGGACAAGGTCGTCCCGGTGATGCACGAGGAGTGGGAGATCGTCCGCGAGCCGATCGACGACTCCAACCGCCGCGCCGCGCTCGAGGGCCCCGACATGCGCGAGAGCGCGCTGGAGATCGTGCTGCACGCCGAGCGGGTCGTCGTGCACAAGGAGGTCGTCCCGGTCGAGCGCATCCGGCTGGTCTCCAAGCGGGTGCAGGGCGAGCAGCGGGTGACCGAGGAGGTCCGCCGCGAGCGGATCGAACTGCACGACGGGGACAGGGTGCAGGTCCTCGACGGCACGGGCGAACGGCTCGACAAGAACCGGTGACGCCGGCCCCACACGAAGCCCCCGATCACCCCGGTGCATCCTCCGCCGGCGATCGGGGGCTTTCGCGCGCGAGCCCGCGCGGGGTGCGCGGCCCGGGAAAATCGCGGGAAATCACCCCTTCCACCCGGCGTTACTCGCCAGTAGGGTCCGAGCATGGACCTCACGGTGTTCGCCATTCCGGCCTTCACCCTCCTCCTGGTCGTCGAGTGGGTGTCGTATCGCTTCGCCCCCGACGACGACGAGCGCGGGTACGCGGTGAAGGACACCGCGACGAGCCTGACCATGGGCCTGGGCAGCATCGCGGCCGGCCTCGGCTGGGGTTTGTTGACCGTCCTGGCCTGGGACGGCCTGCACGAGCTGACCCCGCTGCGGCTCCCGCACACGTGGTGGACGTGGGTCCTGGTGATCGTCGGCGTCGACTTCTTCTACTACTGGGAGCACCGCGCCGGTCACGAGGTGCGGCTGTTGTGGGCGAGCCATGTCGTGCACCACTCCAGCCGGCACTACAACCTCTCCACCGCGCTGCGGCAGACCTGGACCGGCGCGCACCACATCGTGTTCATCGGGCCGATGTTGCTGCTCGGCTTCCCCTTCACGATGGTGGTCACGTCCTTCTCGATCAATCTGCTGTACCAGTTCTGGATCCACACCGAGCGGATCGGCAGGCTCTGGAAGCCGATCGAGTACGTCTTCAACACCCCGTCGCACCACCGGGTGCACCACGGTTCGAACCCGCGATACCTGGACCGCAACTACGGCGGCATCCTGATCGTGTGGGACCGCCTCTTCCGCAGCTTCGAGCCCGAGGGCGAGCCGGTGAACTACGGGCTGACCAAGAACATCGGGACGTACAACCCGCTGCGGGTCGCCTTCCACGAATACGCGGCGATCGCGCGCGACGTGCGGGCCGCGCGTACCTGGCGGGTGCGGTTCGGGCGGGTGCTGCGCGGTCCCGGCTGGCAGCCCGCGCCGGCCGCGTCGACGGCCCCGGCGGGCGCCGCCGCCGAGGCCGCGGCGTGAGGGCTCGTGCGCTGCTCGTCGCCTACCTGACGCTGGGCGTCGCCGACTCGGTGCTCGCGGCGGCGGACGTGGACGGGCCCCGCTGGGTCACCAAGACGCTGTTGATGCCGGTACTGATCGCCTTCGTGTGGGTGGCCGCGCGGCCCGGCGCCGAGCACGACCCGCGGCTGCCGATCGGTGCGCTCGTGGGCGGGTTCGTCGGGGACGTGGGGTTGCTGGTGGATCACGAGGCCACGTTCCTGGTCGGGATGGCCGGGTTCGCCGTCGGGCACGTCTGCTACCTGCTCGCCTTCCGGCGGGTGGGGATCACGCTGCCGCCGTGGCTGCCGGCGGTGTACCTGCTCGCCTGGGGCGCGATGATGGCCGCCGTCCGCGGCGGACTGGACGATCTGCTGGTGCCGGTGCTCGGCTACAGCCTGCTGCTGACCGCGATGGCCGTGTGCGCGGCCGGGGTGGATCGGCGCACCGGACTCGGCGGCGCGCTGTTCCTGGGCTCCGACGCGGTGATCGCCCTCGGCCTGGCCGATGTCGAGCTTTTTCCCGGGCAGGCGGCGCTGGTGATGCCCACCTATGTGGCCGGGCAGCTGCTGCTGGCGCTCACCTGGGCGAAGTGGCCGTTTCCCGGCCGGCACGCCGACGAGGCGGCGGACCCTCGGTCCACCGCCTCGTCGGGTTGAGCGGGTCGGTCAGTCGGCGTACCTGGCCGCCGCCGCGGTGTACTCCGGCTCCGGGTTCATCGCCGCCGCGAGCCGCAGGTACGGCGCCGCCTCGGCGCCTCGGCCGGCCCGCTCCAGGGTGCGGCCGAGCGCGTGGGTGGCCCACGCGTCACACGGGTCGAGCTCGATCACCCGGCGCAGCGTGGCCTCCGCCCGGCGGAGCTGGAGCGAGAGGTAGTACGCCCGCCCGGCCAGTTGCTGCACGGCGACGTTGTCGCGCTCCTCGTCGAGGGCCGGCTCCAACAGGCGCAGCGCGCGCAGCGGTTCGCGCTGCTCGACCAGTCCTTCGGCCATGCGGTAGGTCTCCAGGGTCAGCGTCACGTCGGCTCCCTTCGTGATGCTCGTGACGGCGTCGGACACCCGGCAGAACCGAATACCCCGGTCAGGTATTCCTTGGGTGCGTGGACCCCGCTCAGGCGCCCGGGACGAGCACCGCGCGGCCATTGATCCGGCCGTGGTGCAGCCGGTCGTACACCTCGGGGGCGTCGTCCAGCGTGAACGTCTCCACGTGCGCCTTCACCGCGCCGCGGCGGGCCAGGTCGATCAGTTCGATCAGTTCGGCGCGCGAGCCCCAGTAGGGGGTGCTGACCGAGCACTCGTACGGGATCAGGCCGAAGCCGACCGGGAGGGTGCCGCCGCCGATGCCGACGATGGTCAGGTCGCTCTCCACCGCGGCGCACTTCGCGGCGAGGTCGACGGTGGGCTGTACGCCGGCGAAGTCGAGCACGAGTTGCGCACCGCGTCCGTCGGTGGCCTCGCGGACGATGTCGGCGGCCTTGGCGTCGGAGGTGATCGCCATGTGCGCGCCGGAGGCCCTGGCCAACTCCAGCTTGTCCTCGCTCACGTCCAGCGCGATCACCCGCGCGGCGGAGAGCGCGCGAAGCAACTGCACCCCGATGTGGCCGAGGCCGCCGACGCCGATCACCACGGCCGTGCTGCCCGCGTACAGCTTGTCCAGCGAACGTTTGATCGCGTGGTACGGGGTCAGCCCGGCATCGGTCAGCGGGACGGTCCGCACCGGGTCCAGGTCGCCGATCGGGACCAGGTGGCGCGGGTCGTCGATCAACAGGTATTCGGCGAGCGCACCGGGGGCGCCCAGTCCGGGCGGGCGGATGCCCAGTTCCGCGGCGCGCGAGCAGTAGTTCTCCCGGCCCTGCGCGCACGCGTGGCAGGTGCCGCAGCCCCACGGCCCGTACACGACGACGGCGTCGCCGATCTCCAGGCCGGTGACCCCCTCGCCGAGCGCGGCGACCACGCCGGCGCCCTCGTGGCCCAGGGTGAGCGGGGCGGCGAAGCCGAAGTCGGCGGGCGGGCGGCTCATCACGAAGATGTCGGAGTGGCACACGCCCGCCGCGGTGACCCGCAGCAGTACCTGCCCGGGGCCCGGTTCGGGTGCGGGGATCTCCCGCACCTCGACCGGCTTGCCGAACTCGACGTATTGGACGGCCTTCATGGGTTTCTCCCTTTCCGGCGTACCGGCCCCCATGCGGGTGACATGGCTGGTGCTCGGGTGGCACGGTGGGCCGGCGACGTCGTTTCCAGACTAGGGCCCGCCAACCGGATGGATTACCGGGGCGGGGTATCCCGACGTGCTTGCTAAGGCGCGGTGTAGCCGCCGTCGACCGGGTGGTAGCTCCCGGTGATGAACGAGGCCCGGTCGGAGAGCAGGAAGGCGACCGGTTCGGCGACCTCCTCGGGGGTGCCGAGCCGGCCCATCGGATGCAGCCGGGTCAGCGCGGCACGCGCCTTCGGGTCGGCGTCGGCGAGCAGCGGGGTCTCGACGAAGCCCGGACCGACCGCGTTGATCCGGATCCCGCGCTGCGCGTACTCGATCGCGGCGGTCCGGGTCAGGCCGAGCACGCCGTGTTTGGCGGCCACGTAGCCGGACGCGTTCGGGAAGCCGACCACGGCGAGGATCGACGCCACGTTGACGATCGCCCCGCCGCCGCACTCCAGCATCGCCGGGATCTGGTGGCGCATCCCGTGGAAGACACCGCCCAGATCGACGTCGATCACCGTGCGCCAGCCGTCCGCCGGATACTCGCCGGTGAGCGCGTGCGGGCCGGTGACGCCCGCGTTGTTGACCGCGAGGTGCAGGCCGCCGAAGGCCGCCACGGTCGCCCGCACCAGCTCCGCGCCGGAGTCCGGGTCGGCCACGTCCACCCGCATGCCCCGGGCGGTGCCGCCCGCCTCGGTGATCCGGGCGGCGACGCGGGCCGCGCCGACGTCGTCGAGGTCGGCGACCACGACCCGGGCACCGTCGGCCGCGAGCCGCCGGGCGACGGCCGCGCCGATCCCGGAGGCGGCTCCAGTGACGATGGCGGTCCTGGCGGCGAAGTCGGCACTCATGCCTTCGATCCTGGGATCCCGCCACCCCACCCGCCCGCCGGAGAGGGCCTATCGGGGGACGCCGGCCGGAGCGCGCCCTACAGGCCGCTCAGCGCCACGTCGAGGCCGCGGCTGACGATGTCGGCCTTGACGTCGTCCGGGAGCCGGGCCAGTTCCGTGTCGAGGAGCAGCACGCTCAGGCCGTGCACCGCGGACCACATCACCACGTCGGAATACCTGCGCCGCTCCTGCGGGAGTCGGCCCAGCGCGACCAGTTCGTCCAACGCCTCGGACATCAGCGCGTACGACTCGTCCGACACGCTGGGCATACCGTTCGCTTCCCCGTCGTCGCCCTCGACCTCGGCCGTCTGCCGCCGGCCGACCATCGGCTCGTCCTCGGCGCCGCCGAAGAAGATGGTGCGGAACAGGCCGGGTTCGGCGAACGCGAAGCGCACGTAGCCCAGACCCGCCGCGCGCAATCGGCGCATCGCCTCGTCACCGGGATCCGGGCACGGCTCGCCCTTGGCCAACTCGGCCCGCATCGTCGCCGCGAGCAGCGCCAGGCCGTGGTCCTTGACCGCCACGACCAACTCGTGGTGGTTGGCGAAGTGCCGGTAGGCGGCGGTCGAGGACACCCCCGTCGCCCGGGCCGCCTCACGCAGCACAATCGCCTGCGGACCGGCCGCCCGGGCCCGCTCCACCGCGGCCTCGGTCAGCGCGTTGCGCAGGTCGCCGTGGTGATATCCGCGTCGGCTCGGCGTACCGGCGGCTTGCTCGCTGGGCATGGTTCTCCATTCGATCCAGCCCCATGTTGACACCGCGCACATTCGATGCAAAGTTATCAACGCCAACATTGTTATCGGCGTCAACATGGCCCGCCGGACTCCGCACCCTCCGTTCCCCACGGATCGCATGGAAGGTCGATGATCATGCTCGAACGACTCGGGGACCTCGTCTTCCGTCGAGCGCGCGCCGTGCTCGTGATCGGCACACTGGTGTTGCTCGTCTCGGCCGGGGTGGGCTTTGGAGCCTTCGGCAAACTGAAGTCGGGCGGGTTCGACGCGCCGACTTCGGCCTCCACCCGGGCCCAGGACGAGATCAAGGACACCTTCGGCGGTCGCCCGAATCTGGTGATCGAGGTCCGGGCCAAGGACGGCTCCGGCGTGGACACCCCCGCCGTCGCGGACGCCGGACGGCGACTCACCGCCGCCCTGGCCGCCGCGCCGGGCTTCGACCAGGTGGCCTCCTACTGGACCACCAACGCACCCGGCCTCAAGGCCGACGGCGGACGCGGCGCGCTGCTCGTCGCCCACTCGGCCAAGGACGACATCGCCGAACTGCCCGAGAGCGCGCGACTGCCCGCCGACAGCCCGCTCCGGGTCCGGATCGGCGGCGACGCCGCGGTCGGCCCGGCGGTCACCGGCCAGGTCGGCACCAGTCTCGCGATCGCCGAGTCCATCGCCGTACCGCTGACCCTGCTGCTGCTCGTGCTCGCGTTCGGCAGCCTGATCGCGGCCCTGGTCCCGCTGGTGATCGGCTTCGTCGCGATCATGGGCACGTTCGCCGAACTGTTCGTCCTCGGCAGCCTCACCGACGTGTCGATCTTCTCGATCAACCTCACCACGGCCCTGGGACTGGGGCTGGCCATCGACTACGCGCTGCTGATCGTGGCCCGGCACCGAGAACTGCTGCACGCCGGACACGACCCGCACGACGCGGTGGTGGGCACGGTGCGCACCGCCGGGCGCACGATCGTCTTCTCCGCCGCGACGGTGGCCGCCGCGCTCGCCGTGCTGCTGGTCTTCCCGCAATACTTCCTGCGCTCGTTCGCCTACGCGGGCATCGGCGTGGTGATCATCTCCGCGCTCGCCGCGCTGATCATCGCCCCGGCCCTGCTGACCGTGCTCGGCCCACGCGTGGAGTCGATGCGCATCCGCGGCGTCAAGGGGGTCCAGGGCGCCGAGGCGCCGATGTGGTCCCGACTCGCCGGCTTCGTCACCCGCCGGCCCGCGCTGACCGCGCTGCCCGTGGTCGCGGTGCTGCTGCTCGCCGCCTCGCCGCTGCTCGGGGTCACCTTCGGCACGCCCGACGAGCGGGTCCTGCCCACCAGCACCCAGGCCCGCCAGGTCGGCGACACGCTGCGCGCGGACTACAGCCTCGACGACACCCGCTCGCTCGACGTGGTCCTGCTCGGCGCCGGCGCCCAGGCCCCGGTGGACGCCTACGCGGGCCGGCTCGCCGCGCTGCCCGGGGTGGCCCGGGTGGACACCGCCGGCCCCGACCGGATCCGCCCGAACGCGCGGCTGATCTCGGTGATCACCACGCTGCCCGCCAAGTCGGACGCCGCGCAGGACCTGGTCCACGACGTGCGCGCGGTGCCCGCCCCGAACGCCACCGAGGCCCTGGTCGGCGGCACCGACGCCCGCCTGGTCGACACCAAGGCCGCGATCGGCGACCGCCTGCCGCTCGCCTTCGGGCTGATCGTGCTCAGCACCTTCGTCCTGCTGTTCCTGTTCACCGGGAGCATCCTGCAACCGCTGCGGGCACTGCTCCTGAACGGGCTCAGCATCATGGCCGCGGTCGGCATCACCGTGTGGGTCTTCCAGGACGGGCACCTGTCCGGCCTGCTCGGCTTCACCCCGCTGCCGATGGACACCTCGATGACGGTGCTGCTGTTCTGCATCGCGTTCGCGCTGTCCATGGACTACGAGGTGTTCGTGACCAGCCGGATCAAGGAACTGCACGACGCGGGCGCGTCCGACGCGGACGCGGTCCGGCAGGGCCTGGGTCGCACCGGTCGCATCGTCACCACGGCCGCGGCGCTGCTCGCGGTGACCTTCGTGGCGTTTTTGACCAGCACCGTGAGCTTCCTGCAACTGTTCGGCTTCGGCGCGGCGCTGGCGATCCTGCTGGACGCCACGCTGGTCCGGGGCGTGCTGGTGCCCGCGGCGATGCGCCTGCTCGGCCGGCACGCGTGGTACGCCCCGCCGGTGCTGCGCAGGCTGCACGCGCGGGTGGGCCTGCGCGAGTCGGCCCCGGAGCCCGGCCCGGCGCTGCCCGCCCGGGGGGGCGCCGTGCGCGACACGGACGTGCCGGGCGCCGTGCGCTGACCCGTGCCGGACGCTGCGGCGGCCGGCAGGCTCGCTCACCGCCGCACCCTGTCACGCGGGGGAGGGTGCGGCACACGAAAAGGGGCCGCCCCCGGGATTCGCATCCCG
>NZ_JBHTVA010000102.1:0-29044 GCF_042793325.1 Embleya sp. NPDC056575
GTCGCGGCGCGCGGCGCCGGGTTCAGCGGACCGTGACCTCGTCGACGAACACGACGGCTCGGCCCGTACCACCCACGCCCCGACGCTCGAACTGCACGCCGACCTCCCGGATGTCTCCGGGCGAGCCGACCCCGGCCAGGTTGAGGGTCAACGTCGTGGCGTCCGGCCCGAGCGGAACGGCACCGGCGTCGTACCACGTGTTGGCGGCGGTGGTCTTGACGTAGAGCTTGGCCGTGCCGCCCGATGCCGTGGCCCGGACGGTGGCGGTCAGGGTTCGGCGACCGGACAGGTCGAGTTGCGCGCGGCGGTCCACATACGCCTCCGAGGCCGCCAGGTCGATCTCGGCGCCGAGCGAACGCCCGCCCTCGCTCGCCCAGTCGCCCGTGCTCACGGGCGCGGTCGCGGTGAGGTAGCCGCTCCAGCCGTCGGTACCGGACTCGAAACCCGAGAGCAGGGTCGGCGGGCCGATCGCGGTGACATCGTCCACATACACCGCGCTGCGCCCGCTCGCGCCCGGGGCGGGCCGGAACAGTACGCCGATCTCGCGAACGTCGCCGAGGTCGGGCACGCGGCTCAGATCCAGGCTCAACACCGCGCCGTTCGGGCCGATGCCGACCGCTCCCCCGTCGTACCAGGCCGACCCCGCGCCGGTGCGGATGTAGAACTTGGCGGTGGTGCCGGCGGCATGGTTGCCCCACTCGGCGGTGCGGACCGTCGCGGTCAACGCGCGGTATCCGGCGAGGTTTTGCGGGGCGACGCGGTTCAAGTACGCCTCGGGGGCGGCCAGATCGACGTCGGCCTTGAGGGATCGGCCGCCCCGCGCCGCCCATTCGTCCACCGACCAGGGCCCGGCCAGTACCTGCCAACCGCCCCAACCCTGCGTGCCGGACTCGAAGTCGGCCAGCGGGAGAGGCGTTCCGGCGGGGATGGGCCCGCCCTCGGTGCGCGCGGACAGGGCGATCTCACCGCGCGTGATCGTCCACGGGTCGCCCATCAGCCGGGCCGCGCCGATGTTGGCGGTCGGCCGCCACTGGTCGTTCCAGGCCATGAAGTAGGCGGTGGCCGGGAATCGGGTACGGATCGCGTCGACCCACTTCCCGTAGTCCAGCGGCACGTCGATCACCCCACCGGGACCGCTCCGCGGCCCGATCTCGGCGAACGCGAACGGCTTGCCCAGCGCGAGGAGTTCGTCGTACCCCTGGACGGCGGCGGGCTCGCGCACATAGCAGTCCAGGCCGACGACATCGGTATACGCCCCGCCCGGGTAATAGGACGAGCGTTTGCCGTAGTTGCAGTCCGGCGCGTACACCCACAGCAGGTTGTGCAGGCCCTTGACCTCGGTGAGGTAGCCGTACATGTCACGCCACACGGCGGCGAACGTCTGCGGGTCCTGCGCACTCCACCAGAACGAGTCGCCGTTCATCTCGTGCAACGGCCGGAACAACACCGGCACACCCGCATCGGCGAGATCGCGCAACCCCTCCGCGACCAGGTCGAGTTCGGCCTGCCAGCGCCGACCGGTCCCGCTGGTGCGGTCGGTGAGCCGATCGAACGTGGCCAACTTGCCGAACAGCCCGCTCCAGTCCGGCTGATCCGGATTGGGCAGGTGGGCGCTGACGGTGACCAGGCCACCGGACGCCGCCCAGTCCTTCAGGGTCGCGTTGCAGGTGTGGTCGATGGCGTTGCCGTCATGCCCGTAGTCGCACCCCAGCAGCCCGGGATACACACCGGTCTGCGCCTTCGACTCCTCCACTTGGTCGAGGGAGAAGGTCTTCCCGCTGTATCCGGCGAACTGCCCGGACACCACCCGGTTCTGCGCCCGATTGCCCAAGTGCCCGAGCCAGTCCCGGACATCGCGGGTGGCGGACGTGGCCTGCGGATCACTGGGCGGCACCGAATGCGCCCGAGCCGCCGACACCCCCGTCCCCGCCGAAACCACCACCGCGGCCACCAAGGCCGCACATCTTTGCCCCCATCGCGATCGCACGCAGCTCAACCCCCGTCGAAAGTGATCATCACGACGGCACACAGGCTAACCACGCCACCGACACCAGGGCCGACGGCGGGCCGATCTCGCGGCTTTTGGCTGGACGCCGCCCGGTCGACACCCCCACCGCTCGTATTCCGACCACGCCAGGGGCGCGGTGCCGACGGCAGCGTGCCCGCGCAGGGTGCCCCGGCGGCCGGAGGCGGGCCGGCTACCGGACTTCCTCCGGACCCGGCCGCGGTGACCCGGCGGCACCGGCGTGCGTCGGTGCGCACAGGGTCCGGCGGACCGCGTCGCGGAGCCAGCGGTGGGCGCCGTCGGCGGTGTGCCGGGGGTGCCAGGCCATGCCGATGGTCACCACCGGCAGGTCCAGGGGGATCTCCAGCAGGCGCAGCCCGAGGGCTTCGGCGTCCCGGGTCAGGGGCGAGGGGGCCGCGCCCGGGAGCGCGGCGGGTACGAGGCAGACGACGTCGCTGTGGGCGGCCAGGGTCATCGCGGCCAGGTGAGCGGGCAGGACGATGCCGACCCGCCGCCGCAGGTCGTGCTCGGCCAGCGCCGCGTCCAGGGGGCCGGTGAACCTGCCGCGGCGGCTGACCGCGACGTGTGCGGCGGCGGCGAGCCGAACCGGCGTCAGCTTCCCCTCGGTCAGCGGATGGCCGGGCCGGACGGCCGCCACCATGCGCAGCTCGACCAGCGCCTCGACCCGGGTCTCCGGGTCCACGTGGTCGATCGAACCGACCTCCAGGTCGATCCGGCCGTCGCGCAGGGCGGGCCCGGCCTCCAGTTCCTCGGCCCGGATCCGAAACGAGACACCCGGCGCCTCCCGCCGACCCACCTCCAGCAGGCCCGGCGCCAGCGCCGCGCCGACCACGTCGGCGGCCTGGAGCGTGAACGTGCTGCGCAGGCCGGCCGGGTCGACGCTCGCGCCGGGCCCCAGCAGCGCCCCCAGGCTGCGAACGACCGCCGCGGCCTCCTCGCGCAGGGCCTGGGCGCGCGGGGTGGGAACCATCGCCTGCCCGGCCCGGACCAGGAGCGGGTCTTGGAGGATGCGGCGCAACCGGGCGAGGTTGCGGCTCATCGCGGCGGGCGAGGTATGCAGCCGCGCGGCGGCGCGCGTCACGCTGTGCTCGGCCAGCAGTGCGTCCAGCGCGATGGCGAGATTGGCGTCGATGACCGGATCCGGGCTGCTCACCAGCATTATTCCATTTCAGTCAATGATTCCGTGCCGAAGTTCCCATTGTGGCATCACGGCGACCCTCAGCAGGATGAGGGACGTAACGAACCGGCACGACACACGAGGTTTTCCATGATCGTCATCACCGCTCCCACCGGGAACATCGGCCGTCACCTGCTCTCCGGGCTGCTGAAGTCCGCCCCCGCCGCGGGCGAGGAACTGCGCGTGATCGTGCGCGACCCCGCCCGACTCCCCGAAGAAGCGCGCGGAGCCGTCGACGTGGTCACCGGCTCGCACGCGGACGCCGACGTCCTCGACCGGGCCTTCGACGGCGCGGACGCCGTCTTCTGGCTCGTCCCCCCGGACGCCGCCCTGACCCCGCACGACGCCTACATCGGCTTCAGCCGCCCCGCCGTCAAGGCGCTCGCCGCCCACGGCGTCGGTCACGTCGTCGGCGTCTCCGCACTCGGCCGCGGCACCGCGCTCGCCGACCGGGCCGGCATCGTCACCACCTCGCTGGCCATGGACGACCTCATCGCCGAAAGCGGCGCCGCCTACCGGGCCCTGGCCTGCGCGTCCTTCTTCGAGAACTTCCTGGAGGAGGCCGACTCGATCCGCGAACACGGCTTCTTCACCGACACCGTCGAGGCCGACCGCAAGGCCCCCCTCGTCGCCGTCGCCGACATCGCCGCCGCCGCGGCCGACCTGCTCCTGGACCGCTCCTGGACCGGCACCGGCAGCGTCCCCCTCCTCGGACCCGAGGACCTGTCCGTCAACGACCTGGCCCGCATCATGACCGAGCAGTTCGGCCGCCCCGTGCGCTACGAACGCCAGGCACTCGACGACATGTACACCACCCTCGTCGGCTACGGCCTCAACGAGGCGTTCGTACAGAGCATCGTCGACATGAAGCGGGCCAAGGACGAGGGCCTGGACGCCGGCATCACCCGCACCCCCGAGACCACCTCGCCCACCGGCTTCGAGCAGTGGTGCGCCGAAGTCCTCAAGCCCGCAGTCCTGTCCTGACATCCGCCGCCGCCGGGCGCCCCGCGCCCGAGGCTCGGCGAACCCCGACACCACCTACCACCCACCTTGGAGGCATCCCGATGTCCACCGCCCAGACCGAACCCCCGGTCACCGCGTTCATGCTGGTCAAGACCACACCCGAGTGGCTCGCCCTGACCGTCGAGGAGCGTGTGCACGCCTTCACCACCCAGGTCCTGCCGGCCATCGAGGCCAAGACCACGGGCGTGCGATCACGCTTCTACGACACGGAGTTCTACTCCGTACGCGTCACCGACGTGTGGGTATGGGAGGCCGACGACCACAAGGCCTACCAGCTCCTGATCGACGCCCTGCGCGAAACCCCGTTCTGGGACCGCTACTTCGAGATCGTCGACCTCCTCGTCGGCACCGAGAACGGCTACGCCCGCACATACGGCCTCGAACCCGTGACCACCATCAGCACCTGACCCACCGATGCCACCTCACACTTGTGAGGCTCCGCGGGCGTCGGGCCGCCGGCATCGTCATCGTCATGAAACTCAACCGAACCATCACGGTCCTGGCACTGGCAACCGGTGCCCTCGTCGGCGGCATGACCCCGGCCCTGGCGGCCGGAGCGACCGGCGCCGCCGCCCCGCAGGGGGTCTCGGTCCTGGAGGACGGGCCCAGCGTCATCAGCGGCCCCTCCGGCGGCTACTCGGTCTACTACCGCCTGAATGGCCAGACCACCGACTGCCCGAAGGAACGGCTGTGTCTGAGCGTGTGGGACACCACCAAGAGCCCGGACCAATGGAAGGTATTCGCCTTCAGGACATGCGGCGTCTACAACATCAAGAACTGGTTGGGCAACGGCTACTGGGAAAACAACCAGACCGGCAAGGCCAGGGGCACCTTCTACTCCGGTCCGAACGGTACGGGCAACTCCAACACCACCGACAAGCCCTACTCCTACGGCGCCTACGGATGGACCCCGATCAACAGCATCCGCCCCTGCTGACGACCCACACACGCGGCAAACCCGCGAGGTCGTCGAGGGTGCATGGCACGGGGGTTGCAGCCCGACGGCCGATCGACCGGCTGTAGCCGGGAGTCGAGTGAAACGCTCGGCCGGGATTCCCTATCCCGGCCGAGCGTTTCGCGTTGCCCACTCGCTACGCGCAGGAATCCGTCCACACGTGCGAACGCGGAAACACGCTCCCGTCGAGGTTGCGGCGGGTACCGGGGGGAACGCAGCCGATTTCCTTCTGCAGGTGTTTGTCCGCGAAGTAGGTGACGTTGATCAAGGTCTCGCCCGCCGCGGCGCCCTTTCCGTTGTTGAAGACCGATCGTGGCGCCGTGGTGCCCGCCCAACTACAGACGTTCTTCCCCGCGAGCCAGTCGGCTTCGTCTCCCACCCAGGCACACATCCGTCCCCCGCCGTCGGGCTCGGTGAAGAAGCAGACGCTGCCCGGGATGCAGCGGTCGTAGGCGACGGGAGAGACCGGGGTGGCCGACGGCGTGCCCACCGGGACGGACGGGGTGTTCAAGCCTTTGGCCGTCGGGGAGTTCGTGTCGTCCGGGCCCAGGAGGAATGCCGTACCCGCCGCCGCCGCGCAGACCACCGTGACGAGGGCGGCGCGGAGCAGGAGGCGTTTTCGGCGCCGCGACTCGGGGACCTCGGAGGGAAGTCGCAGCCGCTCGATGCGCCGGAGCAGGGAACGCGCGTCGTGCGGGGCGCGCGCGTCGTGGCTCGGCGCCAGGCAGTCACCGATGATCTCCCGCCAGGCGGGAGGCAGTTCGGGAGCCAGGCGCAGATCCTGCTTGCCTTGTACGTAGTACGTAAGCGCCGTGCGGCGCGCGGCGGCGGTGGGCCCGGGCAGCGGCATGGTCCCGGTGAGCACGAGGTGGGCCAAGACCCCGAACGCCCAGATGTCGGCGGTGGGGCGCACCAGTCGTCCGCGTTCGGTGATGTCGCTCCACAATAATTCCGGCGGGGTGAAGTCGGGTGTGGCGAAGCCGGGCGCGTAGGCGTGGGTGCCCTCCAACTCGGCGGCCATGTTGAAGTCGGCCAGCCGGACGGTCCCGTCCGCCATCACCAGTACGTTGCCGGGCTTGAGGTCGCCGTGCACCCAACCGGCCCCGTGCAACTGCACCAGCCCTTCGCAGATCTGGGTGAGCAGGACCGGCGCGGACGGGGGTTGCGGTGTCCGGGTGAGGACCTGATCGAGCGAGGTTTCGGCATGGTCCAGCACCAGGACGGTGGCGCCGTCGAGGTCGGGCAGATCCGGGTCGTCGACGGTCAGCACGTCGTGCATGCGGATGAGCCGAGGCGCGTGCACGCGGCGCAACACCTCGATCTCACGCTCCGCCAGGTCGCGCAGGTGTCGCAGTTGTCGCGGTGTGCGCGTGCCCGTGGGCAGGAACTTGAGCGCGGCCCGGCGCGGTTCGACCGCCGTGGTCCGGCGCGCGGTGTAGACACTGCCGAACCCGCCGGAACCCAGCAGGCGTTCGACCCGCCAGGAGCCGATCTCGTACCCCTCGGGCACGGACACGGTGCTCGGTCGCGGCGGCTGCCCGGTCACCGCTCCTCTCCGACACCGGCGGCCTCACCCAGGAGGGCCAGGTCCTCTTCCCGGACCAGATCGAAACGCAGCGCGACCGCGACCAACGACTCCTTGATGCCGTTGCGCCGCGGGCCCGTCTCCGCGCTTTCCCGCGGTGGCCGCAAACGCAGCTTCACGGCAAGGTAGTTGATGTTCCACTGGACCGTCGCACGATTGGCTGCGGACCACCCGGGACGCAGCCGCCGCACGATCTCCTCGGACGTGGGCAGCGCGGTGTGCGCCGGCATGTCGCGCAGTCGCGGCTCGCACAGGGCCACCAGGACCGCGAAGTAGCGTTTGCCGCGATCCAGGCAGAAGGCCGGCACGGTGGTGGCGCCCTGCGGCTCCCACGGCTGCGAACCCAGGTAGTCGTGACGCGGCGCCCACACCTCGACGGCGAGCAGTTCGTCCGCCGCGGGTAAGAGGATGCGCGAGAACTCGAAGGGAATGGGCGCGTCCAGGCGACCGGGAGCGAGCTTGATGTGCTCACCCGCCCCCTCCGGGTTCTCCACGACATAGGTCTGCCGGCGGTTGAGATTGCTCAACGTCCAAAACGCGCCCACGGCCGTGATCTCCCCCGCCAACCGGGACACCCCCTTGTGCGCGAGCACCAGACTGTGGCTGTGACCCAGGAACTCGGCCTCGCGGCCGAAGACCAGCCGCTCACCGGGCACGAGGCCCACTTGGTCCTGACGTCCTGTACATCCAGGCGGTACCACGATGATGCCGTGCATACATCCCCCCTGAGTTTGTCGACCAGCGTACGGCCGCGCCTCGTCGGCCACGCCGCGGATCCAACATCTCGGTTCGCGGGGACAACCGTGGGGCGGGCTCGGGGTGACGGTTCGGGTCGGTAGCGTGGTCGGCGTGCACGTACGTCCCGAAAGCGAGGCGCTGGTGGCGCAGTTCCCGTGGTTGGGGGACCTTGCCCGGGTCGCGGTGTTGCTGAATCCGACGAGCGGTGTGCCCGATGTGGGTGACAGCGGTGTGGGCGGGCCGTTGTTGTGGCCCGCCGGCGAACCGTGGCCGCAGTGCTCCGTCGGTCACCGGGTCCACCACCGCGACCCGCTCAGTGCGGCCGAGCGCCGGGAGTGGCAGGAGATGGACGAGGCCCGCAAGGCCCGCGCCCGCAACGGCACCGGCCAACACAACGTCCTTACGCACGAGGAGGCGGCCGCGCAGACGCGGATCATGAACGGTGCGAGTTCCCTGGACATGCTCACGTGGGAACGGATCTCGACGCGACCGGACCCGTGCACCGATCCGGTCGCGATGGTGCCCGTGCTGCAATTGCGCGCGAACGATGCCCCTCGGGTGTTCGAGGGACACGACGCGGACCTCCTCCAGGTGTTGTGGTGTCCGAACGACCACGAACACGAGGACGTGGCCGGCGGATACCCGTACGGCGGCCCGCGGCTCGAACTGCGGTGGCGGCGCGGCACCGAGGACGGACTCACACCGGCCACGCCGCCGCAGCCGCGTCGGGCGGCGGACGGGTACATCCCGCGGCCGTGCACGTTGCGCCCCGTGGAGGCACGGGACTTCCCCGAGCACGACGACCTTCCGGAGGACCTCCGGGAGGTCGTCGAGACCTGGTGCGAAGAGCAGGGCCGGGACTACCACGACGACTTCGCCTGCCTGGGCGGATGGAAAGTCGGCGGTTGGCCGTCGTGGCACCTCACCGACCTCCAACGGATCACCTGTTCCGGAGCGGATTGCGGACGCCGCATGCGACTGTTCCTGACGATGGACAGCGGCGGCGATCCGTCCCTCGACGTCGGCCGCTTCGGCGAACTTCGGGTATTCGTCTGCCCCGACGACCCGGGACATCCCATCGCCTCGAACATCCAGTAGACGGTTTCGCGCACCGGCCACATGTTCCGCAAACGCCTCGACTCGACATGACCAAATTTGGCTAGTGAGGGGACGGCGGGTACGCTCACCAAAACAGTAGCCAAATTTGGCTACCGTCGGCGGAAGGGGGCTCGCTCGGTGAAGCCGGTGAAGCCGGTGCGACTGCTGGTATTGGGCGCGCTGCGCAGGCGCGGACGCACGCACGGCTATCAGATCCGCACGGACCTGGAGTCCTGGGGCGCGCACGAGTGGTCCACCGCCACGTCGGGTTCGGTGTACCACGCACTCAAGAGCATGGCCGGCCAGGGCCTGCTCGCGGCGTACGAAACCGGCCCCTCGGACGCCGGCGGCCCGCCGAGGATCGAGTACGAACTGACGGACAAGGGCGAACAGGAATACTTCGCCCTCCTGCGCCGGGCCCTGGCCGACCGCGAGCCGAGCCTGGACGTTCTGGGCGCCGCCGTCGGCCTGATCGAGGACCTGCCCCGGGAGCAGGCCCTACAGGCACTGCGCGAGCGGGCCGACGCGATGCGCCAGTGGCGCACGAGCATCACCGCACACCTGCCCGCGGACGCCGACCTGGACGCCTGGGGGCCGGTGGGCGAGGTCATCTCCCTGTGGCTGGCCACCGCCGACACCGGCGCCGAGTGGACCCAGCGGCTGATCCACCGCCTGGAAGAGGGTGCGTTCACCATGGACGGCGAGCCCTCCACCGCCACTCCCGGCCCCGTGCGGCCGGACCGGTAGAAGCCGGCGAGCACCGGCGATACTTCCCCTGCGAAACGGAGGAATCCATGGCAAACGAGATAACCGTGCCACTGCTTCCCTGCCGGTCCATCGACGAGATCGTCGAGTTCTACACCATGCTGGGCTTCACCCGGACCTACTACCAGACCCGCCCGAACCCGTGCGTGGGTCTGCAACGCGAAGACCTCCAGCTGCAATTCTTCGGCATGCCGGACTTCAAGGCCGAGGACTCCTACGGGTCCTGCGTGGTCATCGTGGACGACACCCAGGAGCTCTTCGAGGCGTTCGCCGCGGGCATGCGCAAGGTCCACGGCAAGCTCCTGGTCTCCGGGATCCCGCGGATGACCCGGCCGCGAAAGCGCAAGAACGCCGACAACCAATCCGGGTTCACCGTCATCGACCCCGGCGGCAACTGGATCCGGATCTTCCCATCTCCCCGTAGCGACAGCGCCGGTGCGCCCGCGGTCGGCAAGCTGGCCAGGGCGCTGGAGAACGCCGTCGTACTCGGCGACTCCAAGGGCGACACTCAGCAGGCGGCGAAGATCCTGGACGCCACGCTGGCCCGGGAGCAGGACTGCGCACCAGCCACCGAACTGGTCGAAGCGCTGGCCTACCGCGCCGAACTCGCCATCCGCGCCGACGACACCGCCGCCGCGGCCGATGCCCTTACCCGCGCACGCGCCGTCCCCCTCACCGGAGCCGAACGCAGCCAACTCACCGCACACTTGGCCGGCCTCGAAGACCTGGAGGCCGTCCTCCGACGAACGCACCCTCGCCGACACCGAGAGAACACTCAGCCCGAGACTTCCGTTTAGCCGGCCGGGATCGACCCGTTCGACTTCGAGTACCCGTCGCCGAAGCCTCGTCTCAGCCCGCTGAAACGGGTCCCCGACTCGTGGACGTCGGCTCCCCGCCGCGTGCCCACCAGGCGCCCGAACCCGCCGGACGCCGGGGCGCTGCGATTGGCCGCCCCACTCCGACCTGCGCCCCACGGACGCGGACGTGACCGGCCCGCTTGCGGTGCATACGAGGCGGCGGTGACGGCGTGTCCTACGGCTCGACGTCCGCCGGGTTCGCATCGGGACGGATTTCGGAGGAACGGGTTCAGAGTCGGTAGCAGCCGTAGGCGCGGGGGGCGGCGGCGCCGGGTGGGATGGGGAACGGGCGGGATCTGGCGGGTGGGGCGCCGTCGCTCGGGAACCAGACGCCGTCGTCCGGTACGAGGAGGTCGAGCGAGGCCGTCCAGGCGGGTTGGGCCGGGTCGAAGGGTTGCACGCGGGCTTCGCCGGTGTCCGGATCGATGTGCTCGATCGTTCCGGGCGGGTGGGTTCGGCGCAGGCTGTCGCTCGTGTGTTTCGCCTTGTCGCCGACGCCGATGCGGCCGGGCCTGGGCGGTGGCGGGATTCGGCGTACGTCGTCCGAGGGCATGACCCAGGCGACCCGGCCGCCGCGCGGTTGCACGGTGAGCTTTTGGCCGCCGTCCGGGAGGGGCTGCGCCATGAGGATCCGGCCGGGCCGGCGCACCTCGCGGATGGCGCCGTCGGTGGGTTCGACCCAGTCACCCTCGCGATACGTCACGGCCCACCCCCGCGGTTTCGGCGGAGTCGTCTTCCAATACCCGCAGGTGCCCGCAGTGCGTCCGGAACTCGGTGCCGCCGGCGAGGCGCACGAACGCCTGAAGGTTGATCACGGCGGCGAACGTCCCGATGCGGCCGGAGAGTTCGCACCGGACGGCGCGCTTGCCGTTGGCCTTCCAGAAGCGGGCCACGTGGTCCGTGGTCCAGTTGTGAGGGTCCTCGGGATAGTTATCTAGGATGGGCATACCTGTCCCCCCGGTTGCCGCCAGTAGTCATTCGGCCACTTTCGTGAACAAGCATGGGACGAGCGCCTAGGCTGCAACAGCCGAGTGCGTTTACGTGACCTGCGGTAAAGGGGGATTCATGAACGATGGGGCCTTGGAAGGGGCGTCGCTCGGAGAACTGTTCGGACGCGTGGTAGCGACACTCAGAGAGGCCGCCGGATACCGCCAGGCCGAACTCGCCCGCGCTACCTACGGCTTGAGCAGCCCCCGGTTGAACCAGATCGAGCGCGGAACCGGGCACCCTCCGACACTGGCGAACGCCATGGCCCTGGATGCCGCACTCAACACGGGTGGAGTCCTGGCCGCGTTGTGGAAGCACAGCAACCACCGCGTTTTCCTGGAGTGGTCACAGCCCCTTGTGGATCTCGAAAATACTTCTGTCGAGATCCACGCCTTCAACGACCGGTTCGTACCCGGCCTGCTCCAGACGGAGGACTACGCACGGACGGTGCTGGGGTGGGGTCGCACAACTCGGAACAACGATCATCTCGAACAGCGTGTCCTCCATCGGCTGGCTCGCCAGGAGAGGCTCAACGGTCCGGACGCGCCCTATCTATGGGTAGTCCTCGACGAAGCCGTTGTTCGCAGACGAATGGGCAACCCCGACACCACGCGTGACCAACTCGCGCGGTTGCTCGCAACCGCCCGAACCGAGCACATCACGGTGCAGATTCTTCCCTTCAACGGCGGGGAACATCTGCACGCGGGGGACTCGTTGACGTTGCTGACGACCAACGACCAGCGCCGGTACGCCTATACCGAGGGCGCGACCAGGGGGCATCTGATCTCGGATCCCGATCTGGTTCGGCAATACACCGTCATCCACGAACGACAGCGAGCACGAGCCTTGCCGGTAGGGATGTCGATGGCCATGATCCGAGAAGCCATGGACGACCTGGACCGTCCACGCACTCGGAACTCGGCCAAAGCCCTACGCCTTGCGAAAGCCCGGTCACAGCGATTCGGAGGGAGGAGAACTGCGTGGAAGTGATGAGCACCGACGTGAAAGCCGTGACTTGGCGTAGGTCGTCGTTCAGCAACGGGACCGGCGGCAACTGTGTCGAGGTCGCCGGAGACGTCCCGGCCATCGTGCCCGTCCGCGACAGCAAAAACGTGCGCATAGGCCACCTCATATTCGGCGCCGCCTCGTGGGCGGCCCTCACCGCTTCGCTGCGGGCCTGACGTCCCGTCAGCCCGGTGTCGTGTGGCCGGCGCGTGTGAAGCGGGCGCCCCACTCCCGGATGTGTGCGGCGAACTCCGGGGGGCCCAGGATCTCGAACTCGGCGCCCACGTTGCCCAGTGCCTGGGTCGGCCAGTCGAGGGACGTCGAGGTCATCGTGAGCAGGCAACTGTCCGCGTCGAGCGGTTCGATCGTGCCCCAGCGGCCGACCAGCTGCCGCACGCGCGAGGACGGCGCGTACACACGGACCTCGACCGTATACGGAGCCGGGACCCCGCTCGCCGCCCGCACAAAGGCCACGGCGTCGTCGGCCGGTAGCGGGCGCGGTCGAAAGCGCGCGCCGGTCGCCGTCGGCTCGGTCAACCGGTCGAGGCGGAAACTGCGCCAGTCGTGCCGGGCGAGGTCGTAGGCGACCAGGTACCAGCGTCCGCCGAGTGCGACGACCCGGTGCGGCTCGACCTCACGTTCCGTGCGCGCGGATCCCCTGGCCGTGTAGCCGAACCGCAGCCGCTCCTCGTCCCGGCACGCCTGGACGAGGGCCGTGAGCACTTCCGCCGCGACGACCGGTCCGGACACGGCGGCGGAGAGCGTCATCGCGCGCAGCGCGTCCACCCTGGCCCGCAGCCGGGGCGGCAGGACCCGTACCACCTTGGTGAGCGCCCGCAGCGACGCCTCCTCCAACCCCGCGATCCCGCTCTGCGCCGCGTCGCCGATGCCTACCGCGAGGGCCACCGCCTCCTCGTCGTCCAGCAGCAGCGGCGGCAGTACCGCGCCGGGCGCGAGCTGGTAGCCGCCGTCGGTGCCCCGGGCGGCGTTGACCGGGTAGCCGAGTTCGCGCAACCGCTCGACGTCGCGGCGCAGCGTGCGCTCGGAGACCCCGAGCCGGTCGGACAGTTCCGGGCCGGACCAGTGCCGATGGGTCTGCAACAACGAGAGCAGTTTGAGGGTCCGTGAGCTGGTGTTCGCCATGCCGACAATCCTGCCCGGACTTCCGGTCGGAAAGTGACCGGAAGCCTCCCTAGAGTCGATTTCGAAGGTCACACCCGAGGCAAGGAACAAGACAAGTGATCACTCGTGAAGTCCAGTTGACCGCCCGAATCACCGGTACGCCCACGCTCGACCACTTCGCCGTCGCCGAGACCGAGGTGGACGGCGAGGTGCTGGTACGCACCGACCGGATCGGGCTCGCCGCGACCTACCTGGAGCTGATGCGGGCCGACTGCACCATCCCGGTGCCGGCCTGGCAACCGGGGCAGCGGGTGGGGGTGGCCGTCGTCGGCACCGTGGTCCGATCCGACAGCCCCGACCTCGAAGTCGGCGACCTGGTGCAGTCGATGGCCGGCTGGAGCGAGTATTCGGCCGGACCGGCCGACTCGTACCTCAGGCTCGACCGCGAGGCGTTCGCCGACCCCGGCCACATTCTGGGCCAGGGCCCGACCGCCTACTACGGGATGGCCGAGGTCGCGGGCGTGGGCGAAGGCGACGTGGTCTTCGTCTCCGGCGCGGCGGGCGGGGTCGGCTCGCTGGCCGGGCAGATCGCCAAGCGCCTCGGCGCGGCACGGGTGATCGGCAGTGCGGGCAGTGCGGCGAAGGTCGACTGGTTGGTGAACGAGTTGGGCTACGACGCAGCCTTCGACTACCGCGACGGCCCCACGGCCGAACGGCTCGCGGAACTCGCGCCCGAGGGCATCTCGGTCTTCTTCGACGTCGTGGGCGGCGAGCAGTATCGGGGGGCGCTCCAAGCGGCCCGGCCGGGCGCACGCTTCGCCCTGTGCGGGTCGCTGTCCAGCCAACTCGGCGACGCGGCGGACCGTTTCCCGCGGCCCGATCGCGCGGCGGCCGAGGCCGTGGGAGTCGAACTGCTGCCGTTCTCCTGCCACCACACACCGGATCAGATCGCGGCTTGGCGCAAGCACTTCGGCGGTTGGCCGAGCGAGGGCCGGTTCGTCTACCCGGAGACCGTCGTCGAGGCCGGAATCGCCGACGTACCGCAGGCGTTCCTGTCCCTGCTGCGGGGCGCCTACCGCGGCAACGTCTCGGTACGGCTGCCGTAGGGAGCCGTACCCGCGCCCCCGGGTGCCGGATCGCTCCGCAGGCCCGAAGGCGCAACCCGGTCGCGCCCAGGGCCGGCGTGCGCGTATCCTCCGGCTCCTGCCAACTTCGTGATCTTGGAGGTCCTTTCGTGCCCACCCTGCCGTGGACCGTTCCCAACGCGCCCGGGGACACCACGTCCGCCCTGGTCATGGCGTCGCGTTTCGAGGTGCGCAGCCTCAAGGACGTACCGCGCTTCTTCACCAAGTCGCTCGCCGCCTGGCGCCAGGTCAAAAACGCCCCCGGCTGCCTGGGCGCCTCCCTGATCGCCCGTCCCTTCAAGCGCACCTTCCTGACGCTCTCCGCGTGGGACGACCGCCGGTCGCTCATGACCTTCAACGGCACGGATCCGCACCGCGGCATCGTGACCGCGATGCGCCCGACGATGAAGACGTCGACCTTCGTCTTCTGGAACGTCGAGGTCGGCGACCTCCCCGTCAACTGGGCCGACGCCGAACGCCGCATCGCGGAAAAGGCCGCGGGCCGGCCGGAGGTCGATTAGCACCCGGAGGCGGTTCGGGGGGTATACGCGATCGACCGACACCCTGGGCCCGGGGTGTCGGTGCGACCAAGCGAAAGTGCCGTGTTCGGCTGAACGGAACACCGGTTCAACGACGTGACCGGGGCGTACTCCTCGTACGACTACCTACTCACGACTCGCAGTCGGCGGAGACGGTGCCGCCGTCGAGGCCGACGTCGCACTGGTCGATCCCGGTGCCGCCGAAGAGGGCGTCGACGCCGGCTCCACCCCTGAGGATGTCGTTCCCCGCGTCGCCTTCCAGCGTGTCGTTCCCGTCGCCGCCGATCAGCAGGTCGTCGCCGGCGGCGCCGCGCAGCTGGTTGTCGGCCGCGTTGCCGGTGAGGGCGTCGTTGTACTGACCGCCTCGCACGTTCTCGACGTCGGAGTGCACGTTGATGTTCGCGTAGCCGTTCTGGCCGTCGTCGGCGACGTCGTCCAGGGTCACCGTCACCGGCCCGGTGGCCAGGGTGAAGGCGATCTCGTCACGACCGGCGCCGCCGAAGACCTCACGCGGCGCGGTCGAGGTGGGGTCGTACACGACGATCGCGTCGTCACCGTCGCCACCTCGGGTGACGGTGCCCACCCTTGCGTAGAGGACGTCGTCCCCCGCGCCGCCGTCGAGCTCACAGCGCGACGCGTCCACGACGTCGTCGTCCGCGCCGCCGTTCACACGGCAGTTCACGCCTGCCCTACCCGTCACCTGCACGATGTCGTCTCCGGCACCGAGGTCGACGACGACCGAGGTGAAGTTGGAGACCTGGCAGACGGCCGCTCCGGAGGCGTTCTTCGTGCAGCCGTTGCCGACCGTCACGCCGCCACCGGGGGTGGAGTCCGAGACGGTCCAGGCGGATGCGGTCCCGGTGACCGTGACGAGGTTGTCCACCACTCCCGCCGAGGTCGCGTGCAGCACACCGTCGTTGTCGACGTACACCGCGGTGCGCGCGACCGCGGCAGCCGATCCGGATGTGCCGGCTCCGGCGATCCCCGTTCCGGCGATCCCGACCGTCACGAGCAGCGCGGTCGATAACCGCGCTAACCGACGTCCATGAGACATCGAAGTTCCTCTCCTTCTCTCACTCTTCGCGCGTATACCCTTCCGGGGGACGCTCGAGATGACACGAACACCGCCACGTCCCGCGGCCATTGGCGGCCCGCGTACGAAACGGGCCCAGGGGATCATCCCTCGTGGACCCGCGGCGGCGTGGGCGTCTACCCACGCGTCACAGAATCCCCTTCCGGAACATCCGCCACAGCGAGGATTTCGGACAAAAAATTCGAATAGTGACGATCTTGGTGTCGGCGGCGCGCACGATCGCTCAAGGCCCCCAGGGCCGCTTCGAACGCCATTTCGAGTGCCGTTCCACCGGTTTTCGGCCAACCCGTCCCACCTCCGACCCGGCGGATACATCCCGAGGCCATCCGAACAACGCGAACAGGACACCCGAGACAGCGCGCCGGTGTGGCCCGATCTCGGCGCCCCGGTGACCAACTCCCTTTGAAAGAAGGTGAGTTCGAAGATCCGGAGGTGGCTCCCGGCGACCCGGACGAGCCGGCCCGGTGCCGCGTTACCGGGGTCCTCGGTCGGGCAACGGGGTGCGTGGGCGCAGGCGTTCGCCCTGGGGGCCGAACATGATCAGGTATTCGACCGGGCCGCCGGGACCGGCGTTGGCGACTCCGTGGGCGGTGTGGGTGTCGAACTCGGCCGTCTCGCCGGCGGTCAGGACGAGGTCCTGGTCGCCGAGAGCCAGCCACAGGCGCCCGTACAGGACGCACAGCCATTCGTATCCGTCGTGGGAGACCTGCCGGGGCCGCGCGGGCGGCGCGTCGATCGCGGGCAGGACGTGTTTGTGGGCGTGCAGGCCGCCGACATAGCGGGTCAGCGGCAATACCGCCTTGTCGTCGCCGGCGCGCTGCGGTGTCCCGGGGCGCGGTCCGGCCGGGCCGGCGGGTGCGGTGCCGGCCAGCTCGTCGAGGGAGACCTCGTACACCTTCGCGAGCCGCAGCAGCACCTCCAGGGTCGGCCTGCGCCGGCCGTTCTCGATCCGGGACAGCGTGCTCGGCGCGATGCCGGTCGCGCGGCCGACAGCGGTGAGCGTGGCGCCGCGCCGCTCGCGCGCGATGCGCAGGCGCGGGCCCATGGCCGCAAGAGCGTCGGCCATCCCGTCGTCCATCCCCGGCCCCGGGCCCGGTCCCCGCCGCCGCCCCGGTTCCCTCCCCGACTCCGACTCCACCATCCCGCTCCCTCTGCCCGTGTCGCCTCCCCCCTGTCCTGCAAGTTTGCCAGGATGGCAATGCCGCTCGCCGCGCGCACCCACCGCGCCGCATGATCGGTGGGTGACCGCGGCCGGCCGTGAACCGAGGAGCCGCCCGTGAACCGAGGAGAAGCGATGCACCACCCCGCGCCGTCCGCCGAGCAACGCCACCGCACCATCGAGGCCCCCGCCGGGCGCCTGCACCTGGTCGAGCAGGGCACCGGACCGCTGGTCCTGCTCGTCCACGGCTTCCCCGAGTCCTGGTACTCCTGGCGCCGGCAGCTCCCGGCCCTCGCCGCGGCGGGCTACCGGGCCGTGGCGCTCGACGTACGCGGCTACGGCCGCTCCTCCAAGCCCGCCGCCGGCGACGCCTACCGCATGCTCGACCTGGTCGCGGACAACGTCGCCCTGGTGCGCGCCCTGGGCGAGGAGCAGGCGGTGATCGTCGGGCACGACTGGGGCGCCAACATCGCGGCGACCTCCGCCCTGCTCCACCCCGAGGTCTTCCGCGCCGTCGCGCTCCTGAGCGTGCCCTACGCGCCGCCCGGCGGCCCCCGCCCCACCGACGTCTTCGCGCACATGGGCGGCGACGAGGAGTTCTACGTCTCGTACTTCCAGGAGCCCGGCCGGGCCGAGGCGGAGATCGAGCCCGACGTCCGGGGTTGGCTCGCGGGCTTCTACGCGGCCCTGTCCGCCGACACCATGCCGGCCCAGGGCGCGCCCGACCCGCACTTCGTGGCCCGCGCCGGCGGCCGGCTGCGCGACCGCTTCCCCGCCGGCCGCCTGCCCGCGTGGCTGACCGAGGACGAACTCGACGTGTACGCCGGCGAGTTCGAGCGGACCGGCCTGACCGGAGCCCTCAACCGCTATCGCAACATGGACCGCGACTGGGCCGACCTCGCCGACCACGCCGGTGCCCCGATCAAGCAGCCGTCCCTGTTCATCGGCGGCGCCCTGGACGCCTCCACGACCTGGATGGCCGACGCCATCGCCGCCTACCCGACCACCCTCCCCGGTCTGACCTCCTCCCACATCCTGGACGGCTGCGGCCACTGGATCCAGCAGGAACGCCCCGACGAGGTCAACCGCCTCCTGACCACCTGGCTCGCCGGCCTCCGGGACTGAATCACCCACCACCCCGGCCGGGCCTCGCCCGAGGGCGCCCCCGGCCGGCGCGGTGGCCGGTCAGGACAGGCCGGCGCCCAGCGCGAGGAAGGCACAGATCAGTACGAACAGGATGGCCAGCAGCGGCGCGGCGAAGCGCAGGTATTGGTTGTAGCCGACCTTGGCCAGCGACACCCCACCCATGATCACGGCCGTCGTCGGCACCCACAGGTTCATCCACCCCGACGCCGCCTGCCACGCCGTGACCACCAACGCCCGTGGCACATCGGCGAAGTCGGCCAGCGGCGCCAGGATCGGCATCGCCAACGTCGCGTGCCCCGAGGTGGACGGGATCAGGAACGCCAGCGGCAGGTTGACCGCGAAGATCAGCAGGCCGAACACCGCCGATGTGGAATCCGAGACCGTGCTCTCCATCGAGTGCAGCACGGTGTCGGTGACCAGGGCGTTGTTCATGATCACGGTGACCCCTCGGGCCAACATGATGATCAGCGCCGGCGAGATGAAGTCCGCCGCGCCCTGGATGATCGTCTCGGACAACTTCTTCTCGCCCATCCGGGCGAGCAGCCCGACGATGACCGCCGCCACGATGAACAGCGCCGCCAACTGGGCGAAGGACCAATCGAGTTCCCACCCGTAGGGGGTGGCTTCGGCATCGCCCGTGAGGACCTGCGCCCACGGGATGATCGAGAAGATCATGAACACGAAGGTGATCGTCACCGCGACCAGCACGATCTGGTGCGTGCGGGTCAACGGCGCCGGATCCGCGCCGGTCGCCGCCGCCTGCGCCTGTTCGCGGTCCCCCGGCAGGAAGCCCACGAACGAGCGGGACGGATCGGCCTTGACCCGACGCGCGTAGCGCACCACGTAGAGGATCGTCACCGCCGTCAACACGATCAGCATGATCAACCGGAGCACGATGCCGTCGCCCAGCGAGATCCCCGCCGCCGACGAGGCCACGCCGGTCGCGAACGGGTTCACCGTGGAACACAGCACGCCCACGCCCGCGCCCAGGATGATCGTGCCGGTGGCCACCATCCGGTCGTAGCCGAGCGCCAGCATCAACGGCACGATCAGACCGTAGAACCCGAGCGTCTCCTCGGCGAAACCCTCCACCGAGCCGAGGATGGAGAACACCGTCATGATCGCCACGATCAACACCGCGCCGCGTGTGCGCAGTCGATGCGCCAGCCGGGCGATGCCCCGATCCAGCGCGCCGGTGGCGAACACCACCGTGATGAACGCCCCGATCGCCAGCACGAACAGGAACACCGCCGCGCTGCCGTACAGATCACCGGAGTTGTCCGGCGCGACCTGTCCGCTCTGCGCGTCCCTGATCCCGTACAGGCCGTTGACAGGCGACAGGAACAGGTCGTTGAGCCGCTGGATGAAGTCCTCGGGCGACTTGGTGTGGTGGTAGCTGCCCGCGATCGGCTTGCCGTCTTCGCCGCGCCGGTACTCGCCCGTCGGAATCGCGAACGCCAGCGCCCAGACCGCGATCGTCACGATCGCCAATACCGTCAGCGCGCTGGGAAAGCGGAACCCGCGCTTCGGCGAGGGTGTTTCGTCCTCGGCCTCGGTCGGCGGGGCTTGGTCGGTGCTCACGCGGTGCTCCTCGCGGCTGCTGGCGGTTCGATGCGGCTGCTGCTGGTTCGTGGGGCGTCGGGGTCGAGGCGGTGGCGACGCGGGCGCCGGGGCGGGTCACGCGGGTCACGCGTGACCCGCCTCAGCCGCGCCGGAACCGCTCGGCGTACGCCGTGAAGAAGGCCGCCTCCGCGACCACCGCGTCGCGCAGCTCGCTCACCAGGACCCGCTCGTTGGGCCCGTGCAGGTTGCACATGCTGTCCTGCGCCCCGAACAGCAGGATCTCCGCGCCGGGTTGGGCCGCCGCCAGGCTGTTGACCAGCGGGATGGACCCGCCCGCCGCCGCGTGTACGGGGTCCTCGCCCCACGCCGCGCGCAGCGCCTGGTGCGCGGCGGCGTAGGCCACGCCGTCGGTGGCCGCCGCGAACCCCGCACCGGGCGCGCCGGCCTGAGTCACCGTCAGCGGTACACCGAACGGCCGCAGTCCCTCCAGGAATTCGATCAGCAGCCGCTGTGCCTCGGCCGGGTCCTGGGCCGGGTGGCAGCGCATGTTGAGCTTGGCCCGCGCGGAGGGGACCACGGCGGAGGCCGCGCGTTCGACGGAGGGCGCGTCCAGGCCGGTCACCGTGATGGCCGGTCCGGACCACAGGCGCGAGCCGAGATTGCCGGTGCCGATCAGCGGCATGCCGGCACGGATCCCGGCGAGCCGACGGAACTCCTCCTCGCTCCAACCGCCGCCCGCCCACTGTTCGCGGCGCAGGCCGGGCACGGCGACGTCGCCCTTGGCGTCGTGCAGGGCGGCCAGCGCGTGCAGCAGTACCAGGAGGGCGTCGGGTGCGGCGCCGCCGAAGTTGCCGCTGTGCTTGGCCTCTTCGAGCGTGTGCACCTCGACGATCACCTCGACCACGCCGCGCAGCGCCACGGTCAGCGTGCCGGTGCCGGGGCGGATGTTGCCCATGTCGGCGATCACCATCGCGTCGCAGGCGAATTCGTCCGGGTGCGCCCGGGGGTAGTCGTCGAAGTCGCTGCCGTACTCCTCCTGGCCCTCGAACACGATCCGGATCCCCACCGGCGGCCGGCCGTCGAACGCCCGCAGCGCGCCGACGTGCACGATCAGGTTCGACTTGTCGTCCGCCACCCCGCGCCCGTGGATCGCGCCGTCGACGTCGGTCGGCTCGAACGGCGTGGTCGTCCACAACGCCTCGTCGCCGGCGGGCTGTACGTCGTAGTGCCCGTAGAGCAGCACGGTCGGCGCGTCCGGGTGCGGCGGTGGGATGTGGCCGGTGATCACCGGGGAGGTGTCCGGCAGCCGCAGTGCCGCGATGTCCCGCACGCCGGCGTCCCGCAGCAGGTCGACCACCAGGTCGTGGGCCTCGGCCACCGGCTCCGGCGGGTAACCGGGGAAGGCGATCGACGGGATCCGGGTGAGCCGCCGCAGTTGGGCGCAGAGGTCGTCGAGCATCCCGTCGACCCGGGTGGTCAACTCGTCCATCGTGGTACTCCTTGGCCGCCCCGCACGCGGCGCGCCGATCGCGTCGCCCGGCCCATACTCACGCAAATCGGGCAAACGGCCAGGGTTCGGCACGCTTCCGGGGGCGCCCTCACCCGGGTGGGTGCACGAATGCGGCGGCCGATCGAGTGAGGGCGGCTCGGGGAGCGGGGCGGGAGCGCGCACGAAATCGGCCCCCTGCCTCGGACGGGAAACGAGGCAGGGGGCCGACGGCACCGCGTCACGGGGGAAACGCGGTGGGGGTGGGCTGTCGGGTCAGTCCTGTTGCGGACTGATCCGACCGCCCAGGTACAGGAATCGCCCGCCGGTGCCGAAGGAGGCGAAGGTGAGCGGATGCCAGGTCGGCGACCCGGGCAGGCGTACCGCGAACAGGTCCTCGGCGACCGGCACCATCCGCATCTCGGTGACCGCGTCGGGCAGGGTGTCCGCCAGCGGCCCGGTCAGCTCGCGGCGGAACACCAGACCGTCGGGCGTCACCGTCACCTCATCGCGCTGTGCGGCGCGTTCGTAGACCCCGACGTAGCGGTCCACGTCCACGGCCGGAGGCTCGGCGGGCGGCGCGAACGGCTCGTTCGGCGCGATGCCCGCCACCTCGGCGAGGATCTCCGCGAACAGTTCCTCGGAAAGCACCTCTCCCTGCCCGCCGTTGGTCAACAGCGCCACCGCCAGGCCGTGTTCGGGCAGTACCTGGAGGAAGGCGAGCTGGCCGACGGTGCCGCCGTTGTGGCCGCACAGCTCCTGTCCGTCCACCGACCACAGGCGCCAACCCAGACCCCAGGCGGTGCCGGTCAACGCGGTGTCGGGTACGTCCACCTGCCGCTCGCGCATCGCGGTCGTGTGCTGCGCGGCGAGCAGTCGGCGCCCGTCGGCGGCGAGGCCGTCGGTCAGGTGCAGCCGGGCGAAGGCGAGCAGTTCGGCCGCGGTGGAGGTGATCAGGCCGGCCGGTCCGAGGGAGCGGGGCAGCCCCGACACCGGTGCCACGGTCGGCGCGCCGCCGCCCTCGGAGACGTGTCCGATCGCGGCGCTGAGGAGCAGCGCCTCCTCGGGCAGCGTGACGGTGCGGGTGAGCCCGAGCGGGGTGCTCAGCCGTTCGCGCAACACCTCGTCCCAGCTCTTGCCGGTCAGGTGCTCGATCACCCGGCCGGCCAGGACGAAGCCCGCGTTGCAGTACGACCAGCCGGCGCCCGGCGGGAAGACCTGCGCGACGTCGACGAGGGTGTCCACGTAGCGGGCCACGCAGTCGTCGCCGCGACCGGTGTCGGGGAAGTGGTCGCCGTCGATGCCGGAGGAGTGCGTGAGCAGGTGGCGCATGGTGATGCGCTTGGGCAACTCCGGGTCGGACAGCCGCAGTTCCGGTATCAGTTCGGCCAACGGCTGGTCCAGGTCCAGCAGTCCGTCCTCGACCAGCTGCATGACCAGCGTGGTGGTCCACACCTTGCTGATCGAGCCGATCTGGAAGACCGATTCGGTGGTGACCGGGACGCCGGTGTTCAGGTTGAGGACGCCGTGGGCCGCCTCGATCAGGTCGTCGGGGCCGTGGTCGCCGAGGCGCAGGACGGCGAGCGTCGCGCCGGGGACCTGGTGGCGCGGGGCCAGCGTGGACAGGCGGCGCTGCCAGTGCGCGGCGTCCAGGCGGGCGGGGCGGGTGCGGCCGGCGGCGTACTGCTCGACCCAGTCGATGATCCGCCGGTTCCAGTCGAGGCGGTGCGAGGGACGGCCCTGCAGGATGAACAGGTGCGAGCCCTCGGGGTAGAGCACCATCCGGGTCGGCACGCCCTGCTCGCGCAGCGCGCTGAACCACTGCTGGGCCTGGCCGACGGGGCACCGCATGTCGGCGCCGCCGTGCACGATCAGGGTCGGGGTGCGTACGTCGCCGACCCGGGTCAGCGGGTTCATCGCGGCGTAGCGCTCGGGCTCGTCGCGATAGCTGATGTCGCCGAATTCGGCCCGGGCGAGGAAGGTGCCGGCGTCGGAGGTGCCGGAGATGCTGACCAGGTCGCTGACCACGCCGCCGGCGACCGCCGCGGCGAAGCGCCGGTCGCGGCTGGTCAGGTAGCAGGTCATGTAGCCGCCGTAGCTGTACCCGGCGACGGCGAGCCGGTCGGGGTCGGCGATGCCCTCGGCGACGAGGGTGTCCAGCGGCTCCAGGAAGTCGGCCGCGTCGGCGAGGCCCCATTCCCCGACGGCGGCGGTGAAGAACTCCTCGCCGTAGCCGTCGCTGGCCCGGGGGTTGGGCAGCAGGATGGTCCAGCCGCGTTCGACCAGCACCTGGTGGTAGAGGTGGATCGAGTCGGCGGTGCCACCCCAGGCGTTGTGCGGGCCGCCGTGGATGTCCATGAGCAGCGGGCCGGGGCCGGTCGCCTGCGGGTCGCGGATCACCCGGGCGTGTACGACGGTGCCGTCGGAGATGGTGAACCGGCGGTCGACGGCGGTGAACAGTTCCACGTCCGGCAGGGCGTCGGCGACGTGCGTGGTGAGTACGCGCTCGGTGCCGTCGGCGGGGTCGACCAGGACGATCTCGCCGTAGGACGTGGGGGTGGCCAGCACGATGGCGACCGGCCCGGGGGTCTGCGGGATCGAGAGGCCGGAGACGCCGCGGTTGGCGCCGCCGACCAGCAGGCGCGTGGTGTCGGTGGCGGGGTCGAGGGCCAGCAGTTGGGTGTCGCCGGCCTCCCGGGCGCAGAACAGCAGTTCGCGGCCGTCGGGGGTGAACCGGGGCAGCGCGCCGGGGTATCCGCCGCCGCCGGACATGATGTTGCGGTCCAGCGCGGCGGCGAGTTCGGTGACGGGGCCGCCGGCGAGGGGGATGCGGAGCAGGCGCGCGTGTCCGGTGCCGTTGTGGGTGGCGCCGACGGCGAGCAGCGCCTCGCCGTCGGGGGTCCAGCCGACCGGACCGATCATGCCGTCGGCGGGGCCGACCTGCTCGGCGGGTACGTCGGGGGCGGACGGGTCGAGCACGTACGCCGCCGACAGGTTGTTGATGTCGGCGTCGGTGCCGCGGCCGGCGGAGAAGGCCAGCCGGCGGCCGTCGGGCGACCAGGCCGGCTCGCTCGCGTGCCACTCCCCCTCGGTGAGCTGGGTGACCTCGCCGGTGTCCGGGTCGAGCACGTGGAGGTGGCTGCGCATGGTGCCGAGCAGGCCGGCGCCGTCGGCCTGGTAGTCCAGGGCGTCGACGACCAGCGGCGCGTGGCCCCGGGCGGCGCGGGCGGCGTCGTCCTCGCCGGGGACGGCGTGGGTGTCGACGGCAGCGGTGAACGCGATGCGGGAGCCGTCCGGGCTCCAGATCGGGCGGCCGGCGCCCAGCGGGAGGCGGGTCAGCTGCCGGGGGTCGCCGCCGGTCACGGGCAGGACCCAGACCTGCGGCGGGCCGCCGGCGGCGCGCAGGAACGCGATCCGTGTACCGTCGGGCGACCAGGCCGCGCTGCCGTCGCCGGGACCCTCGGTAAGCCTGGTCGCCGGGGCGTCGGCGGCGGTGGCCACCCACCACAGGCTGCGCACCGGACGGTCCGCCTCGGCATCGACGCCGACCAGCGTGTAGACGACACGAGTCCCGTCGGGGGAGATCGACGGCTGCTCCGGCAGCACAATCGCGGTCAGGTCGTCCAGACGCAGACGTCGTGTCATGGCTTCCTCCATCCTGGGTCGGCCTCGGCCCGGTCCCGCCGACCCCGGCGGCGGCGAATGCCACGACGCTAGAACGCCGAACGCCCGGGAACTTCGTGGCAACGAACCAAGGTGAAGCCCCGTTTCGGTGCGACCCCACCAGGCGGGGCGGAACGGGAGGGGGTAGGCGGGAGGGGGCGGGGCGGGGGCGGGGGCGGGCCGGGGTGGGGCCGGAGCCGGGGTTGGGGTTCGGCCGGGGCGGAAGTGGGGCTGCGGCGGCAGTCGCGGGTGGGGGCAGTGGGCTTTGGCGAACGACTGGGCTGGGTGGCGGGCCTTGGGCAGCGGGTAATGAGTGGCGGGCAGCAAGCGGCAGGCGGCACGGAGCGGACGGCGGACGGCACGCGGCACACGGCACACGGCGGACAGCGGTTTGTCCTCTGGACCGGCCGGCAGCCCGAGCCGGGCGCAGGCCACCACCTTGTTCCGGGTGTTGGGCAGCGCGGCGGGCGGATTGCCTGTGGTGTGTGGTGTGTGGTGTCTGTGAGCAGCGGACGGCGGGCGGTGAGGCCGCCCACCGACTGCGGCTCGTCAACGGACAACCGCCCGCGCCCACCGCCTGCCGGCCGCCGCTCGCCGGCCGCTACCGCGTTGTCGTCGACTCCTCGTCATCCAAGGGCAGTTCATCCCTCAGGAGGCTGTAGAAGACCATGTCCCGCCACCGGCCCGCTCGGAAGAGATACGCGCGGGCCACGCCCTCGGGTGTAAAGCCGACCTTTTCCAGCGCGCGTTGTTCGGCGACGTTGTCGACCTCCGTCGCCGCCTCCACCCGGGCCACCTGGGTGTGGGCGAACAGGTAGCGCACCAGCAGGAGTTGCGCGCGCGTGCCGAAACCCTGCCCCCGCGCTTCGGCGAACAGGTTTATCCCGACGTTCCAACAGTAGGAGGTGCGTGAGGTGACAATTTTGCGCCAGGCCACGAAACCCAGGACATCGGCCCCGCGAACCACCAGCAACCTCCCTCCGGTGTCCCCGAGAAAGCCGCTCTCGGTCCACTCGCGCCGCCACCGCCCCGGATCAGCCCAGCCCTGCCAACCGAACGGACCGACCGCCTCGGGATCCGTGGAAAAACGTTCGAGAAGGGGGAGGTCGCCCTCGACCACCGGCCGCAGCGACACCTGTTCGTCACTCATGGTCCCGAACTCCGTTCGATCGTCGCGCTTCCGTCGACACCGCCGAGGCGCGGAGCCGACCCGCCGGGTACACGATCGGCACGATCACCACGGCAGCCGAGAATACCGCCGCGACGGCCGCCTGCCGATGCCCGAATACAACGCCCTTGGGCGGCTCGGAGATCGAACGCCTACTCGGACAGCGCCGATTCGAGGGAGTCCTTCAAATACTCGTTGCGCGCGACGATCAACCGCACCATGTATCGATGCAGCCCGATCCACCCGACGACGGCGCCGATCGGGCCGAACGGAGCGGCGTAGTCGACGACATCGCGCATCACCGTGCCGCCGCCCCCGTCCGAGGTGAAGCGGTGCTCGTGGCGCCAGTGCGCGAACGGTCCGCCGACCTGCTCGTCGACGAACCGACTCGGCTCCTCGTACGCCGTGATCCGCGAGGTCATCCGCCACACCACACCGAAGTGCCGCGCCCGCCAGGTGACACTCTCGCCGAGCCCGATCCGACCAGCCGTCACCCCGCCGATCGCCCGCTCCCCCGACGAAGCCATCGACGCCGTATGCGCGTCGATGTCCAGGGACGCCTCGAAAGCCCGTGCGGGCGTGACACGAATACGCGTGGTCGTCTCGAAATGCGGCACAGGCCGAGCGTACGCGTCCGCCACGGACGGCCGGTGGCGGGCATGGGGGCCGCCCGACTCCGGCAACACCCCACAGGAAAAGGTATTTCCGGGGCTTGGACCCCGGTCCGACGACCCGGACCGTGCCGGCCGGATGCCCCGAGGGACGTGACGAATCCGAGGAGTGAGTAGGGCCATGGCGTGCCCCCAGTACTTCCGATGCGGCTTATCGAACGAAGTCGTACCGGATCAGAGCCGCCAATCGGACCGTCCCGGGCCCTCGACCGCGATTCCCCCGTGATTCGGCTGGGTGCGCCTGCCGGCGGCCACACCCGGTCGAACGCGAACGGCAGCAGCGGTCACCCACGGCACCCGGCAACGAGTTCCTGTGCAACCGCTGCGTGCACAGGTTCGCCATGCCCGGACACATCCGGACCGCGCGCAAGCACCGCAACCGGCCGACCACCAGCGCGCGTTCGGCAATCGACAGCCGTCAGCGTCCGCTCACATTCGCGGTTGTCACCGGACAGGCGGGCCACGCACCGCAGTTCGAGAACACCGCGCCCAGCCACGGCATCCGCATCCACATCCACATCCGCGCGGTGTTTCCCAACTCGCTCGACGGGCAGGCGCACCGGAGGCGTCGCGGTCGACGCGGAGGACATCCCGTCGCCCTCGACCCGCGCGGCATCGCCATCCGCCCCGACACCGCCTAGTCGTTCCGGGCGTCGCCGTCGTTCGAGCGGTTGGCGCGGCGGCGACGCATACGTTCGCGGAGAGAGTCCGTCGAGGGGTCGAGCAGCGGTCGCTCGGCCGGGCCGTCCGGGGACGCCTCGCTCCACTGCCGGGCCTGCCGTACCAGCGCGGCCAGTTCGTCGGAGCCGTTCTCCCGCGATGAGTCGTGGTGCGTCATGGTGGACCCGATGCCCGCGCACTTGCCGGCCACGGCTGAGAATTGGTCACGAATATGCGGCATATCAATAACAACAGTGGCGAAGGGGGCGCACTGGGGAGCGGTTTTCAGCCGGCCGCATCTCGGCCCTGCCCGCCGGTCCCGTCCCCATCGCGTCACCCGCCCGGCCCACAGCGCTCGCGGCCGACTCTCAGCCGTGATACGGCATCGTTTCGGGGACAGGACCCCGGTAAGTCGTTTCCCGCGCCGTAGCCCCCGGCCGACCGACACCGGATCGCGCGTTATCGAAGGAGGGAGCGCCCATGCCTTCGTCGGCGGTATCCGACTTGGCCGTGTCCGACCTGGCCGTGAACGTACTGGACGCGAGTTCGTTGTTGTCCGCCTTCGGGGCGCTCGGCATCGCGGTGGTGTTGTTCGCGGAGACCGGGCTGCTGGTCGGCTTCTTCCTGCCCGGCGACTCGTTGTTGTTCACCGCCGGACTGTTGTGCGTATCGGGCTCCTCGGACCGGGTGCAGCTGATCCTGTGGCAGGTGTTGCTCGCCGCCGTGGGCGGCGCCCTGCTCGGCGCCCAGGTCGGCTATCTCCTCGGCCGGCGCGGCGGACGCGCGCTGCTGGGCCGGTACAAGAACCGCAGCCTGCACGAAGGCGTGGCGCGGGCCGAGGAGTTGCTGGGCAGGTACGGACACGCCAAGGCGGTGGTCCTGGCCCGCTTCATCCCGGTCGTGCGCACGGTGCTCAACCCGCTGGCGGGCGTACTGGGGATGCCCGTGCGCACCTTCACCCTGTGGCAGATCGTCGGCGGCACGGTCTGGGCCGTCGGCCTGGTCCTGGCAGGCTACGGACTCGGCTCGTCCGTACCGAACGTGGACACCTACCTGCTGCCGATCGTGGCGGTGGTGGTACTGCTCTCGCTTCTGCCGATCGCCCTGGAAGTACTCCGCCAACGCAAACACCGCCCCGGCCCGGACCCGCGCTCGGACCCCGACTCCCACCGCCGAGACGAACCATGACCGACCACACCATGCCCAAACGCCTGGTGCCTTCCGGCGCGGGTTGCGCTTGTGGTCGCGGGTGGCCGGTCCGGAGCCGGCCAGAGTCGATGATGGGCCGCCACCGGCGTGCGTGGCTCCGAGACGGGGGCTTTCGACGAGACGGGTGTGTTGCTCGGCGAAAACCGACCGGCAGCGGGGAGCAGGGTGGGCGGTCAGGTCGGGTTCCCGGGTGGCCTTTCCGAGTGGGCCGGGCGCTTTCGGCGT
>NZ_JBHTVA010000102.1:29141-33348 GCF_042793325.1 Embleya sp. NPDC056575
GTTGCTCGGCGAAAACCGACCGGCAGCGGGGAGCAGGGTGGGCGGTCAGGTCGGGTTCCCGGGTGGCCTTTCCGAGTGGGCCGGGCGCTTTCGGCGTGGGTTGCGCTTTGGGTTGCGGGTGGCTGGTGCGGGGCTGGTCTGAGTCGGTGGTGGGCCGCCGCCGGCGTGCGGGGCTCCGAGACGGGGGCTTTCGACGAGACGGGTGTGTTGCTCGGCGAAAACCGACCGGCAGCGGGGAGCAGGGTGGGCGGTCAGGTCGGGTTTCCCGGGTGGCCTTTCCGAGTGGGCCGGGCGCTTTCGGCGCGCGCTGCGCCTTGGTTGCGGGTGGCCGGTCCGGGGCCGGCCAGAGTCGATGATGGGCCGCCGCCAGCGTGCGGGGCTCCGAGACTTCGGACTTCCGGCGAGACGGGTATGTTGCTCGGCGAAAACCGGCCAGCAGCGGCGGGCAGGGTGGTGGTCGGGTCGAGTCCTCCGGAGGGCCTTCCCCAGGGAGTCGGGTGCTTCCGGCGCGCGTTGCGCTCCCGGTCGCGGGTGGCCGGTCCGGGGCCGGCCAGAGTCGATGATGGGCCGCCGCCGGCGTGCGGGGCTCCGAGACTTCGGACTTCCGGCGAAACAAGCACCTTGCTCGGCGAAAACCGGCCGGCAGCGAGGAGCAGGGAGGGCGGTCGGGTCGAGTCCTCCAGGGGCCTTCCCGAGTGGGTTGGGGTGCTTCGGGAGCGTTTGGAGGGGAGTTGGGTTCGAAACCGGATCGCGATCGGTGGTTATGGGCCTTGAGCTTCGATGACCTGCGGTTTTGTGGTGTCGGGGCGGAGAATCGGGCGTTGAGTGCCGGTTTCGTGCGCTCCAACCCCCTCAACGTCGCTGCAAAGACCAAACCCGCCCGATCGCAGCCGACTTCGGGCGCCGCGACCTCGCAGAGGCCATCGAGGAGACCGAAAGTGCCCATTGGGAGCCGAAACCGGATCCCGAGGCACCTCAAACGCTCCCGCTTCCCGCTGACCTGCGGTTTTCTCTCACACTGAGGCCACGGCACCTCACGTCGTCCGGTTTTGTGAACTCTCGCTCCTCACATGCCCACTGCACCTCAAAATGCCCTGCCAACCCACTCGGGAAGGCTCCTCGGCGGGATCGACCGGACCGCCCTCCCTCCCCGCCGCTGCCGGCCGGTTTTCGCCAAGCACCGCACCCGTCTCGTCGAAAGCCCCGTCTCGGAGCCCCGCACGCTGGCGGCGGCCCATCACCGACTCTGGCCGGCCCCGGACCGGCCACCCGCAACCACAAGCACAACGCCCACCGAAGACACCCGGCCCACCCGGAACGGCCGGCCAGAGAACACAACCCGACCACCCACCCCACCCCACTGCCGGCCGGTTTTCGCCAAGCACCGCACTCGCCTCGTCGAAAGCCCCGTCTCGGAGCCACGCACGCCGGCGGCGGCCCACCACCGACCCTGGCCGGCCCCGCACCAGCCACCCGCAACCCAAAGCGCAACCCACGCCGAAAGCACCCGGCCCACTCGGAAAGGCCACCCGGGAACCCGACCTGACCGCCCACCCTGCTCCCCGCTGCCGGTCGGTTTTCGCCGAGCAACACACCCGCCTCGCCGAAAGCCCCCGTCTCGGAGCCCCGCACGCCGGCGGCGGCCCACCACCGATTCAGGCACACCCCGCACCAGCCAACCGTGACGCACGCCGGGAGCAGTTCCGGCGCCGCGTGGCCCGAGGTCTCCGGCGGGGGTGCGTCAGGTGAACGCTGTCGCCAAGTGGGTGGACAAGGCCGTTGCCGCTGGGTGTTGGTCGTGTTGTGGGGTGATCGTGTAGATGCCGCGGGTTGGGGGGTCTACCAGGGTCGCCGTGGTGACGTCTGTGCGTAGGGCGATGGTCAGGGCGGCGGGGATCAGGGCGATGGCGTGGCCGGTGGCGACCATGGCGACTTTGCCGGGTAGGTCGGCCGCGGTCAGGTCGATTCGGGCGGTGGTTCCGGCGCGGGCGGCGTGGCGGCGTAGGAGGGCCGCCGAGCCGTCGTTGTCCTCGACCCAGGTCTGGTCGGCCAGTTCGTGGATCGGCAGCGGCCCCCGGCCGGCGTGCGGGTGGTCGGCGGGCAGGACGACCACCATCTCGTCCAAGCCCAGCAGCCGTCGTTCCACCCGGGGGTCGTCCGGCAGCCCCGGCGGCGCGTCCGTGACCACGGCGATGTCCAGGTCGCGGGCGAGCACCCGGTCGTACAGGTCGGCGCTCGATCCGGGCAACAGGCTCCACCGCAGCGCGCCTTCGTCGTCCAGGAGGCGGCGGATCGCGGCGGGTACGATCCCGGCGGCCAGGGACGGCGTCGCGCCGACGGTCAGCGGCCGACCCGGTGCCCCGTCCCGTACGTCCCGAACCGCGCGCACCGCCCGATCCGCCTCGTTGAGCACGACCAGGGCGTGATGCCGGAACACCTCGCCGGCCGGCGTCGGCCGCACCCCGCGCACCTGCCGCTCGACCAGCGCCACCCCGAGCCGCCGCTCCAGGCCGGCGATCTGCCGGGAGACGGCCGACTGGGTGTGGCCGAGTTCGACCGCCGCCGCCGACAACGACCCGACCCGACACACCGTCACGAAGCTCCGCCACACGGTCAGATCCACGTTGTCTCCTCCATGGCACGGGCACGGGCACGGGCATAGGCATGGGCACGCTCGTGCTCGTGCGCACGTGCCTGGCACGAGTATGCCGAGCCCCGGGCGGGCTATATGCGAGATTCGCATGCCTGCCCTTCCCAAGTTGCGCTTGTCGCAGGGCTTGCCACTGCTTCACGCTGGGGCGCATGACCACCGCACCGCGCACGATCGCCGTCCTCGGCCTGGGCCGCATGGGCACCGCTGTCGCGACACGACTCGCCGAGCACGCCCACGAGGTGATCGGCTGGACCCGCTCCGGGCGCCCCGCCACCGGCAGCCCCTTCGACACCGCCGACGACCCGACCACCGCCGCCGCGAAGGCCGACGTAGTCCTCCTCGCGCTGTTCGACGGCCGGGCCTGCCGCGAGGTTGTCGACCAGGTCCGCGCCTCGCTTCGCCCCGACGCCATCGTGGTGAACACGAGCACGATCGCCCCCGCCGACGCGTCGGCGCTGGCCCATGAACTCGGGGCCTCCTACGTGCACGCGCCCGTACTCGGCTCGGTGCCCGCCGTCGCCGCCGGGACCCTGGACATCCTCGCCGGCGCCGACCCCGACACGCTCGATCGGGTGCGGCCGGTGTTGGCGGCGCTCGGCACCGTGCGGCCCGTCGCCGACGCCGGTACCGCCGCCGCCCTCAAGCTGATCGCCAACAGCAGCCTCGCCGGCGGAGTCCTGGCCCTGCGCGAGGCGCTGCGGCAGGGCGACGCGCTCGGGCTGCCCCGGACCGAGGTGCTGGATGTACTCGAATTCGGCCTGCTCGGCGGACTCGTGGCCCGCAAGCGCGGCATCCTCACGAACACGGCCGACCGCGCCCCTGCCGCCCAGTTCACCATCGCCGCGCTGGCCAAGGACCTGGACCTGCTGGCCACCGCGTCCGGCACCCCGCTGCGCAGCGCGGCCGACCTGGCCGGTACCCCGTCCGACCCCGAAGCCGACATCGCCGTCGCCGCCCTTACCCCCGCCGCCCCCGAAGCGGTGCTCGAACCCCTCCGCGCCTATTTGCGCGGACACGCCACCGGCGACCCCGCCCACTTCCGCGCCGCGTTCCTGCCCACCGCGCATGTCGAAGGCATCCGGGACGGCGCGTTCGTCTCGTGGGGCCTCGACGAATATTGCGCGCTCTTCCCCGGTCGGCCCGCCCCGGACGAGCCGACCCGCTCGCGCCGCATCGACACCGTCGACGTACACGGCACCGTCGCCACCGCGACCATGACGCTGCGACACGGCACCGACACCTTCACCGACGTCTTCCTCCTGGCCCACGTCGACGAAAAGTGGCGCATCACCAACAAGGCCTACCACCGACACCCCTGAGCCCCGGCCCCCAAACCGGCCGGCCCCGGCCGCCCGCCCGCCCGGACATGACCGATCCCATGTTGACGACGCATCCGAACGGGTGCTTTGGTGAGCCTCGCCTAAATTCCGAGATTTGTTCGATCGAGCGGGGTCACCTGGTGTTCGCCAACTACCTGATAGGTCTGCGCGAAGGGCTGGAAGCAGCTCTCGTGGTCAGCATCCTGATCGCCTATCTCGTCAAGAGCGACCGCCG
>NZ_JBHTVA010000103.1:0-32733 GCF_042793325.1 Embleya sp. NPDC056575
GTGCTGCGCCGCGCCGCGCCGTTCCGGACGGCTGTGAGGTGAGGGATCGCGGCTACTCCGCGTAGGGCTGGTCGGTTCCCTGGGCGCTGTAGCCGAGGCTCCAGATGTAGCCGTCCGGGTCGGCGAAGGTGCCGCCGTAGCCGCCCCAGGGCAGGGCGCCGGCGGGGTTGAGGATCGTGGCGCCGGCCTTGCGGGCCTCGGCCATGATCTCGTCGACTCGTGCCTCGCTGCGGACGACGTAGGTCAGGACCAGGCCGCTGAAGCCGCTGCCTTCGGGGTCGGTGCCCACCTGGCCGGCCAGACCCTCGCGGGCGTAGAAGCCGACCGGCGAGGCGCCGTCGGATGCGAAGAACACCGAGATGCCGAAGTCGTTCTCGATCTTCCAGCCGAGCCCCTCGGTGTAGAACTCCTTGGCCCGGTCCATGTCACGGACACCGAGGAGGATCGAGCTGACGTGCGCCTTCATGTCTTGCCCCTTGCATTGTGGATGTGTCGTATCCGCCGGGCGTCCGGACTCCGGCCCGGATGCCCCGCGGTTGCCATGACCATCACGCTAGGGGCCGCGCGGCGGCCGGGGCTTCTCGAATCCTGCTCGGTGTCGCGACGCCGCGCCGACGAGGACCCGAGCGTCACGGGCCGGGCAGCTGTCTCGGCCCGGCACCCGCCCGCGTGGGCGGCGTGGTGCCGCGGCGTTCCGACCACCGTCGGCACTCGGTGATCGACGTCCGCTGGGGCGGGCCGGGGAGGCCGGTCGGGAGGCGGCGAGGGTCAGCCGCCCTGGCCGGCGCTGCCGATCGGGCCGACCTTGATCGGGGCGCCACCGCTCTTGACGGGGAGCCTGCCGACGCCGGGCCAGTTCAGGGTCACGGACTTCGTCTCGTCCGGCGGGGTCACCACCAGGCCGGTGATGCGCAGGCCGGAGGCCTCGCCCATCGTCTCCAGCGGGTAGTTGATGCCGAAGGACACCGACTTGCCGCTCTCGAGAACGAACGAGCCGGGCTGCGCGCCGGTGCGCTGCGCGGATATCTCGCCCGCGTCGGTCTTCAGGTTGACGCCCGCGTAGCCGGACATCGAACAGTCCGGGCCGTTGTTCTTGAACGTGACCGCGACAGTGCCGTCGGAGTCGCCGCCGATGGTGCTGTCGATCGCGGTGGCCTTCAGAGCGTCGGTCCGGCACTTGGCGGTCTTGCCGTTGCCGCCGCCGCCCGAGGTGGTTCCGGCACCGGCGCTCGTGCCCTGGCCGCCGCCGCTGTTCTGCCCGCCGGAGGTATTCGCTCCGCCCTGGGTTCCGCTGCTCTGGGTTCCGCCCTGACCGCCCTGGCTGTTGGTGCCCTGACTACCGCCCGGGTTGGCCGTGTTGGGCGCTGCGGGCGCCTGACCGCCCGGAGCGGTGGACGAAGTGCCCTTCGCGGCGCCGGAGTCCGAGTCCTGGCAGGCGGTCATCAACAGGACACCGGCGACGAGGGTCGCGGAGGCGAGGACGGTCCGGCGGCGGGTGGCGGACATGAAAAACCCCTTGGTATCGCGTAGTTGAAGCCTCGACGGCGCATGGCTTCCCGGTGCTTGCGTGATCACCATGCCGGGGCGGCGACCCCCCTGGGAACCGACGTCGGCGTTCCACGACAGCGCTGTCACCAACCGGTGACATGGTCACAGAACGCAACAAGCGCGAGGACGGCGCCGATCGCGGAGCACCGTCTCCGCGCCCGGGTGGCTCAAGCCGTCGGCGGTGCGGGTCGCGTGGAAGAACCGCGCGGCAGTGCCCGCTCTCCCGACACGGCGATCTCCAGGAGCCCCCGAACGGCCTCCCGCAGATCCTCCCCGCTCTCCGGTGTCCCGGGTGACGGGACGGTGCCGGGCGGGGCCGTCAGCCGATCGAAGATCAGCCCGTCCACGCAGGCCAGATGCCGACGGGCCCGCTCCTCGGCCCGGGCCCGGGGTATGCCGGCGGCCGTCAGCAGCGCGCACATCTGCGCCCTGGCCGCGTCCCCGTGTCGAAGGATCTCCCGCAACTCCGGTTCGTGGACGGTCTCCAGGACGCAGTGATAGCGCGCGAGGGTACGCACACGTCCGGGCCCGAGCATGTGGTCGACGAAGGCCGCGGTGGCGTCCGCGAGTCGGTCCAGGTGCGCGGGGCCGAGCAGTCCGGCTCGCGGCGGGGCGAGCAGCGGTCCGTCGGCGGCCAGTGCGACCTGCCGCAGGTCCTCGGCATCCAACTCGACCAGGCGCTGGACCGCTTTGGTGATCAGCGCCTTCCGGGTCCGGAAGTACGCCGAGGTGGTGCCGACGGGCAGTTCGGCCCGGGCATCCACGCCGCGATGGGTGAGCGCCCGCATGCCGCCGGAGGCCAGCAGTTCGATCGCCGCGTCCGCGAGAACCGTCCGACGATCGTGTTCCGCACGCACGCCTGCTCCCTCCGGCCCCCATGTTGCTTTCTACATCCGTAGTATACGGTCTTCTACAGAAGTAGAAGCGAGGGGGCGTGAACAATGCCGGAAAAGAACGCAACGAACCCAGACGTGAACAACCACGCGAACACACACGCGCACAACCACCCGACCGCCCGATCTGCGGTGGTCGTCGGCGCCGGCATCGGTGGCCTGGCGGTCGCCATCGGGCTGCGTCGGATCGGTTGGCGGGTCACCGTCCTCGAACGCAAGGCGGTCGGCGGCGAGGTCGGGGCGGGGATCGCCCTGATGAGCAACGCGATGCGCGCGCTGGAGAGCCTGGGCCTCGGCCCCGCGGTCAAGGCCGGCGGCCGACCGCAACTGTCCACCGGAGTGCGCGCCGGCGACGGCCGGTGGTTGTCCCAGGTCGACGGCACGGCACTGGAGGCCAAGCTCGGCACCGGGATCTACTCACTGCACCGGGCCGAACTCCACGACATCCTGCGAGAAGCCCTCCCCGCGGACTGCGGCGTCGTCACCGGGGCCGAGGTCACCGACATCACGCAGGACCCGAAACAGGCCCTCGTCCACTACACCGGCCCGGGCGGGACGGCGACCATCGGGGCCGATCTGGCCGTCGTCGCCGACGGCGTCAACAGCCGCGTCCGCGCCCGACTGTGGCCGGACGCCCCGGCCCCCGTCTACAGCGGCTCGACCGTCTGGCGCGGAGTAACGACGGAGGCGTTCCTGCCCACCCCCGACATCGCGCAGACGCTGCACGACGGCGCCGAGATCGGCGTCATGCCCATCCGAGACGGCCGGGTGTGCTGGCACATGGTCACCAAGGCGAAGGCCGGAGTGCGCTACGACAACGAGTGGGCCGAGGTGTGGCGACGCGTCGACGGCCTGCACGACCCGATTCCGGCCCTGCTGAAGGCCACCGCCCCGAAAGCCGTCCTCCACCACGACATCCACATCCTGGGCACCCCCTTGGACACGTACGTGGCGGGCCGCGTCGCCCTGCTCGGCGACGCCGCCCACGCGATGCCCCCACACCTGGGCCAGGGCGCGTGCATGGCCATCGAGGACGCCGTCGTCCTGGCCGCGTGCCTGCACACCCACCAAAACCAGGCCACCGCGCTGGCCGCATACGACGACACCCGCCGCCCCAGAGTCGCGGCCGTGACCAAGGCCTCACACCGCATGGGCCGCATCCAAAAGGCGGAAGGCCGCCTGGCGGTGGCCATGCGCAACACCGCGATGCGCCTGACCCCGCCGGCGGTGGCAATGAAGGCAATCCTCAAATTCGCCGACTGGACACCCCCGAGGATCCCACTGCCCGACACCGGGACGACGGCGTAGCCCTTCCGGGAGAGGGTGGAGTACCCGGTCAGTCCCGGCCGTCGGTCCGGAAGATCCCGTCACGGGCGAGCCAGACCAGGGTCGGGGTGCCCAACTCGTCGAACCAGGCCGGGGGTCGCGCCGAGGTGAAGGCCGCGGCCATCGCCTCGAACCAGGCCGCGAATGACGGGAAGTCGGGTACGGCGTCGTCCTGTTCGTCCCATGTGCCGTCGGCGAGGCAGCGTGCCCGCGGCTCGTCTTGATGGTGGTAGTACACCGGGTACTCGCCGTCCGCGACGGGTTGTGCGACGTCGAAACACCACACCGCCTCGTAACCGGCTTCGGCGAACCCGACCAGGTGATCGGTCGACAGGTGCCGTCCCGGCTCGCGATCGACCCCCTCGGGCATGTGCACCAGATCGGCGTTCAGTTCGAGGAGTTCGTGCTCGTCCACGAGGACGAACTCACACTCGCGGTCATCCTCCTCGCGAAGGCAGCGCAGCCGATTGTGCTCCGCCGGCAGCGCGCGGTAGCTCGGCGGAACCGACCAGGCGACGGTACCGAAGTGCGGCGCCGGGAGGGTTTCCCGCGCCCGCACCGCCTCGCGCGAAGCGGGGCCGGAACCATCGAGTTCGAGCAGACCCGCCGCGGCGGCCCGGCGCAGGTCCAGGAGAGTGTCGAGAGGTTTGGCCATGGTCCGACTCCTGGGGTCCTCGGGCGCCGCCTGCCGCCCCGCCGGCGGTGCCGCACCGTGAGAGCCGGCGACGCCGGGCGCCCGAGGGCGCTCCGGCGTCGCGGAGTTACGGTGTCACGGCGCTGCGGTGGAGAGGAAAGCGAGAGGACTGAAGAATACCCAAGTGGGTTGAGAAGGAAGCCCCCTCATGGCCTCGCCGCCGCCGACGCTACCAGTCACGCGGGGATCAGGTCGCGCAGATTTTCCGTGGTGACCACCCGCGACTCCGGGTGCAGGCCCTCGGGCCGCTCCAGGCCGATGAACGTGACCGGACTCTGCGGCAGCGGCCCTCCGTCCCATCGGGTGACCGCCGCGGCGCGCTCCGCCAGCAGATCGGTCAGATACCGCACCGTCGACTGGTCGCGCTCGACGATGCCGCGGACCAGCGTCGCGACCGTCACCCGGTTGTCCTCCACCCGGTTCGCGGCCGGCTTGCCACGCAGGTACAGATGCAGCCACTTGGCACGCCACTTCCCATCCCTGCCGCGCAGGAACACCAGCGGCAGCGCGACCCGCCCCTGCCCGCGCAGTTCCGACTTCATGCGCACCGTACGCGGCTCGAACGGCCGCCCCCGCTGCTCGTCCTCACGCAGCATGAACCCGAAGAACGACTCGGCGACCTCCTCGAACCCCTCGCCCGCGTAGATGTGGACCTGGGGCACGATGAAGCCCCCGCGGACGGCGCCCAACCGCAGGTTGACGAACTCCGAAGCCCCTTCGGGCGCGTCGACGATGTCGCCGGAGTGCTCGCCGTCGACCGAGGACAGCGCGGTGTACGAAAGCCACGACACCGTTTGGTAGTCGGCGTCCAGCATCAGCGCCGACAGGTCGAAGTCCGTCGTATGCCGGGTCTGCTTCCAGTACACGAAGAACCGCAGCAGGTCCCCGCGGATCCGCGAGACCGAGCCGCGCGGGAGCACCCCGAGGCCGGCCGCGGACGCCCTGCCGCTCAGCGGCAGCGCGACGTCGAGCACGTCCGGGCCGAGGACCAGGTGCCCCGGGTCCGGCAGGCGGCCGCGTATCTCCGCGTCCACGGCGGCGACGACGCGGTCGCGATGCGCGGCGGACACCGGTGCGCGCCGCTCGGGCGTGACCCACGCACCGCCGAGTCGGTTCACGAACACGCGCCCGCGGCCGTGCGGTTGATCCCCGGGCGCCGAATCGGTGCCCGCCACCCGGCGGTTGAGGAAATGTTCGCGGACCGACAGCAGCACCCGCCCGGACACCCGCGGTGCGGCCTCGACGGCCGCGGTCACCACCATGTCCCGCACCTGCTCGGTCCGGGCGCCGCGCAGCAGCCGGTCCAGGGAGCGGAACAGCTTCCCCGGGGCGGCGGACGCCAGCAGCAGTGCCGCTCCCGCGACATCCTCCGCCGCGAGGAGCGTGTCGACGCGGCTGTCCACCGACGGGGCCCCCGACTCGCCGCGGGCCACCGCGAACACCTCGGCGGCGTGCGGCCATTGCGGGTATTCGTGCGGGTGGAGCCGCTCACCGAGCCGCTTGAACGCCTCCCGGTGCACGCGCACGTCGGCGAGCTTGGCCGGCGATGCCGCGACCACCGCGTCGAGCGCGGCGAGCAGTCCCCGGCGCATCGGCCGCGGTACCGACCGGAAGCGGGTCGGCTCGATCAGCGTCACATCGCCGTCCGACAGCGCGCAGGCGAGCCGCAGCACGTCGGTGACGGTGTCCACCAGCGGGCTCATCCCGGAGGTCAGCCGCGCGCGGTTCACCACGGCACGGTTCTCCCGCACCGGGATCACGTCGGGCTGCGGCCCGGCGACGCATGCCTCGGCCAGCAACTCCAAATCGAACAACGCCTCTTCCCCGAGCGGCGTGGTGCTGCCGGCCAGTGCGAGGTAGAGCGCCGCGACCTCGTCGTCGGGGTCGCCGCCGGGGTGCAGCACGGTCACGCGGTCGCCCGCCGCGTGGATCAACTCGTCGTGTGCGAGCAGCATTTCCTCGTAGGTGTGCCGATACTTGCCGTACGAAGGCAGGGTCAGCAGGTCGACCACACCCGTGCCCGGTTGCGCGAGCGTGCTCGCCCGCGAGGACGTGTCGGCGAGCGCGTCCGCGATACACCCCATCCAGAAATCGAGCGTATCGGGCACGTTGGCTGGGAAGTCCACGAAGTACGTGTTGTGCGCGACGTGGTCGCCGACCATCTCCCGCACGGTCGCCAGCGTTCGCGCGCCGATCCCGACCACCGTCGCCTCGTCCAGCCCGGACAGGCGCTCCAGCAACGCGGCCGACGCCTTGAACCCGACCGACATCAACGCCGCGTCGAACCGCCGTGCCGCCGCCGCGCCTTGCCCCGCCGCTCCGGCCCTTGCCGCAGTGGGGACGGGAACACGGTGACGGTGCCGGACGACCAGGTATTCGAAGTCGCTGTGGGTCATTCGCGCATGCTCGCAGACCCACGTTCGCACCCGCACGCGAGTTTCCGACGCCGTGCTTCGCCCCTCGGGCCAGGGTGAGGACGGTGTCCGGGCCCGCCCTGGACTTCGGCGCTCGCGGGCGTCGGCCCGGGCCCGCTCCTTGGCTGTGACGTGCGAACCCGGGTGCGAGCCCGTCCGGCCGGTGAGGGTGGGCTTTGCCGGGCGGACGGGCTTGCGGCTGCGGGAGTGGTCAGGAAGTTGCTGGGCGCAGTAGGGGGCGTTGGGTGGACTTTGCCTGTTCGTAGCCTTGGCGGGCCTTGGCGGTCGTGGGGGTTGTGGAGACCTCGGCGACGGGGACGTCCCACCATGCCTGTGAGGATGGGGTGCCGATCAGGGGGTCGGTGTCCATGTGTACGACCGTCGTGTGCGTGGAGGCGCGGGCGGTGGCCAGGGCGGTGCGGAATTCGGCGAGTCCGGTTGCTCGGAGTACGTTCGCGCCCAGGCTGGCCGCGTTCGCCGCCAGGTCGATCGGCAGCACGCCACCGTCGAACGTGCCGGATCGGCGGTCCCGGAAACGGTATTGCGTGCCGAATCGTTCGGCGCCCACCGCCTCGGACAGCGCCCCGATCGAGGCGTAGCCGTGGTTTTGTACGAGCACGATGACGAGTTTGACGCCCTCGGCGACGGCCGTGACGATCTCCTGCGCCATCATCAGGTAGGAGCCGTCCCCGACCAGGACGAACACCTCGCGCTCGGGCGCCGCCATCTTCACGCCCAGGCCACCGGCGATCTCGTAGCCCATGCAGGAGAACCCGTACTCGACGTGGTAGCCCAGCGGATCGGTCGGGCGCCACAGTTTGTGCAGGTCGCCGGGGATGGAGCCGGCGGCGGAGACCACCACGTCGTGCGGCGCCATCGCCTCGCGGACCGCGCCGATGATCTCGCTCTGGGCGGGCAGCGGGGTGTGGGCGCGGGCGAACGCGGCGTCGACCTCGGCGTCCCAGCGGCGCACCGCCTCGGCGGCGCGGGCGCGGTGTTCGGCCGGGGCGCTCCAGCCGGTCAGCGCCGCCGTCAGTGCCTCCAGGCCCGCCCGCGCGTCCGCGACCATCGCGACGCCCGCGTGCTTGGCCGCGTCGAACGCGGCGATGTTGAGGTTGACGAAGCGCACGTCGGGGTCGGCGAACAGGGTCCGCGACGCGGTCGTGAAGTCCTGCCACCGGGTGCCGACGCCGAGCACCACGTCGGCGTCGTGGGCCAGCGCGTTCGCCGCGACGGAACCCGTGTGGCCGATCCCGCCGACGGCGGCCGGGTGTTCGTGCGGCAGCGCGGCCTTGCCCGCCTGGGTGACCGCGACCGGGATGCCGGTGGCCGCGGCGAACGCGGCGAGCGCGGCACTCGCGTCGGCGTGCACCACACCGCCGCCGGCCACGATCAGCGGCCGGCGCGCGCTCCGCAGCACCGCGACGGCCGCGGCCAGCGAGTCGGGGTCGGGCACCGGTCGGCGCACGTGCCACACCCGCTTGGCGAACAACTCCTCGGGGAAGTCCCACGCCTCGGCCTGGACGTCCTGCGGCAGCGCGAGGGTGACCGCGCCCGTCTCGGCCTGGTCGGTGAGCACCCGCATGGCCTGGATCGCGGCGTGCGCGAGCTGCTCCGGACGCTGGACGCGGTCGAAGAAGCGGGACACCGGCCGGAAGGCGTCGTTGACGCTGATGTCGGCGGCGTACGGCAGTTCCAACTCCTGCAGGACCGGCGAGGCCACCCGGGTGGCGAAGGTGTCGCCCGGCAGCAGCAGCACCGGCAGCCGGTTGATCGTGGCCAACGCCGCGCCGGTGACCATGTTGGTCGCCCCGGGTCCCACCGACGTCGTGCACGCCAGCGTCGACAACCTGCGCCGGGTGCGGGCGTAGGCCACCGCCGCGTGCACCATCGCCTGCTCGTTGCGGGCCTGATGGTAGGTCAGGTCGCCGGGCCGCTCCAGGAGCGCCTGTCCGATCCCGGCCACGTTGCCGTGCCCGAAGATCCCGAAACAGCCCTCGATCAGCCGGTGTTCGACCCCGTCGCGTTCGCTGTACTGGCGGGAGAGGAAGCGCACCAGCGCCTGCCCCGTGGTCATCCGCACGGTGTTCGTCGTGCGCCCGGTGTTCATCGTGGTCCCTCCGCATCGCACATCGGCACCCGGGGGTCGCGTTCCACGCTCTCCCAGGACTTCCGGACCCAGTGGTGTTCAGGGTCGTCGCAACAGGCCATCGTGCGCTGCGGATGAGGTCCCGCGAGCACGTTCAGGTAGTACATCGGGTATCCCGGCGGCGCCATCGACGGGCCGTGGTAGCCGCGCGGCACCAGGACTACGTCGCCCTGGCGCACCTCGGCGAGCACGTCCACCGACTGCCCGTCGTAGACCCGCTGGTAGCCGAAGGGGCGCCCGGGGCCGCCGGAGGAGCCGAGTTCGAAGTAGTAGATCTCCTCCAACACCGCCTCGCCGGGGCGGGCCTCGTCGTGCTTGTGCGGAGGGTACGAGGACCAGTTGCCGCCGGGCGTGAGCACTTCGACCGCGACCAGGCGGTCGCAGCCGAAGCCGTCCGGCGCGGCGAAGTTGTTGACCTGCCGCGAGGCGGCGCCCGCACCGCGCACCTCCACGGCGACGTCGGCGGCCGGCACGTACGCCGGAGCCAGGCGCCGCTCGCAGCGCGCCGTCGGCAGCGCGAAGCGGCCGCCCCGCTCGGATGTCACGCTCACCCGCGCGTCGCGCGGGGCGTAGACGAAGTCGCTCACCCGCGCGAACACGTGCTCGCGACCCGCGAGTTCGAAGGTCGCCTCGTCGACGGTGACCACGCACGACCCGGCCAGGGGCAGCACGATCGTCTCCGCGTCGCCCGTCTCGAACCGACGGGTCTCGCCCGGGGCCAACTCCAACACGCGCAGCGAGCTGTAGGCCCAGCCCGCCGACTCGGGGGTGATCGCCACCCGGAAGCCGCCCTCGGCGGTGCTGCCGTCGGGCAGGTGCAGGGGGCTCACCGCGTGGCCCCACGCACCAGGGACACGGCGGTGTCGACCGCGCCGGCCACGTCGCCGTCGTGCGGGAAGAGCATGGTGCGTCCGATGATCAGGCCGCGCACGTGCGGGATCTCCAGCGCGCGCTGCCAGGAGGCGTACATCGCGTCGACGTCGCCGCCGCCCTCGCCGCCCAGGAGCAGCGTGGGCATGGTGGTCGAGGCCATCATGCGCTCCATCTCGTCGACGACGGGCACCTTGAGCCACGTGTACGCCGAGGTGCGCCCTAGTGCGGCGGAGATGTTGTTGACCTTCATCTGCGCGTCGGGGGTGAGGATGTTGCGGACCCTGCCGTTCTCCCGGACCGACAGGAACGGCTCTATCAGCGCCATGAGTTCGCGTTCGGCCAACTCGTTGACCGCGTTCGCGGTGCCGATCAGCGTCTCGGCGGTGCCGGCGTCGGCCGGGTCCACGCGCAGCAGGATCTTGCCGCCGTCCAGGCCGCCCTCGGCGATGCCGCGCGCGTCGTAGGAGCCGAACCGGTCGTCGAGTTCGAAGCTCGCGCCGGGGATGCCGCCGCGGTTCATCGAGCCCAGGACCAGCTTGCCGTCCAGCGCGCCGAGCAGGATCAGGTCCTCGACGATGTCCGGGGTGCCCAGGAAGCCGTCCACCCCGGGGCGGGCCAGCGCCTCGACGCAGCGCGCGAGCAGTTCGTGCCGGTCGCCCATCGCGGTGGGGTCGCCTCCGGCGGCGATCGCGCCGCGCGCGGCGTGGTCGGCGGCGAGGATGAACAGCGGACGGGCGAAGCCGGCGCGCTCGAACCGGGGTCGGGCCAGTGCGGCGCGGCGGATGGCGCCGGGGTCGGTCAGGCGGGTGGTGACGACCGAGGCGATGTCGGGGGCGATGCTCACAGCTGTCCTTCGGTAGGGGCGGAAACGGGGGTGGCGCTCGGGGTGGAGCCCATGACGGAGCCGGAGGCGGCACCCGGGGTGGCGCCTGTGGTGGTGCCCGGGCCGGCGCCCGGCGTGGAACCCGTGGCGGACCCGGTGACGGTTCCGCCGACAGAGCGCGCGATCAACGCGTCGATCTCGGTCGGGGTCGGCATCGCGTCGGCGCACGCGTGCCGCCCGGCCACAAAGGCACCGGCCGCGTTGGCGATCTCCAGCGTGCGGCGCAGCGGCAGTCCGCCGGCCAGACCGGCCGCGAGCGCGCCGCCGAACGCGTCGCCGGCGCCGAGGCCGTTGACCACCTCCACGGGGATGGGCGCCAGCCGAATCTCCTCCGTGGCGGTGCGCGCCAGCACGCCGGCCGGCCCCTGCTTGACCACGGCCAGCCGCACGCCGCGAGCCAGCAGCCGATCGGCGGCCTCGTCCGGGTCGCGCGTCCCCACGGCGACCTCGACCTCGTCGCGGTTGCCCACCGCCACGGTGGCGTGCGCCAACGCCCGGGCGTACCAGGCGGGCGCCTCGCTCGGATCGGCCCAGAACATCGGCCGCCAGTCCAGATCGAGCACGGTGTCGCCGCCCTCGACCCGGTCGGCGACGGCACGCAGCGTGGTGCCGCGCGAAGGCTCGGCGGACAGCCCGCTGCCGGTGATCCACACGATGCGCGCGGCGCGCAGCGCCTCGGTGTCCAGGTCCTCGACGGTCAGCGCCATGTCGGGGGCGTTGGGCCGGTAGAAGTAGAGCGGGAAGTCGTCCGGCGGGAAGATCTCGCACAGCACGACGGGCGTCTGCCGGCCGGAGACGGTGACCACGTGGCGGTCGGCGACGCCGAATCCGCGCAGCGCGCGGCGCACGAAGTCGCCCAGCGGGTCCCGGCCCACACCGGTGACCACGCTCGTGCGCAGCCCGTGCCGGGCACCCGCGACGGCGACGTTGGTCGCGCTGCCGCCGAGGTATTTGGCGAAGGTGCGCACATCGGCCAGGCCGACGCCGATCTGTTCGGGGTACAGGTCCACGCTCACCCGACCGAGGGTGATCAGGTCCAGGGCCTCGCTCATCGGGCGTCCGCAGCGGCGCGGTCCACGTACAGGGACGGGCGTTCGCAGGTGACGACCAGGGTGGCCGGCCACGCCGGGTCGTAGTCGCCGGCCGCGCCCAGGCGGCGCACCGCCTCGCGCTTGTGCTCGCCGTGTACGACCATGACCGCGCGTCGCGAGCGGGAGACGATCGTCCGCACGCCGACGGTGACACCGTGCCGGGGGACCTCGTCGAGCGAGGCGTAGTCGGGGAAGGTGCCGAGGTTGTCGCGCCGGGTGCTGTCGGGCAGTTCGACGACGCGGCTGAGGCTGTCCCGGGGCGCGCCGGGCGGGTTGAAGGCGATGTGTCCGTCGGTGGCGCCGGAGGCCAGGATGAACAGGTCGATGCCGCCCGCGTCGGCGAGGCGGGTGTCGTACGCCTCGGGGTCGGCGGGGTCGGGGAACCAGACGGCGTCGGCGGGGATGCCGCGCCCGGGGCCGGCGGCGGCGTTCAGCGGGGCGACGATCTCCTCGGCGGCGAAGCGGTGGCAGCTGTTGTGCGCGCCGTGGTCGATGTCGGTGTAGCCGTCGGGGCCGGCCACCACGTATTCGTCCATCATCGCGATCACCACGTGCCGCAGGTCCAGGCCGCGGGCGGCGACCTGTTCGGCCAGCGCGTCGTAGACCGGCTTGGGGCTGCGGCCACCCGGGCAGCCCAGGACGTAGCGCACACCGGCCGCGGCGGCGGCGACGACGCCGTCGGCGATCTCGCGGGCGAGCGCTTCGCCGAGGTCCGCGGGTGCGTCGAAGACCCGGAGGGGAAGGGGGGCTGGCATGGGTGTCACTCCTTGACGGCGCCCGCGAGCATTCCGCTGATCATGCGGCGCTGGAGGGCGATATAGCTGATGAGCACGGGAAGGGCGACCAGGACGGCCGCGGCGGCGGTTACGCCCGGGTCGCTGTTGCGGCGGTTGCCGGCGAAGAACGACAGGGCGAGCGGCGCGGTCTGCACCGAGCGGTCGTCGGGGACCAGGACCAGGGCGAGCAGGAACTCGTTCCAGGCGAAGAGGAAGAGCAGGGTGGCCAGGGTGCCGATCGCGGGCATCGCCATCGGCAGCAGCACCGAGCGCAGGGTGCGCAGGCGGGATGCGCCGTCGACCGAGGCGGCCTCGCGCAGCGCGGGCGGCGTGGAGACGAAGAAGGTTCGCATCCAAAACACCGCGAAGGGCAGCGACAGCCCGATTTGCGGCAGGATCAACGCCCAGTAGGTGTTGACCAGTTCCCAGTCCTTGAGCTGGTAGTAGAGCGGGATGACGGTCGCCTCGTACGGCATCACGAGCCCGATCAGCAGCAGCCCGAGCATCGGGCCCTTGAGCGGGAACGGGAAGAACGCGAGTGCGTAGCTCGCCAGTACCGCGAGCACGATCGTGCCGATCACCACGGCGGCGGCGACGATCAGGCTGGAGGTGAGCGCGTCCGAGAACAGGCCGCGCCGCCACGCCTCGGTGAAGTTGTCGAAGCTGACCGAGTCGGGGATGGAGAATCCGCTGGTGCGCGTGCCGGGTTCGCCGAACGCGAGCAGCAGCACGGACAGGAACGGGTAGAGCGCGACGAGGGCGGCGACCGCGAGGATCGTGTGCCCGATGACGGTCTGTCGGCGACTGTTTCTCGGCATCGGTCAGCCCTCCTTGCCGCGCACGAGGCGCATGATCACGCCGGTGACGACGAGCACCACGGCGGTCAGGCAGACGCTGATCGCGGCGGCGCCGCCCACCTCGTGGGTGAGGAACGCGCCCTGGTAGACGAACACGCTGGGCACGGTGGTGGAGGTGCCCGGGCCGCCCGCGGTGGTGTTCCACACGAGGTCGAAGTTGCGCAGCGCGTAGGTGATGGTGAGCACGAGCGCGATGGCGATCTCGCCGCGCAGCGCGGGCAGGGTGACGGTGAAGAACTCCCGGATGGGGCCGCAGCCGTCGAGCCTGGCCGATTCGTACAGTTCGGTGGGGATCTTCTGCACGCCGGCGAGGAAGAGCACCATGCACAGGCCGTACATCACCCACGTGCCGACGATGCCGACCGCCGGCAGCGCGGTGTCGTAGTCGCCGAGCCAGGCCCGCGCGAGCGAGCCCAGGCCCACCGCGCGCAGCCCGGCGTTCAGGGGGCCGTCGATGTCGTAGATCCAGCGCCACGACACCGCGACCACCACGGTCGCCAGGATCTGCGGCAGGAACAACACCGCGCGGAAGAAGCTCAGCCCGCGCACCCTGATCCGCGACATCAGCGCGGCCAGGAACAGCCCGAGCGCGACGGGGAAGATCGCGTAGAAGACGACGAAGACCAGCGAGTGCGCGATCGCGGAGGGGATCCGGCCGTCGTCCAGGAGCGCGGTGTAGTTGTCCGCGCCGACCCAGCGGCCCTCGGTGATGCCGTCCCAGGCGAACAGGGACACCCAGGCCGTCTGGCCCAGCGGGCGCAGTACGAACAGCGTGTAGAACACGGCGGCCGGCAGCAGGTAGAAGAACGCGGGCCAGTACTGTCTCGCGCTCCAGGCGCGCAGGCCGCTCACGACGCGGCCTTGCGATCCGTGCGCTGTTTGGCCGCGAACGCTTCCCGGTCGTCCTGGAGCGCCTTGGCGAAACCGCTCGGCGAGGTGTGTTTGGCCAGCAGGTCCTGGGTCTTGGCGCCGATGGTGTCGTACATGGTGGTCGAGGCCCAGTCGAGGTAGAAGTTCTGGCCGTCGTCGGCCAGGAGCTTCAGGCCGATCGTGTTGACCTGCTCGACCACGGGGCTGCCTGCCTTGACCTTGCCCGCGCCGGTGACCGGGGTGCGGCCGACGTCGGCGATGGTCTGTGCGAACTCGTCGCTCATCAGCAGGTCCAGGAACGCCACCGCGGCGGGCAGCTTCCTGGTCTTGGCGCCGATGTGCCAGCCCAGGCCCAGCGAGCCCACGGTCGCGCGGGTGCCGTCGGCGCGGGCGGGCAGGGTGAAGCCGACCCTGCCGTTCATGTTCTCCTGGAGCGAAGGGGCGTTCCAGGAGCCGGCGACGAGGAACGCGCCCTCGCCGGCGCCGAACTTGGCGACCGCGTCGTCGGAGCTGATGCCGTTGTAGCCGGGGCCGAAGTAGCCCTGCGCCGCCCAGTCCTGCACGGTCCGGGCGGCGTCCACGGTGCCGGGGTCGGCCACCGTGGTGCCGGGCACTCCGCTGATCCACGAACGCACTTCGCGGCTGGGCACGTTCTGGCCCTGGACCAGGCCGATGACCTGGCTCGCCGGATACTTCTCGGCGTTGCCGAGCATGATCGGCTGCTCGCCGGCGGCCTTGACCCGGTCGAGCGCGGCGGTGAACTCGGCGTAGGTCTGCGGCGGCGCGATGCCCAGCTTCGCGAGCTTGTCGGTGTTGTAGAACACGCCGACGTATTCGGTGGCGGGGCTGATGCCGTACAGGCTGCCGGAGCCGAAGATCGAGCCGTCGGGCGACCAGCGGTACTGCTTGAGCGCGCCCTCGGTGAAGGTGTTCTCCCACCCGTAGGCGCGCATCACGTCGTCGAGCGGGCGGATCAGTCCGGCCTTGACCAGCGGGCCGTCGGTGCCGTAGCCCTGGTTGCCCTGGGCGAGGTCGGGCGCGTCGGAGCCGGACATCGAGTTGACGACGGTCTTCATCAGGTCGTCGAAGCCCTTGGTGGCGACCTCGACCTTGACGTTGGGGTACTTCTTCTCGTACAGCGGCACGAGGGCCTTGAGCGTGTTCTCCTCGCCGGCGTCGGCGAGCACGCGCAGCTTGGTGTCGCCCATGGCCTTGACGTCCTCGGCGGTGACCCGTTGGGTCACGGGACCGCCGGCGAGGTCGGAGGCGACGGTGGTGCCGCCCGCGCCGGGGACGCCACACGCGGTGGCGAGGATGCCGGTCAGGGCGATCCCCGCGACCGCGGTCCAGCGCAGAGATTTCATGGTTGCTCCCGGATCCGACCACGGTCGGTGGTCAAGAGGGACCGGGGGGCGGCCTGGCGGGGCGCCCCCCGGGATCGGGGTCGGGGTCAGACGAGTTCGGCGACCTTGGCCGCGAGCCACGCGCGGTTGGCGGCCTGTTCGGCGGCCACGGTCGGGTACAGCTCGGCGGGGGTGGGCGCGCGGTCCTGCTCGATCAGCAGCCACTCGCGGTAGCCGCCGCGCAGGAGGGCGACCAGGAATCGGTCGATGTCGACGTCGCCGTGCCCGAAGGGCACGCACACGTTCGCCCACCACGTGTCGAAGTCGGTGCGGCGCGCGGCCTTGGCCCGGGCCAGCACGCTCGTGTCGACGTCCTTGAGGTGCACGTGGTTGATCCGCTCTTGCCAGCGGTCCAGGCACTCGACCGGGTCGCCGCCCGCGAGCTGGATGTGGGCGATGTCCAGCGTCAGGCCCACCTCGGTGAGGTCGAGCAGCCGGTCCACCTCCCAGGGCGATTCGACGAAGGTGCTGATGTGCGGGTGGAAGGAGGTGCGCAGCCCGTACGAGCGGGCCAGCGCGACGGCCCGCTCGGACAACTGCGCCAGCCGCCGCCACCCGGCGTCGTCGAGCGCGAGCGAGCGGTCCTCCCAGGCGCGGGCCGGGTTGTGCAGCAGGGCCTCGCTGCCCTCGTCGGCCAGGATCGCCAGCGGTGTCTCGCCGGTGGCCTCGGCGCACGCGGCCAACTCGCGGCAGGTCTGTTCCATCCGGGCCAGGTCGTGCGCCACCACGTCGTCGCCGAGCGCGTAGTGCACGGGGATGTAGGCCCCGACGGCGGCCAGGCCGTGCCGGGTGAACAGGGCGGCGGTCTCGGCCGGGGTGCCGAAGAACCCGGGCGGGCCCAACTCGCTGCCCGCGTAGCCGGCTTCGGCCATCGAGGCGAGCAGGGCCTCGGGCGAGGTGCCGGCGCCGCCGGCGGCTTCGCCGTAGACGCCGTAGCTGACGGGGGCGTTACCGATCCGCAGGGCGGGGCCGGAGGGTCGGATCGTGGTCATCGGGCGTCACCTTCCACGAGGGCGGCCTCGCCGCCGACGCGCACGTCGGCGCGGCGGGCGATCGCCGCGATCAGCGCCTGGAGGCAGCGCACGTCCTCGGCGGCCCCGCTCGCGGTCGAGCGCACCGGCGCGCCGTGCGTGATCGACGCGGCGAACTCCGCCAGTTGTACGACGAATCCGGTGTCGTATCCGGAGCGCACGAGCGAGTCGCGGCTGGCCCCGTCGTGGGCGCGCTCGACCCGCAACGTGCTGCGCACGTCCACGAGGTAGGGCGCGGCCATGTCCAGGCGCAGCCGGCCGTCGCGGGCGAGCACGGCGACCTCCTCGCCGTATTCGGGGTGGTCGGGCAGCCAGTTCCAGTTGAGCACCAGGCGTGCGGCCCCGTCGACACCCAGCGGCGCGGACGCCAGCAGGCACGGCGGTTCGCCCTCGACGGGCCACGGCCACAGGTCGGCGGTGTCGAAGGAGGTCGGCAGGGTGAAGCCGAGCGCGCGCAGCAGCGAGAGTTCGTGGATCACCGAGCCGTTGAGCACCTCGCGGTAGTAGCGGCCGAGTTCGGCCGGGACCTCGCCGAGGGCGTCGAGCGTGCGGTCGGCCTCGTAGCGGATCGCCTCGGCGATCACCGCGCCGTCCGCGTCGTCGGCCGGCGGCGGCATCCGCAGGTGCGCGACCTGGGGCTCGTCGGCCGGGTGCAGCACGGTCACGCGCACGGTGCGCGGGGTGTCGAGGGTGTCCAGCTCGGCGGCGGCGAGCGCGGTGATCGGGTCGTACATCTTCATGTAGCCGACCTGGAGCACCAGGCCGCGCTCGGCGGCCAGCGCGCCGAGTTCGTCGGCCTCGGCGACGGTCAGGCACAGCGGCTTCTCGGCGAGCACGTGCTTGCCGGCGAGCAGGGCGGCCTTGGCGTCGCGGGCGTGGGTGCCGGGGGTGGCCAGCAGTACGGCGTCCACGTCGGGATCGGCCAGGACGCGGGCGTAGTCGGTTTCGGCCCGCACGCCGGCGCCGGTCCCGGCGGCGACGGACGCCGCTCGGGAGGGTGACAGGTCGCACACGACCGCGGTGGTGACGACGTCGCCGAGGCGCCGGATCGCGGGCAGGTGCACCGACTGGGTGATCGTCCCGGCACCGACGACGGCGAGACGGACGGGTTCGCTTACCGGCATTGAGGGTTCCTTGCGCGTCGTGGTTGTGGCGGAAGCCGTCCACAGTGGACAGAACATCCATATCGGACGGGCTGTCCGTAACGGACAGGAGGGGGTCGTCGGAGTGACGGGTCCCGCTTGTCGCTTCTTCCCGGATCATGACCTACGGCAGACCAGTTAGTCCAGAGATTGGACCAGATTCGCATCTGGTCTGACTATTGGTTCTTCTGGTATGTTCTCGCGCTGTGACAGTCAGCGACGATCTCCCCGCCGCCGCGGGACCCGCCGTGCAAATCGCCTACCGGGCACTGGCCCAGGCGTTGGACCGGCGCGAATTCCCCGCGGGCAGCCGCCTGCCCGGCGAACGCGCGCTCGCCCAACGGTTGGGGGTCAGCCGCAGCAGCCTGCGCCTGGCCCTGGCCGGTCTGGAGCGCGACGGCCGGGTGCACGCCTCCGCCCAACGCGGGTGGTACGTCTCCACCGACGTGGTCAGTGAACCGCCGAGCCTGCTGCGCAGCTTCACCGACATCGCACGGGACCGCGGACTCACCGCCACCGCGCGGCTGCTGACCCGGCGGGTGCGGCCGGCGAGCTACGAGGAGGCGGTGCGGCTGCGCGTCGCGCCCGCCTCCGAAGTGGTGGAGATCACCCGCGTGCGCGGCCTGGACAACGTTCCCGTCTGCCTGGACACCACCGTGCTCGTCCGCGACCGGGCGCGGGCGCTGGAGACGGCGGAGCTGGAGAATCGTTCGTTGTTCGCGCTCCTGGAGGAGACGGGCGTACACATCCTGCGCAGCCAGTACACCGCGCACGCGGACGCCGCGGACGCGTCCACCGCCGAGCTGCTGCGGGTGCCCGTGGGCTCGCCGGTGCTGATCGGCGAGGAGGTCACCTTCGATCGCGGTGAGGTGCCGGTGTTGCTGGGGCGGGCGGTGTATCGCGGGGACGCGTATCGATTCGAGGCCACGCTGCATCGGGGGGCCGAGTAGGGGCCGGCGGGACCTCGCGCCGCGTACGACCGATGAGCAAGCCATCGTGGGAGAAACCTTGAGCACCTTCGTCACCGCGGCCCTGGACGTGGGCGGCACCAAGATCGCCGCCGCGCTCGTCACGGCCGACGGAACCGTCCTGCACCGCGACGAACGCCCCACCGTCACCGCCGGGCGGCTGCGCGACCCTGGGCTCGCCGGCACCCGGGCAGCGGCGGTCGACCTGCTCGCCGCGGCACGGCGCCTGGGGCTGACGGTGACCGGGCTGGGCGCGGGCTTCCCCGAATACGTGGCCGCCGACGGGCTGCTGACCAGCCGCGAGGTGTTGGCGTGGGACAAACAACCGCTCGACGTGCTGTCCGCGCTCGCGCTCGACGTCCCGTGTGCGGTGGGGTCGGACGTGCGCTGTGGCGCGCTCGGCGAGGCCCGGCACGGCGCCGGTCGTGGGCTGGACGGCTTCTTCTACGTCTCGCTTGGCACCGGCCTGTCCTCGACCTTCGTGCTCGACGCCGTGCCCGTGACCGGTGCGCGCGGTGAGGCGATCGCGCTCGGCGAGTTCGAGGTGCCTGCTTCGGTGGACCCGAACTGGCCGGGCAATCTGGAGAGTTACGCCTCCGGGCGCGGCATCGGCGAGCGTTTCGGGGTGGCCGGGACCCGCGAGGTGCTTGCCGCGGGCGGGCCCCGGGCGGCGGCGGTGCTGGACTCCGCCGGCCGCGCGTTGGGCACGGTCCTGGCGGCCGTGGTGCGACTGCTCGATCCGGCCGCGATCGTGGTGGGCGGTGGGCTGGGCAGCGCCGCCGGACCGGTGCGCGCGGCGATGGAGCGCGCCTACGCCGAACACACCGCCGCGCGCCCCGCGGCCCCGCCGCTGCTTACGGCCATACTCGGCGCGGACGCCGGACTCGTGGGCGCCGCGGCCCTGGCCGGATGAGTGCGGGTCCGGGGTCGCCGGCGGGGCCGGCTCAGGACGCCGTTCGGGTGAGGTCGATGCGTACGGTCGCCGGGGTCGTGGCGAACCTGCGCAGTGTCTGAGCATGGTGTGTGGGGAACGCGCCGAGGCGTGCCTGTACATCGTCGTCGGGCAGCAGCGCCGCGACGCCGGGGACCCAGCGGCCGCGCAGGTGTACGCGTACGTTCGGGTCCGCCGACAGGTTGCGTACATACGCCGCCCGGGAGCCGTGCTCGGCGACCAGCCACAACACCGAGTCGGGGTCGCGGCGTACGCCCACCACCGTCCGGCGGCGACGCCCCGTGGTCCGTCCCGTGGTCTCCAGCACCGCGTGGTGCGGAAGCACGCCCGAGCAGGCGAGCGCTCGCATCGGCGGGTTGAGCACCCATCGTTGCAGGCGGCCCATGCGAAGCCGGCGACAGCGGGCGTCGGCCGCGTCGAGCGCCGCCACCTGGGCGGCAGTCGCCGGCGCGACGGTCATCGGCCCCGCCCCCAGCACGCGGCGGCTGACGACGGGAGCGTCGGCCGCCGTCCCGCGGACCCGACGCACCGCCGGAGCGTGCAGCGCGCCCCAGACCAGGAAGGCGACTCCCGCCGCGACCTGGGCCAGGCCGCCGGTGACCGCCTCCGACCACCCGAACTCGCGGGCGGCGACGCACCACAGCACCCCCGAACCGCCGATGGCGACGGTGTCCAGGGCGACCGTGGCACGGATGTGGGTGCGCGACTTGCGGCGTCGACCGGGTCGCGTCCGCAGCACCCGGTCGCCGACCCGGCCGAGGGGCGTGCCGTGCGCGAGCGCGTGCCACAGGACGAAAAGGGCGGCCATGGCCGCCCCGGCGGCGACGGCGATCGGTTCGCCGTCCCAGTCGACCAGGAGGCCCGGCCATGCCGAGAGCACCCAGGCGGCGCCGACCAGGACCCACGCGGCGCCCTCCCAACGAAGGGTCTCCGAGCGGGAGGCGAGTGCGGGACGGGGAGCGTCCACGGTGCGGAACGAGGAGGCGCGCGTCGGTGTCATACCGGTTAACATAACGACCGTCATGTCAATCGGCAATACGCCCACCTCGACCAATCACCGTGTACGGCAGGCGACTTGAAGATCGTCCAGGCGCCTTGCGAGCTGCCCCGCCGCCCGGTTCAGCCGCTCGCGCTCGCCGGTGGCCAACAGGTCGAGCACCATGCCCGCGAGCGCCGACGCCGCGACCGTCGCCTCCGCCTCGGCCTCCTCGCGCCCCAGACCGGCACTCGCGAGATCACCCGACAGCAACTCCACCCACGCCGACATCAACCGCGCCCGAAAGTCTCCCGGCAACAACCCCGACAGCCGCGGAATCGCCAGCGCCTCGAACACCAGCCGCACGCGCGCGAGATGCGCCGGCTCCGCCACCCAATCCCAGTACGCCGCGACCACCCGGCCGACATCACCACCGGCGTCCCGCATCGCCCCGCGCGCCATGGCCGCCTGCTCGGACTCCACGAACTCCAATACCGCGCGCAGCAGTTCCTCCTTCGAGCCGAACTGGTACGTCAGCGTGTACGTGCTCACCCCCAACGCCGCCGCCAGTGGCCGCAGCGAGAGGTCGCCGAGCCCCGTCCGCGCCAACTCGTCCACGACCGCACGCAGGATCTCCGGCCGCCGCTCGGGGTTCGGTTTACGTCCCATGCGCGGAAAATACCCGACGCCCACCGGATGGTGCCCGCGCGGGCCGTGGTGCGAAGCGAGGTGCCCCGGCCCGCGGTCGGGGGCCGCGGGCCGGGGGAGGGGATGCAGGCGTCGGGGCCGGTCAGGTGGGTTGCTTGGCGGTGAGGTAATCCTCCCAGGTCCGGACGCCCACCGCGTGCTCCCGCGTGACCAACCCCCCGGCGCGGAACCCGGCGCCCGCCTTGCCCGGGACGCGTACGGGCACGACCCTTCGCCGCCTGCCCATCGCCTCCAGCCAGGAACGTGCCAGGTCCACCGCCTCGTAGACGCGCGGTCCGCCCATGTCCGGGACCCGCCCGGCCGGCGCACCCAGCGCCAACTCCACCAGGCGGTCGGCCACTTCACCCTGGTCCACGGGTTGGCACTCGGTCTTCGACGGGACGAGGACGACGGGTGCCTTGGCGAGGACGCCGAACGCCTTGTGCAGCAACTCGGGGAACTGCGTCGCGCGCAGGTTCGTCCACGGAATACCCGACGCGGCCAGCAACCGCTCACCCTCGACCTTGATCCGGTAGTAGGAGTACGGGATCCGGTCCACGCCGACGATCGAGATGTTCACGATGTGCCCGACTCCGGCCCGCCGCGCCGCGTCCAGCAGATGCCGCCAGCCGGGGATGTCGTGCTTCGGCCGCCGCGTGTCCGAGGCGCAGTGGATGATGGTCGCGACACCGTCGAACGCCGCGTCCAGGCCCGTACCCGTCTGCAGGTCGGCGGTCACCCAGGTCACCCCCGGATCGTCGGGCAGCGCCGTCCGGCGGGTCATCGCCCGCACCGGCACGCCGGCACGCCGTGCCCGGTTCAGCACCTCACGCCCCAGCACACCGGTGGCACCCGTCACCAGGATCACGTTCTCGCTCATCGGTCCTCCTCGCCACGGCGACGCCGCACCTCCGCGACGTCGCCCTCGTCAGCAAGGAACCGAACGGCTACGCGTTACGTGACAACTCTCGGCATTGTTCTTCGAGAAATTTCAGCTTCTCCGGATTCCGGACCATCCGCACGCCCGCTATGCCCTCCGCGCCGACCTCCACCACCGCGGCCGTCGTGAGCGCCCCGTCCTCCCAGCCCAACAGCGCCGTGTCGCCGTTGACCTCGGCGAAGCCGAACTCCATACCGGAGGCGAAGCGGGCCATCAGACCCAGGAGGAACCGGGCCACCTTGTCCCGACCCAAGACCGGGCGCGTGGACGCGGTGACCTTGCCGCCCCCGTCGGACCACGCCACGACATCGTCCGCGAGCAGCGCCTCCAGTTCGTCGAGCGCTCCCTCGGCCGCCGCCGCGAGGAAACGCGCCAACAGATCGGAGCGCACCGCCGCGGGAGCCTCGAAACGCGGCCGCCCGGACGCGAGGCGCAGCCTGGCCCGCCGGTGGGTCTGCCGGGAATTGGCCTCCGGCCAGTCCAACACCTCGGCGATCTCCCGATGGCTGTATCCGAACGCGTCCCGCAACACCACGACCGCCCGCTCCGGCGGCGACAACCGCTCCAGCATCACGAGCATCGCCATCGACACCGCGTCCCGCTGTTCGGCGGTCTCCAACGGCCCGAGCACCCCGGTGTCCGTCCGCACCGGCTCGGGCAACCACGGTCCGACGTACTCCTCGCGCCGGGCCCGCGCGGACGTCAGCCGGTTGAGACACAGGTTGGTCAGCACCTTGGCCAACCACGCCCCCGGCGCGTCGATGTGTCCCCGCTCGGCCGCGTGCCAGCGCAGATACGTATCCTGCACCGCGTCCTCGGCCTCGGCCGCCGACCCCAACATCCGATACGCGATCCCGAACAGCCGCCCCCGCTGCGCCTCGAACTCGGCGGTCGGATCGGGAAACGGGTCGGCGGTCACGAAACCCACCGTACAAGCCCGACCCCACACACCCGCCGGCACCTCGGGACGAGCGGGGACGGTGCCCGGTCAAGCGTTCGACGGGTGCACCCCGACGGGCGGGCCGGAGGAGTCGAGCGGGATCGGGGCGAACATCGGGGCCTCCTGGTCCGGGTCCAGCGCCGTCGGGCCGTACAGCCAGTCGATGAACGTGTAGTCGTAGGTGTCGCGTTCGCGCAGGATGGTGTTGCGTTGTGCGCGGGCGAGGCCGTCGAGGTGCCAGAGCTCGCCCCAGGCGCGGGCGGTGCGCTGCACGCGGCGGCAGTGCTCGGGTCGGACCGCCTGGTAGCCGGCGAGGGCGGCGGTCCAGTCCACGGTGCCGTCGGCCGCGCGGTTCCGGGCGGCGTGCCGGGCCAGTACCCAGCCGTCCTCCAGTGCCATGATCGCGCCCTGCGCCAGGTATTGCAGCGGCGGATGGGCCGCGTCGCCGAGCAGGGCGATCCGGTCGAACACCCACGTGTCGACCGGTTCGCGGTCGAACATGCGCCACCACCGGTCCCGCCACATCAGCGGGATGCCCGCCCGGACCTGCTCGGCGGTCCCCGCGAACGCCTCGTCGAGTTCGTCGGGCGTGCCCCAGTCGTCCCTGCCGGCAAGCGCCTTCGGTGATTCGAACACGGCGACCTGGTTGAACATCTCGCCGCCGCGCAGGGCGTACTGCACGAAGTGGCAGCGCGGGCCGACGTATACGACGACGGCGTTCTCGTGCACCCGGTGATCGCGGACGTCGTCGATGGGGACCGCGCCGCGGTAGGCCACATAGGACGAGCCGACCGGTGCGTCGCCGACGAACCGGTCGCGCGCGACCGAGCGGAGGCCGTCCGCCGCGATCACCACGTCGGCGTCCTCCACGCGGCCGTCCGCCAGGACGACCGCGGGCCGCGGGCCCTCGTCGCGGTATTCGACGACCCTGCTGTCGGTGGCCAGGTCGACGCCGGCGCGCCGGCACGCGTCGAGCAGCAGGGCGTGCAGGTCGCTGCGGTGGATCACGATGTACGGGAAGCCGTAGCGCCGTTCCAGGTCGCGCAGGTCCAGGCGGGTGAGCTCGACGGCGTCGACGGCGTCGAACATCACCATGGACTCCGGTACCACGCCCCGTCGCCGGGCCTCGTCCAGCAGGCCGTACTCGTGCAGGATGCGGGTGCAGTTGGGCGCGAGCTGAAGTCCCGCGCCGACCTCGCCGAACTCCGGTGCCGCCTCCAGCACGCGGACCCGCAGGCCCTCGCGGGACAGGGCGAACGCGGCACCGAGGCCGCCGATTCCGCCGCCGACGACGAGGACGTCCGTCGGGTCGGGGTGTGTGGGGTGGCTTGTCGTCATCGCGGGTGTCCTCACAGCCATGCGGGAAGTTCGGGTGCCGGTGCGCCGGACTCGGTGGGCAACGTCGCGACGCGGCCGGTCAGATAGGCGGTGACATCGGCCAACGGCGCACGGATCGAGGCCGGTTCGCCGGTGCCGGCCAGGCGCCACGTACGGGCGGGGTGGAGGTCGTCGGCCGTCAGCGTCACGGCCGCGGTGGTCCGGGCGCCGTGCCGGTCGACGGCTTCGGCGGCCAATCGCTCCAGGAAGTCCGGAGGGAAGTCGGCGAATCCGACCCCGGCCGCCAAGTCGACGGCGTGTACGCACACTTCGCGCGCCCGCAGCCAGGGGATCTCCCCGGCGGACACGACGCGGCCCTGGGCGGTGACCACGTCGTGCGCCCACTGCTCCGCGGTGAGGGCGTCGAGGCCGGCCGCCAGGGCGGCGGCGGAGCGGGTCGCCCGGGCCGTCAACTCGGCGCCGGTCATCCTCGCGCCGCGTTCGATGCCGGCCCGGCGCTCGTCCGCGGACGCGTACATCGGGGTCGGCTCGCCGGTGGCGGCCCACCGCACCAGGTTGCCCAGGGCGTCCGCGTTGGCCGCCACGTGCGCGACCAGGTGCCGACGCGTCCAGCCGGGCAGGGGGGTTCGGGCGTCGAACGCCGCCTCGTCGAAGGCCGCGCAGGCGTCGAGGAACCGGGCGGTGCCGATCCCCGTCCAGCGCAGCGCCCGGTGCGCCGGATCGCCGGGCGCGCCGCTCACCGGGCGTCCGCGACGACGCGGTTGACCAACCGGCCGATGCCGTCGATCTCGGCGACCACGGTCGCACCCGGGCGCAGGTATCGGTGCGGGGTGCGGGCGTGGCCGACACCGCCGGGCGTGCCGGTGGCGATCACGTCGCCCGGGTTGAGGCGGATCACCGTGGAGACGTACTCGACCAGCGCGACCGGGTCGAACAGGAGGTCGCCGGTGGTGTCGCACTGCATCACCTCGCCGTCGACGTCGAGCCGCACGTCGAGCACCGGGCGCACGCCGCCGGGCAGTTCGTCCGGGGTGACCAGGTAGGGGCCGATGGGCGTGGAGGTGTCCCACATCTTGCCCTGGAGCCACTCGCGGGTGCGGAACTGCCAGTCGCGGCAGGTGATGTCGTTGAGCACGGTGAACCCGGCGATGGCGGCCTCGGCCTCGGCGGTGCTCGCCCGGCGCACCGGTCGGCCGATGACGAGGGCGAGTTCGACCTCCCAGTCCAGTTCGGCGGTCTCGGCCGGGTGCGGGATGTCGTCGGCCGCTCCGCTCAGGCAGTCCGCGAACTTCGCGAACAGCGTGGGGTGGCCGGGCAGTTCGCGGCCCATCTCCTGGATGTGGTTCTTGTAGTTGAGGCCGACGCAGACCACCTTGGACGGCCGCGGGACGACCGGGGCGAAGTCGGCGCCGGTCACGGGGAAGCGGTCGCCGGCGGCGGACGCGGCCCGTTCGCGCCAGTTCGGGTCGGCGAGCAGCGCGCCGACGTCGGGGGCGCCGAGGTCGATCAGTTCCGCTCCGGCGAGCAGGACGGCGCGGGTGCCGGCGGGGGTGCGCAGGGTGGCGAGCTTCATCGGGGGTCCTCGTCGGTGGTGGAGCGGTGGAGTCGCAGGGCTTCGAGGATCGGCGCGTCGCCGAACCGGAACAGGTCGAGGGCGCCGCTGTCGGAGTCGGTGGCACCGGCCTCGGAGCGGGCCGAGAACGGCGTCCAGGACGGCACCGTGAACAGGTCGCCGCGGGAGACGGACCAGGTCCGGTCGCCGACGGTGACCGTCCCCGAGCCGTCGAAGACCTGGTAGACGGAGGATCCGGTCTCCCGCAGCGGTGCCGTCTCGGCGCCGCGCACGATGCGGTGGAACTCGGCGCGAATCGTCGGCAGCACATCCGCGCCGCCGGCCGGATCGACGTAGCGCACGGCGGCGTGGCCGTGCTCCACGGTGCCGCCGTGTCCCTCCCTCTCCAGCGCCAGCTGGTCGTCGAGCGCGCGGTCGGTGACCGCCCACTTGTAGGACAGCAGCGGCGAGCCCGGGGCGGCGCCGGCGGGCGCGGACAGCGGGCGCAGTCCGACGTGGCCCCAGAGCCGTTCGGAGCGCGAGCGTTCGGGTGTGGTGCGCTCGGCGGCGTCGAGCCGGTCGCGGCCGACCTCGAAGAACTGGCTTTCGACCCCGTACTGGAACGGGATGTCGAGGCCGTCGATCCAGGCCATCGGAGCCGCGGTGGCGTTGTGGTGGGCGTGCCGGTTCCAACCGGCCTGGGGCAGGAAGTCGCCGCGGTTCATGGGTACCGGATCGCCGCCCACGACCGTCCAGACGCCGGAGCCCTCGACGACGAAGCGGAAGGCGTGCTGGGTGTGGCGGTGCTCGGGGGCGTCCTCGCCCGGCATGAGGTATTGGATCGCCGCCCACAGCGTGGGCGTCGCGAAGGGGCGGCCGGCCAGTCCGGGGTTGGCGAGCGCGATGGCCCGTCGCTCCCCGCCGCGGCCGACCGGTACGAGTTCACCCGCACGCTCGGCGAGCCGGAGCAGGTTGTCCCACTTCCACAGGTGCGGCACGGCGCGCGAGCGCGGGTGGACCGGCATCAGGTCGCCGATCTCGGTCCACAGGGGGACGAGCAGTTCGCGCTCGAACCCCCGATACAGGGCCTCCAGATCCAAAGTGGCCTCCGGTTGGTTCGCGGCGGCGACGGCACGCGGCGCGGTGCGCGGTTCGGCGTCCGGCTCGGCATACGGCTCGTCAGGGCTGGTGGTCATGCGTATACCGTGGCGGTACAGCGCCGGACAGAAAACAAGATTCTGTGGTGCGGAATGCTTTCCGGGAGCCAGCGTGGACAAGCCGCTCAAGACCCCGCCGCCGTACGCCCTCGCCGGCGTGGACAACGCCCTCAAGGCCGCCACGATGCTCCAGCTGGAGGGCCCGATGACGGTCAGCGAGGTGGCCCGGCGCCTCGGCGTGGCCATGTCCACCGCACACCGGCTGCTCGCGATGCTCGTCTACCGCGATTTCGCCGTCCAGGGGCCCGACCGCGCCTACCGGGTGGGTCCGGTCCTCGAGCTGGCCACGCATTCGCAGTCCGCCGTCTCCCGGCTGCGCACCGCGGCCCTGCCGCATCTGCACCGGCTCGTCGACCTGCTGGGCGAGTCGGCCAACCTGATCGTACGCACCGGCGAGACCGTGCGGTTCATCGCGAGCGTCGAATGCGCGCAGGCGCTGCGGGTGGGCTCGCGCGAGGGCATGGTCTTCCCGGCGCACCTGACCACCGTCGGACTGCTGCTGCTCGCCGAGTTGGACGACGCGGAGCTGGAGGCGCTGTACGCGGTCGAGCGCTGGGGGAACCGGGCCTTCGACCGGCCGGACCCGGTCGAGCTGCGCGCCGAACTCTCGCGCGTCGCCCGCAACGGTTTCGCCGTCAACCGGGGCCACTCCGAGCGCGGCCTGGTCGCGGTCGGGGTGCCGGTGCGCGGCCCGGACGGCGGGGCGGTCGGCGGCCTGTCGGTCTCGATGCCGAGCGTGCGCTACGACCGGGCGCGGCTGACCCGATGGGTGGCCACACTGCGCTCCGCGGCAACCGCACTGGAACGCGAGCTCGCGGCCGGCTGAGCCGCGGACCCGAAACCGGTAGGGTACAGCCGGCTCAGCCGCGCGCCCGCAGCTCGCCCGCCCGCGCCTCGCCGAGCGCCGCCAAGGCCTCGGCCAGCAACCGCATCTGCTCGAACAGGTCCGGCCCGGACCCGGCCTGCACCGCGACGAAGGCGCCGTCGAAGCCCGCGATCGCGAAGTGGTCGAGCCGATCGGCGACGGCCCGCGCGATCTCGGCGCCCTCGCCCGCGAACGCGGCGCGGATCATCCCGTGCATGTACGCGCGCCCGTCACGGCGCACCTGTGCGATCAGCGCACCGACCTCCGCCTCGGCCGCCTCCGAACTCATCACCAGCGTCAGATGCAACCGCAGGAAGTCCGGTCGGGCCACGAACATCTCCCCCGTGCGCCGGAGGAACCAGTCCAGCCGCTCTCGCGGCGTCCCGGGCGGCGGCCCGCCGGCGTGCGCCGCGCGCATGGCCGCGAAGAAGTCGTACGCGCCGCGCGCCATCACCGCCGACAACAGGCCGCCCTTGGACCGGAAGTGGTGGTAGACCGCGCTCTTGGGCAGTCCGGTCTCGCGGCTCAGCGTGGACAGCGAGGTGGCGGCGTATCCGCGCTCGGCCATCACCCGCGTCGCGGCGTCCAGGATCTCCTCGCGGGAACGCCGCCCGCGCCGGTTGCTGCGTCTGGGGTCGGCCATGCGCCGAAGCATAGGCGCCGGACGACCACGCTCGACGCGGTCACCGTTCTGCACAGCGGAATCGCCTGGACGGGTCCGGTGTGGCGTGTGACGGTCGACATACAAGAATAGACCAGTCGGTCCAATAGTGCCGACTGTCCATCGGTCCGGAGCCCCCATGACCCACCACCACGACGCGGACGTCGCCCTCATCGGGTACGGCCCCACCGGCGTGATCGCCGCGCTCACGCTGCTGCGGCAGGGCGTCTCGGTCGTCGCCTTCGAGCGCGACCGCGACATCCACGCGCGCGCCCGCGCGGTCACCGTCAACGACTGGACGATGCGGATCTTCCAGGACCTCGGCATCGACGAGCGCGTCGCCGCCGTGATCGAGCCGCAGCGGGCACTGCGCTGGACCACCTACGACGGCACCGAGATCATGCGCGTCGAGCACCCGCCGTCCACGCTCGGCGTGCGGCCGCGCTTCTACAACATCTACCAACCCACCATGGAGGCCGAACTCCGCGCGTGCGCCGAGGAGTACGGCGACCTGCTCGACATCCGGTTCGGCGTGCGGGCGACCGACGTGGAGCAGGACGAGGACGGGGTGACGGTCACCGCCGCGGATGCCGCGACCGGGCGGACGCACACCGTGCGCGCCCGCTACGCCATCGGCGCGGACGGCGGCGGCAGCTTCACCCGCACCCGGATCGGCGCCACGCTCCTCGGCGACACCGTCGACGTGCAATGGATCGTCATCGACTGCCGGGTCAAGCGCTGGTGGCCCGACCGCGACCTGCTCACCTTCTGGTCCGACCGCGAGCGACCGGTCGTCGACATCGCGCTGTCGGCGGGCAACCACCGCTGGGAGATCCCGCTCAAACCGGGCGAGACCGAGGCCGACTTCGCCGACGAGAGCGCCGTGTGGCCGCTTCTCGCGGCACTCGGGGTGACCCCCGACGACGTATCGATCCACCAGTGGGCCTTCTACCGCCACCACACCCGGATGGCCGACACCTGGCGGGCGGGCCGGGTCTTCCTGGCCGGCGACGCCGCACACCTGATGCCGCCGTGGGCCGGGGCCGGCATGCAGACCGGGATGCGCGACGCCCACAACCTGGGCTGGAAGCTCGGCCGCGTCCTGCGCGGCGAACTGCCCGAGGAATGGCTCGACACCTACGAGAGCGAACGCCGACCCAACGCCGCGTTCTACACCGACCTGGCCGTACGACTCGGCCGGGTGATCAAGCAGGAGGCCACGCCCGACGAGATCGCGGCGATGAACCGGATCCCCGAGGGCCTGGTCACCCCGTTCGAGCCGCCGCTCATCGCACCCCCGGTGCTCATCGCGGGCAAGCTGCGCGGACCCGTCGGCGACGCGTCCATCGTCGGACGCATGGTGCCGCAGCCGATCGTCGGCGACACCATCGGCCGGATGGGCCGCCTCGACGACCTGCTCGGCAACGGCTTCGTCCTGCTGGGCGACGGCGTCGACCCCGCGAGCCTGCTGAGTGCCGAGGACAAGGCCGCATGGGACGCCCTGGGCGCCCGCTACCTGACCGTTCGCCCGCAGGACGCCTACACCGAGGGCCCCGACGAACTGGTGGACCTCGAACGTGTACTGCTGCCCTGGCTGCGCCGCTACGGCGCCAGGGCCGTCGCGATCCGCCCCGACCGCTTCGTCGCCGCCGCCGACGTCTTCGGCCTCGCGGTCCCCGCGTGAGCACACACGGAGCGCGACCGCCCCGCCCCCGGCACGCACACCAAGGAGAACCCATGCCCGGAGTCAAGGAACTCGCCTACGTCGTCTACGAGGCGAGCGACCTCGCCGACTGGGAACACTTCGCCGTCGACCTGCTGGGCATGCGGCTCGCGGGGAAGGACGACGACCTGCTGCGCCTGCGTACCGACGCCAAGGCGCACCGCTGGCTGGTCCGGCGCGGGCCCGCCGACGACCTGGTGGCGAGCGGCTACGAGGTCGAGGACGAGGCCGCCCTCGACGCGCTCGCGGACCGGCTCGCCGCGGCCGGCGTCGACGTCGCCGACGGCGGGGCGGAACTGGCCGCCGCCCGCGCGGTGGACCGGATCCTGGTCACCGCCGACCCGATCGGCAACCGGGTGGAGCTGGTCGTCGGACTCGCCGACGCCGACACCGCGTTCCACTCCGACCGCATGCTCGGCGGCTTCGTCACCGGCGACGGCGGCGCCGGCCACCAGGTGCTGATCGCCAAGGGCGTGTCCCGCGAGCACTATCTCGCGTTCTACCAGGGCCTGTTGGGCTTCCGGATCTCCGACACCATCGTCGAGGAGGTCGCCCCGGGTGTGGTCGCGGATCTGATCTTCCTGCACTGCAACCCGCGCCACCACAGCGTCGCGTTCGGCGACATGCCACATCCCAAGAGCACACACCACTTCATGCTCGAAGTCGCCGACATCCGCGACGTCGGCATGGCCCACGACCGCTGCCTGGAAGCCGGGCAGCCGTTCGAGATGACGCTGGGGATGCACCCCAACGACAACATGTTCGGCTTCTACGTGCGCACCCCCTCGGGATTCAGCGTCGAGTACGGCTGGGGCGGCCTGCTCATCGACGACGCGACCTGGCAGGTGCGGACCCTGGACCGGCTGAACAACTGGGGACACCTGCCGCCCGAGGTGGTCGCGGATCGACTCGCCCGCGCCGCCGGAACCGACCACGGAGACCACCGATGACACCCACCCGCGAATCGACCGCGCGCCTGGTCCGCACCAAGGACTGGAAACTCCACTACCACGAGGCCGGCGCCGGCCGGCCGCTGATCCTGCTGCACGGCAGCGGCCCCGGGGCCACCGGCTGGAGCAACTTCGCCGGGAACATCGCGGCGCTGGCCGAGCACTTCCACGTGTACGCCGTCGACATGCCCGGCTGGGGCGAATCCGACCCGGCCACGGTGGACCGACTCGACCACGTCGAGGCCGCGATCCAGTTCCTGGACGCCCTGGGCATCGACAAGGCCGCCTTCGTCGGCAACTCGATGGGCGGCCAGACCTCGCTGCGGCTCGCCACCGAGCATCCCGACCGGATCACCCACCTGGTCACGATGGGCGCTCCCGTCGGCCCGATGCGGACCCTCTTCGGCGCGGGCGACGGACCGTCCGAGGGCCTGAAGGTACTGATCGCGGCCTACCGCGATCCGAGCCCGGAGAACATGCGGCGACTCGTCGAGATCATGTGCTTCGACAAGGAACGATTCGCCACCCCCGAGCTGTGCCGGGTGCGTTCGCAGGCGGCGCTGGCCCGGCCCGAGCACCTGCGCAACTACGTGGACGGCATCCCGCAGGGCGCCCCGCTGCCCAAGTGGGTGGACCCGCGGCTGCTCCCGGGGATCACCACGCCGACCCTGATCATCCACGGCCGCGACGACCGGGTGGTGTCCTACGAAGTGTCGCTGCACCTGCTCGCGAACGTCCCCGACAGCCGCCTGGTGTTGCTCAACCGGTGCGGACACTGGGCGATGATCGAGCACGCCGACGAATTCAACCGCCTCGTCATCGACTTCCTGTCGCACAACTGAACCGGCATCGACCGTTTACCGAATCGATCGGAACACCCCATGACCAACTTCGACACCGACGTCGTCGTCATCGGAGCCGGGCCCGTCGGCCTCACCCTCGCCAACCTCCTCGGCATACGGGGCCACCGGGCCGCCGTCCTGGAAGCCCGCGACGAACTGATCGACTACCCTC